>CAZKOM010000073.1:0-10707 GCA_964554385.1 uncultured Flavobacteriaceae bacterium | reverse complement strand
AACTGCTATTGAAGGAATAGCTTCAGTTGTATATATTTCCTCATTAATTCCATTGAACAATTTTCACCCATTTACATTGTAAGAACATGTTATTAGCGAGTACTGATTTGGGAGGAATTCAGGCAGGCGTTGACGAGGCTGGACGGGGCTGTTTAGCGGGCCCGGTGGTGGCTGCAGCGGTAATTCTTCCTGAGGGTTTTCATCATCCTTTACTCAATGATTCAAAGCAAATCAAACGTTCTACACGCAACCAGCTTCGAGGGATCATTGAGCAGGAAGCATTGGGATGGGCCGTTGGAATTTGTTCTCCAGAAGAGATAGACGAATTGAATATTCTATGGGCGAGTGTTGCGGCGATGCATAAGGCGTTGCATTTATTGAAGGTTCCGTTCGATTCCATTGCGGTAGACGGAAATCGATTTAAACCCTTTAAAGATATTCCCCATAAAACGGAGGTTAAAGGCGATGCTCGATTCTTGCACATTGCTGCTGCAAGTATTTTGGCCAAAACGCATCGGGATGAATTGATGGAAAAATTGCACGAGGAATTTCCTCAATACGGATGGAATAGCAATGCAGGCTACCCCACTATTTCTCATCGAAATGCTATTCGTGAATGGGGACCTTGCGAGCATCATCGGAAATCGTTTCGGTTACTTCCAGACCAGCTGACTTTATTTTAGCCCGAATTTGTCATCATTTTAATTAACCCTGGCAATTCAATATCTTTTGCATTTTTTGCAAAATTCTCTTTTCTATATTGCTTAGTGCGATTTTTTTGATTATATTATTGACGAAAATTTGTCAATTTTATTATCAATATATTTATTCTTATCATTTTTATGCAATCAGTTATTACCCACATGGATTTGGATTCGTTTTTTGTAAGTGTTGAGCGATTGCGTAATTCTTCTTTGGAAGGGAAGCCCATTATTATTGGGGGCAACAGCGACCGAGGGGTTGTAGCAAGTTGCAGCTATGAAGCACGGGCATTTGGCATTCACAGTGCGATGCCGATGAAACAAGCCAAGCAATTATGTCCGCAAGCCATCATTTTACGTGGCGACTCACAAGCGTACAGCGACCACTCCAAAATGGTTACGGAGATTATTGCCGAAGAGGTGCCGGTTTACGAAAAGAGCAGCATTGATGAATTTTATTTAGATCTAACGGGCATGGAGAAATTTTTTGGCACTTGGAAGTTGGCGATGCATCTAAAAGATAAAATATTGAAAGAGACTGGTCTACCCATTAGTTTTGGAGTATCGATCAATAAGACAGTGAGTAAAATCGCCACGGGAACGGCCAAACCTGCAGGTCAACGAAAGATAGAACCGGGTACAGAAAAAGACTTTTTAGCTCCATTATCGGTTAAAAAGATTCCAGGGGTAGGTACGGAAACGTATAAGACGTTGCGAAATCTGGGCATTCAATACATACACACCTTGCAACAAATGCCGATGGAGTTGATGGAGCGAACCTTGCATAAACCAGGGGTAGAATTATGGAAGAAAGCCCAAGGTATAGACCACAGCAAAGTAGAACCCTTTCACGAGCGAAAAAGCATAGGAACTGAGCGCACCTTTGAACGCGACACCATTGATATGCAGAAATTGCGCTTGATCCTTAGCGCCATGGCAGAAAATCTAGCTTATCATTTACGCAAAGGAAACAAAGTGTGTTCTTGTGTCACCGTTAAAATACGCTACAGCGATTTCAACACCCATTCCTTACAAGCAAAAATAGCCTATACTTCTGCAGATCATGTTCTAATTCCTAAAACCTTAGATTTATTTGAGCGGCTATATAATCGGAGGTTATTGGTCCGACTTATCGGACTTAGATTCAGTGATTTAGCTGGGGGCGGTTTGCAAATCAACTTATTTGAGGACAGCGAAGAACTTATTAACTTATACCAAGCGATGGATAAAATTAGGAATCGTTTTGGGGATCATGCTATAAAACGCGCTAGCGGCATGGGGGCAAAGAGTATTGGTAGATATGACAATCCTTTTGACGGAGGGCCTCCTATCCTACTGGCAAATAGAAGAAGTTAAAAAAGAGTAAAACACAAACGTAGAGCCATCAAAGAGCAGGAAATGCAATTCAACCCGTAATAAAATAACGCCTATGTAAGAAAGTCGAAAAATTAACAATAAATACAAGCATAGTTTGTAACTTGCGAAAGATTTATAATAGCATGTACCGTCTATTACGTACATTGGTATGGGTTGTATTTTTAGCAATAAGTGGCAACCTAATGGCTCAAACGCCTCAGTTAATCATATGCAAAGGCAGTAGTATTAACTATCAGGAATTTAACGAACCTGGCAGTTTGCCATCGGTAGCATGGGATTGGAAATTTCAGGGAGGAACTCCAGCGACGTCTACATTAAGACAGCCACCAGTAACCTATCCAGACACTGGATTGTTTTACACAGAATGTACATCTACCTTTTCGGATGGATCAAAAAAAACACAAGGATTATATGTATTAATCATAAACAATGTATTTGATCCAATTCCTATGAGGGACACCGTAGTATGCAATGCAAATTTTTCAATAAATTTAAATGCCGGAAATAATTACCGAGAGTATCGCTACCACTGGACATCCTCCGATGTAAATTTAAATGGAAAGGATACTACAAAAAGATTATTCACGGTTAACAAAGCAGGCACATACAGTGTGAAGGTGTACTCAAAGTGCGGAAGCAGCAGTAAAACCATCACGGTTCGAGTGGGAGAAACCCCTGTGGTGGATTTGGGGCCTGACAAATTTGTTTGCAGAAACGCGGCGGTTACCCTTAATGCGGGAGCCGGAACAGGATATAGTTACCAATGGAATTCGGGACAAACAGGTCAAACCTTATTCACTCAAGTTGCTGGAAAATATACCGTTATTGTTACATCCGCAGACGGATGTAAGGCGTCCGATGATGTAAACCTTATAGATAGTTGTCCACCTATTGTCTATGTACCCAATGCATTTACTCCAAATGATGCACCGCCGAACGATGTTTTCAAACCCTACTTAGAGGGATACGCCAAAATGAATATGAAAATTTACAACCGTTGGGGTGAGAAATTATTCGAAACCGATGATATTAATGGCGGTTGGGACGGATATTATATGGGAGAACCTGCAATTGAAGGGGTGTATATCTGTTTAATAGAATTAATTGGTAACGACACTTTTCGCAAAATAGTAAAAACGAACTTCACGCTTCTGCGATAGTCCCAATGAATTGAATCCGATAGATTGGCAAAAGTTGTGTATATCGAACACAATCACAACTCACTCTCATCGTTAATATTGTTCAACCTTTTCCAAAGGCAATTGCTATGGTAAATAAATCATTTAAAACAGTATTTTTTATTCGTTTCACAACTACAATCAGCTTGATTTTATTAGGTTTTTTCTTTTCAAACCTACATGCACAGAGTAAATATGTAATCAGAGCCCGAGATGCCTATCAAGCAAAAAAATGGGCAACCGCTCAGAAAATAGCTGCAAAAGGCCTAGACAAACAACGAGACGATTACGAATTATATTACATCAAAGCGATTGCGGAATTTCAAATGAGCGAAATGAGCAAATACAGCAAGGGGGATGTTAATTACGCAAAGGATGCGGTAAAAAGTGCTGTAAAAGCCAGAAAATACGACGATAAAAACATTTTTTACGCTACCTATGTAGAGGCCATGAAACCCATTGTACTGTATAACAACCAACAGGCATTGGCCAATTATGCACAAAAAAAATATTCTCAAGCCGTTCAAATGTATCGAAACAGTTATGATTTAACAGGAGATACCGTAGCCTATGGAATGATGGGTTATAGTCAGTATTTAAAAGGTGATGAAGCCGATGCGGTGAGAACAATGAGAACGGTTGCACAATGGAACTTTGGCGCCAATTCAAAGGGACTACATCCTCAATCTTATGTTCGTGAAGCCTTTGAAGTATTAACCGATTACTATTTAAAAAAGCAACAAGGCGATAGTGCTATTTATTATTGTGAAATGGGTTTAGAAGTATTTTCAAAGAACATTAAATTACTGGCTTGGGAAAAGCAAATGATCTCGATGGCTTTATCTAAAACCAAGGAAAAAACCGGTTTAAGTAGTATTTATAATAATCTATTGGAAAAAGGTTTGTACTATTTTCCATCGGATACGTTTTTTTTGCATCAACAAAATGCATATTTCTTAAATCGAATCGGTAGAGCATGTTATGAGAAGAACTTTGCCGATGCCGAAATTTTCCACCTAGACTTTTACAGCAGAAAACAAGATTTAATTTCTCGTAAATCGGTAAATAAATCGGATCCTTTTTTATTGGTTGACTCCATTGGATTTGCTGCTAGAGGATTGGAATACTTCTTAGGGAAAAACGACCCCACTGCTACCCTTTTTTATTTTAAAAAATGGTATTGTAGGTATTACAGAATTCCCGTTTTTGGTGAAAAACAATTGGAATCTATATTATCAACGCCCCCCCAACAATTGAGTAGACGATTGGTAGGAATGTTGATGGATGAGGCTATTTCGAAATATCCTAAAAACAAATTATTTAGACAGCATCGACTCAATATATATAATGATTGGGTAAAAAAATCTGTACCCTACTATGAATGGGAAAGAATTCTTCGATTCAGCGATAGCGTAATCAAAGATTTCCCGAAAAATACGTTGTTGAAACAAGATAGAATAAAATTATACGGAAGAGCCATAGATTCTTGTGTTAAATCTGGTAAAATGGAATTGGCTTGGAAGCTATTTTATCAATGGCAGGATAAAGGAATTTCATTGCCAAAAGATTTGGTAGGTTACCAAGAAAAAATTGCATTGGCCGATTTTGAATTTCGATTTAAAGGCAGTAAAATTTCCTCAATACCTGTAAAAGGAAGTAAGACAAAGAAAATAGTAGCCACGGGATGGACTGGAAATGTTAAAGACTGTGAAGCAGGAACATTACCCGATAGTACTTTAATTAAAGTGGCAAACCGATTAAATTATTTCCGCCAAAATTCAGGAGCTTTATCGGCACTTTCGGTTGATCCATTTAAAGTTAAAGGATGTTTAGAAGCTTCTTTAGTTTATAGCAACAAAGGAGTATTTACGCAAACTCCTAAACCAGAAACACATGCATGTTACACGGACTTAGCTGCGATGACTGCCGAATTGGGGATGGCGGTAATGGAACCTAATCCTGCACAAAGCGCCACCGCCTTAATGGCCGACAAAGGTTCAACGGGGATGTTAACTCGTAGAATGATCATTCACCCAGCTTTCAATGATTTTGGGGTTGGTTGTACGGATAACAATTCCGTTTTTTGGATTGCCGACAATGAAAAACCAGTAATAGATTCGTCATATTGGAAAACCCATAGTTTGTCATGGCCCGCAGCGGGAGCCACGCCCGCTATGTTGATATTCGATGTTTGGAGCTATAGCAGTTTGCAAGACTTTTCAGGAGCTACGGTCAACTTAAAATCAGAAAAACTAGGTGGATTACCTGTGGAAGTAACTCCGATTACTGGCTCTGATATTGGACTTCCCATGTTATCTTGGAAGTTGATTGAATCGCCTGAAATCGCTCAGAAAATGACCAAAGATAAAAACGGCAGAGAAGTATTATTTACCCCGGGAGATAAAGTAACGGTTTCTATCGTTTTGAAATCAAAAAAGACCATCACCTACACTATAAAGACTTTTTAATCTTTTTGATTTAAATCTTACTTTCAAATTCAACAAAAAGATATTATCTTTGCACTCCGATTTTAAGAAAAATCTTGCACGCGTGGCGTAATTGGTAGCCGCACCAGACTTAGGATCTGGCGCCGCAAGGTGTGTGGGTTCGAGTCCCTCCGCGTGCACCACCGAAACAACACAACCCTGCAAGGGGTTGTGTTGTTTATGGACAAATCTAAAAATATACAATCCTGTGAATATCGAATTTCAAAAACACGATGATCTAAACGCTACAGTTGTCATTGCACTCGACAAATCTGATTATCAAGAATCTGTAGAAAAAGAATTAAAATCATTACAGAAAAGAGCTGCCATCAAGGGCTTCAGACCTGGGAAAGCCCCCATGGGAATGATTAACAAAATGTATGGTAAAAACATTTTGGCCGATGAAATTCAGCGATTGGCTACCGATGCCATGAATAAGTATATCAACGACGAAAAGTTAGATATTTTGGGATATCCTATTGCAAGTGAAAAAGTTGAAAGTGAATTAGATATAGAAAATTCCGAGAACTTTAAATTTGCATTTGATTTAGGTTTGGCTCCTCAATTTGAATTTGCTTTAAGCAAGAAAGATTCTTTGGATTTATTCGAAATTGAGGTTGGTGAAAAAGAAGTTACCGATGATATTAATTATAGTCGTAGACGAAACGGCAAGTTAGAAGACGTTGAAAAATCTGAAGATGAGGATATCGTTTATGCCACTGTTACTGAATTAGGAGATGATGGTAATATTTTGGAGGGCGGTATCTCTGAGAAGCAAATAAGTTTCGTACCTAATTTGGTTGAAAACGCTAAATTGAAAAAGGCTTTTATTGGTAAAAAAGTTGGAGATGTTGTAAAAGCCAATTTAAAAGATTTGTTGAATAACAACGAAACCGTGATTTCAAGTACTTTAGCCATTGCTAAAGAAGGTGTTGCCGACTTAAGCGACAATTTCCAAGTTGAAATAAAAGAAATTAAGCGTCGTACAGAGGCTGAATTGAACGAAGAATATTACAGACAGTTATTTGGAGATGATATTCCAGCGAGCGAGGAGGAATACCGTGAGCGTATCAAAAATAACTTAATTCAATATTACAAAAACGAGGCTGATTTGTGGTTAGATCACCAAATTGGGCATTTACTATTGGAAAAACATCCCATTGCCCTACCCGACGCATTTTTAAAGCGTTGGTTGATTACAACGAAAGGCGAAGATTATAACTTTGATAACATCGAAGAGAAGTACGAAGAGGAAAAAAGTGCGCTTCAACGCAGATTAGTAATCGATAAAATTGCGGCTGATCAAAAGTTAGAAGCTTCTGCAGACGATATTCGTGAAGAAGCTAGAATTTACTTTATTGGAATGTATCGTCAATATGGTTTAACGGTTGGGATGATGGACCAGTTCTTGGAAGAGACTGTGGCAAAACGATTACAAGATCGTGAGTTTGTAATGCAAATGTCTGATCGTGTTATTTACCGGAAGGCTTACGATGCCGTAAAGAATATGGTTACCATGAAAACATTGAAAACCGATGTGGATGGTTATTTCAAACATATAAATGAGCACAAAGCGGCTCACGGTGAATAATTAGAACCAAACTTAGTTAGATTTGTTACTTACAATAATATCAACCCTATGGACCACGGAAAAGAATTTAAAAAATACGCTACCAAGCATTTAGGAATAAACAGTCTGCGCGTTGAGGAATATGAAAAAATCGTTTCTCAGCATGCCGGTGGAATTTATGGTTTAACACCTAACATCATCGAAGAAAGACAAATGAATGCAAGCGTGATCGATATCTTCTCGCGTTTGATGATGGATCGTATCATTTTCTTGGGGGTTCCGATTTATGATGATGTAGCCAACATCATCATGGGGCAATTGTTATTTTTAGAAAGTGCCAATCCAAACCGTGACATTCAAATTTATATTAATTCGCCGGGTGGCAGTGTTTATGCTGGATTAGCAATTTACGACACCATGCAGTATATTAGTTCGGATGTTGCAACCATTTGCACAGGTATGGCGGCAAGTATGGGTGCTGTATTGATGTGTGCTGGAGAAAAAGGAAAACGCACCGCTCTACCCCATTCTAGAATCATGATTCACCAACCATTAGGTGGAGCAAACGGTCAAGCATCGGATATTGAAATCACCTATAAAGAGATTTCCAAACTGAAAAAAGAGTTATACGATATCATCGCTCACCATAGTGGTCAACCCTATGAGAAAGTAGAAAAAGATAGCGACCGTGATTATTGGATGATTGCAGATGAAGCCAAAGAATATGGCATGATTGATGAGGTTTTGAGTCGTAGAGCTAAATAAAATACTATGAAAAACAAGGAGCAAAGTTGTTCCTTTTGTGGGAGGAAAAAGTCCGAAACCGAGTTATTAATTTCGGGCTTAGAAGGTAATATTTGCAACCATTGTGTTGATCAAGCTGGAAAAATCCTAGAAAAAGAACTGGTAGCAGAGGGTATTGTTGAGCCTAAAAAGTCTGGTAAGACAGATGAAAATAGTAAGCCATCTAAAAGCAATCATTCAACCGAGAGTAACCTTGGTAAAGTACTAAAGCCTAAAGAGATAAAGGAACATCTTGATCAATATGTTATCGGACAAGATTGGGCTAAGAAAGTATTAAGTGTTGCGGTTTATAATCACTACAAACGATTAAACAATAAATTTAATTCCGACTCCGATGTAGAAATTGAAAAAAGCAATATTCTACTAATCGGCGAAACTGGAACTGGGAAAACCCTTTTAGCTAAAACATTGGCTAAAATTATGGATGTTCCATTCTGTATTGCTGATGCTACCGTTCTCACTGAGGCAGGTTATGTAGGTGAAGACGTAGAGAGTATCATTTCGCGTCTATTACAGGTAGCCAATTATGACGCAGAAAAAGCGCAACGTGGCATTATTTACTTAGACGAAATCGATAAAATTGCACGTAAGAGCGACAATCCTTCCATAACACGCGATGTAAGTGGAGAAGGTGTTCAACAAGGACTTCTTAAATTATTAGAAGGTACTATCGCCAATGTAGCTCCTGAAGGCGGTAGAAAACACCCAGATCAAAAATATATAAAAGTAGATACAAGTCAGATTCTGTTTATCTGTGGTGGTGCTTTCGATGGTGTTAAAGATATTATTGGTCGTAGAGTTCAAAATAACGCCGTTGGGTTCAGACGCGCTGATAATAAGGAGATTTCGGAGATGGGTTTATTGAGTTTAATCACTCCCCAAGATTTGAAAAAATTTGGGTTAATTCCAGAATTAATAGGAAGATTACCCGTGTTAGCCGCGTTAGAACCTTTGGATAAAACAACTCTGAAACAAATATTGGTTGCGCCTAAAAATGCTCTCCTGAAACAATATCAACATCTATTTGCTCTTGACGGTATTTCACTGACGGTAGATAACGAAGCTATAGATTACATGGTTGATATCGCATTTGAAAATAAACTAGGGGCTCGCGGACTGAGAGGGATTTGCGAAAGTGTATTTCAAGATTTCATGTATGAAACTCCATCCGACAAAAAGAGTAAGGCTTTAGTGATTACTAGAGAAATTGCTGAATCGAAGTGGAACAATCACGAGGAGCGAAAGTTTATCGCTTAAATACTTCAACTTCTTGTCTAATTACGGTTTGATTGAATTCTACCCGTAAGTTCCAATTATTGATCGTCTCAAGGACTGAATATTTTATAGTCTAAAGGATTAATTGTTCACGATTTAAAGGATTTTATTAATTTTACATACAAGTTCCATTTTTTGGGTAAATTGCACCCTTCGATGGAAAAGAATAATAAAAAAATCCTTAATGCATGGACCTTTTATGATTGGGCCAATAGTGTTTATCCTTTAGTAATTTCATCTGCAATTTTTCCGGTTTACTACACTGCTGTTACCACTGTTAAAGATCCAGTTACTGGCGCAATTATTAATGACAATGTGGAGGTCTTTGGTAGTGTTTTTAAAAACACGGTAATAAGCAACTATGTTTTAGCCCTTTCTTTTTTTATAATTTGTATAACATCTCCCTTACTAAGCGGTATTGCAGATAGTAGAGGAAATAAAAAGAAATTCATGCGTTTCTTTTGTTATTTGGGCGCTACGGGCTGTGCTGGATTATATTTTTTGACCTCGGATGCAAGTACGCTAAGTTGGGGTTTAGGTGCGATATTTTTAGCAAGTTTAGGATTCTGGAGTAGTGTGGTGTTCTATAATTCATTTCTACCGGATATTGCTGAAGCTGAAGAAATGGATAAAATTTCAGCGAAGGGGTATTCGATGGGTTATATTGGTAGTAGTACCATGTTGATATTGTGCTTGGTTTTCATCCAAGTTATTTCAAAACATTTAGGACTTTCTACGGGCGAAGCTACACGACTGTGCTTTTTAGGCGTAGCAATATGGTGGGTGGGATTTGCACAAATTTTCTTTGCTCGCGTACCGGAGGTCTCTAGAAAACATTCTGGAGATTCTATTTTTAAAGGATTCCATGAATTAAAAAAAGTATGGGGCCAGTTAAAACACAACCGAAGCATTAAAGTATACTTAACATCCTTTTGGTTTTATTCGATGGGCGTTCAAACTGTAATGTTGGTTGCTGCATATTTTGGTGCGAAATTTTTAAACATGAAAGCCGACAAATTGCTTCCTGTGATATTAATAATTCAATTTGTTGGAATAGCAGGCAGCTATTTCTTTTCCTGGGTATCCAAAAAACGTGGTAATAAATTCAGTTTGTTGGTTACATTAATTGTATGGGTATTCATATGCATTGGCGCCTGGATTGACGCAGAATATAAATCAGAAGAAGGGTTTTATGCACTCGCCTTTTTTGTAGGTGCCGTAATGGGCGGAATTCAAAGTATGAGCAGAAGTACATACAGTAAATTAATACCAGAGAATACGGTTGATACCGCATCTTTCTTTAGTTTTTACGACAT
>CAZKOM010000072.1:8513-11624 GCA_964554385.1 uncultured Flavobacteriaceae bacterium | reverse complement strand
ATCAACGTCTTTGTAATCATATTTTTTATCCAAATCGGTATCAATTTCAGCATACCCACCGCTGGCCCCAGTTGGAATACCATTACTATCCACGATAACCGTTCCAACCCCTACAAGTCCATCTCCATCGACATCGGAACCATCCACTTCTCGAACATCGTTGATGCCATCATTATCCGTATCCAAATCTTTATAATCCGGAAGACCATCTTTATCTAAATCCAACAAGTAATTTAACCCCTCATTTTCCTTAACATCTAAAATTCCATCGTTATCGGAATCCAAATCCTTGTAATCATACACTCCATCTCCATCCATATCTTTTGAACCTTCGATATAATCGGGAATTGAATCTTTATCACTATCAGCAAATAACACCAAGACCTTGGTCTTAATTGGACCCACTTTATTGCCATTCACATCGGTCACATATACCAATAAATCCACCCAACCTGTATCGGCTAACGTAAACGAATATTGAGATATCGACGTGTCTTTCACCCCACAGTTATCGGAGGTGCTTGAAACCACAGAGTAATTAAATATCTTGCCTTTCGCAGCTGTATCCAGATAAACTACTGTTGTTTTAACAGACACTTTGGGAAGCACTGTATCAATAACTGTAATTGAAATTACATCATACGAGGAATTACCCGAAGCATCATTTACGGTATATTTTACCTTTACAACCTTACCGGCATCTGAGCAATTAAACTTACTGATATCCAGTAAACTACCTGTAATACTACAATTGTCTGTGGAACCATTTTCTACCATGGAGGTTGAAATGACTGCTTGTCCTAAATTGTCTAGGTGAACCACTAAATTTTTGCCATTGGCGACAGGCGAAATCGTATCCTTTACTTCCAAAACAAATGAAGCAGTATCCCAATTCCCATTTAAATCATACGCGGTTAATATTTGACTGCTCTTACCTAAGTCAGCACATGTAAATGAACTATCGGATAAAATGAATTTACCAATTCCACAATTGTCCGTGGAACCATTATTCACCTGGGCGTAACTCAATATTGCAACCCCTGAATTATTTAAGTATAGAATAATATTCTTACTTACAGCAATGGGTTTCGTAACATCGCTATTTTTTATTTTCAACGAAGTATTAACCGCGGAATAATCTACAATGCAACCATTAATATCTTTAACTTTAGCGGTATAGTTGCCCGTATCCAGATTAGAAAAAACTAATTTGTCAAAATACGTGGAACCATTATCAATGCTAAATTGCAATTTAGTTCCACCCGATGCAGTGAATTCAATTTTACCATCTTTGGCTCCAAAGCAAGAAACATCCGTAATGGATATTCCTGACACCGTTACTTTCTCGGGCTGAGAAATACTCACCGATAAATCCGCGGTGCAACCATTTTTATCTTTTACTGAAATATTATAATTACCCGCAGCTAAATTCGAAAACTTAAAACTACTTGCATAACCAGTCGATCCAATTTTATAAGTATATGGCGATGTACCTCCACTAGCGGAGACTTCAATATCACCCGTTAAATCACCGAAACACAACACATCGGTTTTTTTCACTAACGATAAACCCAGGACGGTTGGTTCACCTACGGAAACCGAATTATTTACAGAAGTACAGCTGTTTGCATCCGTAACCGTAACGCTGTATGTACCTGATTTGAGTCCCGAAATATCTTCGGTATTGGCCGAAAAACTAGCTGGACCCGTCCAGGCAAATGTGTAGGGTGTTGTTCCACCTGCTGGCGACAAATCAATTGCACCAGTACTTTCACCGAAACAATTTGCATTAGTAACCACAACTGAAGTTGCACTTAAAGCTGCTGCTGGTTCGGTTACCGTCGCAGAAACCGATTTTACTTTCCCCGTTTTTGTTTTTACGTAAAAAGTATAATTTCCGGCAGCTAATCCGGTGAATATAGAATCTGCGGTAAAGTTCACTCCGTCTTTACTAAAAGTAAATGGCCTAAGTCCATTACCTCCTTTTAGCTTCACTTGGGCATCAGAACCACCTTTACACGATACATTTTTTTGATTTTCAACGGCAATCGTTGGATCTCCAAATTGATCGATAGTAACCCACCCCGTGTCGAGTAATAAGGATTTAATATATGCGGCGGCTTTATTAGTTTTTACCCCCGATGCATTAGCACCCACTAGGACTCTAATGCTTAATTTTTTACTACTGTTTTTAGGAATTAAAAAGGATGTAGTTTTGGTTGAGGCATCTGTCTTTCCAAACAAGAAACTCAAATTCCCAGTTGCTCCTGCATTGGGCATTTTTGTAATAATTGAGGGTAAAGCGTCTGAGCCTGCAGCAATACGAGCAAAAATGAAATCAGAGGGTAATGTGTCTCGGATTTCATCAATTGAAACGTCGGCTTCTATTGAACTGTTATGAATCGTAATAGTATAAGTTAATGTATCACCAGGTTTGAATGACGATACATCCACTGTTTTAGATATCGATATGTGGTTGGCCGATGTGGGAATTGAAATTACTTTCTTGGGAGTTGCAGCCGAGTCTCCAGAAACACCTTTAATGGGACCACCCTGCAAATTGGCACAAAAGGGTAACAACTGTGTACTATCACCTGTAGCCACAATTTTCCATTCGGCAATCGCTTGCAATGGATATGCGGTGCTTCCGGTAGCCGTAAAACCTGCCGAAAATTCTAAAACATCTTCAGTTCCAGCGGTTATCCCCAAATTGGGCGCTGCAGAATTAACATATACCCGCTGCAATTCAAGGAGTGTTGGTTTAAACGTAGCCAATCCAGAAGGTGAATACAAAACAGGTTCACCTGTACCAAATCCTTTAAATGTATAATTGATGGTATCTTTTATTATCGCGCCTAAGACACTTAATTTTCGAATAGAACTAGTAATGTCGGCTGCAGAAGCAGTTACAATAATGGGCTGAACAAAAATAGCAGGCCTGTAATATTGAGTTGCTGAACCATTATTTGCAGTGAAACGAATACCCTTTGTTAATCCCTTGTCCGCACAGTTTGCACGTAGATAATAAAATAAAGATTTACTTTGACCTGGATCTAGTTTACCGGCAATGGATTTACCTCCAACGGGGCCAAGAACTTTCCAGCCTGTAGG
>CAZKOM010000072.1:0-8413 GCA_964554385.1 uncultured Flavobacteriaceae bacterium | reverse complement strand
TGAAAATTCTTAACTGTAATACGCATAATTTTTTTCATTGTAAGGGGTACTTTTATTGAATATTTCACCCTATAATTGTAAATGAATTTAATTCACAAAAAAGCCTTAAAAAATACAATATGTTTGTAGAAAAAATTCTACAAAATGCATTTATTAACTATAAATAATAAGCGTTTAAATTTCTATTGTAGATAATTATCTACAAATAAACTTTCTTAAAAGTTGAACTTCGTACGTTTTACTAAACCTAATTCATGAATCAAAAGAATTGTCGATTACTAATTGCTGATGATCATACAATAATTCGTCGCGGATTAACCATGATCATACAAAATTCATTTGATATACGATTTATTTATGAATGCGAAAAGTCCGTTGACTTAATACGAACAATAAAGGAGAACTTAATCACACATGCCATTATTGATATCACGTTCCCAGATAGTCCTTCTACTAGTTATTTACCGCAGATAATCGAACAATTTCCAAGATTAAAAATACTCATTTATACCATGCATTCTTCTAATTTATTTGAGCATTTTATTAATCAATATCCTCAAATATTATTTTGCCAAAAATCAGAACCAGAATATCAATTTCAGAAAATTCTAAATTCTTTTTTTTCGAACGAAATACAAACTCCAATTATATTTCCTGAACGAAATAAATCATCATTAACGATTTTATCCGCAATGGAAGAAAGTGTTTTACGATTATTACTTGCTGGAAAAACCAATAAGGAAATTTCCGAATTACTCAATATTAAGAGTAATACAATCTCAACGTATAAAAGAAGAATTATGGATAAAACCGATGTTCAAAGTATCATAGAGCTTTCCAAGTTATTTTAATATCAGTGGTTTCAACATCGAAAATATTTAATACACAATACTTTTTATTTGTATATATACTACTGTTAAACACCCCTATATTTTCACAAGATCAATATTATTCAACACATTACAACAAATCCAGTACAAATTTTAGTTATAACCTGATTTCAGATTTGATTCTTGACCAGAATCAACACCTTTGGATAGCAACGCCTAATCATCTCGTTAGTTACAATGGTATAAATTTCAAAACACATCTAATTGAAAATAAAAATCGTATAATTTCTATTCAAAAAGATGGTGAAAACAGAAACACCATTTTATTTTCTGATGGTAAAATTTACAAAATCGAAGATATCAATACGCCACTGTTTCAACTGTATAAAAATAAAAAGAATAATAACTTTGAAAATAGTCACCGGTTTGTTGTTTGTAATGGGTATTTCTTTGAAAAACTGATTCATCACTCACAAAAATTCTTCTATTATTTTCACAAAGTAATCGACTACAGTGAAGCTAATTATGTACTTTCCTACTATAATAATCGGATTATAAAAATTAATAATGATTTTCAATTTGATACTATTTATGAAAATCAAAATACGCTAGATAAAAGAATTTTTATTCATAATAAATCATTTATCATTTTTAACGAAAATCAACCAACACTGGGGATCGAACCATTACTCAATAAAACTGTTCCAAAGGCATGTGAATTTGAGCAGAATATGCCCTATACAATTCTTGAAAAAGGCAATCAACCTTTAACAATTATTCAAGGCAATAAACTATGGGTGCTTCAATTGGACACTAACTATAATTACTATTGGAAATTACTAACAAAATCTGTAACCGAAAATATCATATACACATCCATAGCATTCTCGAATGACTTTAAAACTATTTATTTAGGTTCTCAAACAGAAGGTCTATTTATCTTTAGAAAAAAAGCCTTCAATACAGATTTAGCCAGTAAAAACCCACCCTATGAAAATTATTACTTGCAACTGGATATAGAAAAAATAGGCACGATTACAAATGGCGGCCTAATAATTAATAAAAATAAAAAAACTAAAACACTGCATAAAAAAGAGTTTTTTCTTGGCTTAAACCAGTATAAACTAAACGACACATTCTCATTGGTATCTGAATTTAACCATATTTTAAAGGTTAATAAATTTACTGCAGATTACGCGATTATTAAACCAGCAAATAAGGGAAAAAATACGGGATTCGTAGAATATCACAATGAGATACTCTTGTTGCAACTTGATTCTATTTTCGCGTATAATCCCAAAACCAATAAATACCGATTTTATTGCTTAAATGATGCTCATACTATCGTAAATAAATCTCTAATTTATAAGAATAATTTATGGATTGCCCATTGTAATGGAATAACGATTATTGATTTATTATCTCGTGAAATCCTATACAGATTTTTTCTAAATAATTGTATCAGAGAGTTAAATCTAACTTCAGCAGGAATTATTGCTTCCAGTTATGGGACAGGATTATTTTTAATTCAACCAGAGAGCCTTAAAGTTGTTTCGTTGCCATTAGACTACTATAAGAGTCTAGAACATGCACATTCTGTATATTTCGACTCTCAAAATAGAGCATGGATAAGTTCAAATACTGGACTACTTTGCTTCCAAAAAAGTAGTTTACTCAACGCCGCCGGTAAATCCCAATTTGAAATCCATCCACAATATTTCACTACTTGGGATGGGCTTATTACAGATGAGTTCAATGGCGGTTGTGATCCAGCTTATATCGTTAAAAAAGATGGAACATTAAGCTATCCCAGTATTAAGGGATTTGTTCAATTTAAACCCTATCTAATTAATACTTCTAATCCGGTTAAATATTTTAAAATCTTAAAGTCTTATACCATTGCCGACTCATTTATTAACATTGAAAAAAACAGAATTTCCTTACCTTATTCTTCCCAATCAATAAAATTGCAATTGCAATGTATTACGGATAAAAATCCTAAATCATTACAACTTTATTATCATTATAAAAATAAATTTTATTACATCCCGTATGACAAGTTAAATGAACTTGAAATTAATATTACCCATGAATATTGGGATGAAATTGAATTTTACACGTTTGACAATGATCAAAAAAAATCACTCTACGTCTTAAAGATTTTTAAAGACGTCCATTGGTTGAACAAACCATTGAATTTCCTATCCATTTCAATACTGATACTATTACTATTGTATGCAATAATTAAAATTCGTACACGGGCAATAAAAAATAAAAATATTAAGCTTCAAGAACTCATAGATCTTAAAATTGAAGAGATAAAATTAGTGAATTTTGAATTACAGGAGAAAATTGAAAAATTAACAGAATCCAATGAATACAACCAATTGTATATTAGTGTAATAAATCACGATATTTATGCACCTATCAAATTTATAAATATTATTGGGGACCATCTAAACAATCAAAGTTCAAAGGAAGAATTATTAGATAACCTTCAATTAATAGTGAACTCAACCAAACGCTTACAAGTTCTTTGTTCCAACATTTTAAAATTAATATCTTCTAACGAGGAAATTGAAAAATCATTTACAGAAGTAAATATTTTTAATACGATTAATAATATTCATCAGTTTTTTACTATTGGATTTATTTCAAATAAAAACTCATTTCAAAATAACATACCAAACCATTTATACTTCGTTACAAACGAAAATATAATTGAAATTATTCTCACAAATCTTATCAGCAATTCATTGCGTTTTACACAGCAAGGCACAATTACGGCATCGGCCCATGAAACCAACGAATTTCTAGAAATCACAATTTCTGATACGGGTGATGGAATTCCAGACGAAATCAAACATCAACTCAATCAGAAAAACTATAAAATTACCAATAAAAACTCGATTGAATATCGCAGCTATGGTTTTGGTTATAACTTGATTTTTAAGTTACTACCTAAAATCAAAGCAGATATTCTTATTGAGGATAATTTACCTATTGGCACATCCGTTACATTGAAAATATATAAATCTCCGCTGAATTAAGAAATTACCTGCTGCAAATCCATACGTTACAATAACAAATCGTAGTGTTTAATCTACAAAGTTTTTGAGGGCTTATTCATTCATTTTCAATTATTTTCGCAAGCTACCATGGATTACTACAACCTCAATATTTTGATTGCTGATGACCATCCCATCATTCGCAGAGGTATCACCCTTTCTGTTAAAAAAAAGTTCCCCAAAGCAACACTGCATGAATGCGAATCTCCTGACGAAATAATAGAGAAGTTAATTAAACACAATATAAGTCATGCCATTCTTGATGTCACCTTTCCGGAAAAATCAACCATTGGCATGCTCAACGAAATCTTTAAACACGAACCTAGTATTCAAATTCTCCTGTTTACGATGCATCCTAAATCGTTGTTCGAACACACGTTAAAACAATTCCCCAATATTCTATTTTGTGAAAAAAAGGAAAAACAAACCACATTCGAAAAACTACTGATCCAATTTGTACATCAACAAACGGATGATAGAACATTAAAGGCTAAACAAAAGCCGAAAAAACCCAAATTTTCCGAAATGGAAGAAAAAGTATTACAACTGATTCTTTCGGGTATACCTATCAAAGAAATTGCACAAAAACTCAATATCAAAAGCAATACCGTATCTACTTACAAACGGCGTATTCTAGACAAGCAAGAAATCGACAATATTCTTCATGTCTCTAAGATTTTGTAAATCTTCCAAAGGTGAACAAAAAAGACGAACACTTCGATCCCGTCATAGCAAGCTCCTTGCAGGAAAAAATTACAGAATTAACGCAAGCCAAAGAATTTATCGAACTGTATATTAGTGTAATCAATCACGACATATACGCACCCATCAAATTCATCAATATCATTGGGGATAATCTTAATCCAAAAAACTACACCAAAACAGAACTACTGGAGAATTTTCAATTGATAATTAATTCCACGAAACGCCTAGAGCTCCTCTGTTCTAATTTGCTTGAATTGCTCAATCCCAATAAGGATAATTCAACCATCGAACCGCAAAAAATCAACCTCTACCAACTCATAGAATCAATCAAAGAGTACTTTAGTATAGGTTTGATGGCAAAGAATATTCAGTTCATCAATGCCCTTGATCCACGCCTTGAAATCAAATCCAATGATTACCATTTGTCTATCATCGTTACCAACATCATCAGTAATGCCATTCGATTTACCCAGGGCGGTATCATAAACATAGAGTCGAACATCATAAACTCCAATATTCATCTAATTATTTCCGATACAGGAAGAGGCATTCAGCCCGAAATCAAAAATCAACTAAATGGGAAGAATTTTAAGATTCAACATAAAAACGACATCAAACATCGCAGCTATGGTTTTGGCTATAATCTAATTTTCAAACTTCTACCCCAACTTCAAGCCGATATCCAAATAGAGAACAACCTTCCTCAGGGAACTACCGTAATCCTGAAATTACCACACACTATACTAAAAACAAATTAAAATACCCGGTAAATTCGTAGAATGAGTTATCATCCCTGGACCACTGAGGTCATGAAACGGTTTACGCTGAACGCCAATCCCGAAAAAGCGGGACCCATGGCAAAATACATGAAAAACCATTTTCAATTCCTGGGTTTAACCTCACAACTGAGGGCCGATTTATTAGCCGACATACTCATAAAAGAAAATCTACCAAAACCACCCGAGCTATTTTTAGTCATCAATGAATTATGGTCACTCCCTGAACGCGAATATCAATACGCTGCACTATCCTTGTTGGAAAAATCGCATAAACAATTAACGCCCAATCACATTCCTGATATTTTACTTCTTATTCCTCAAAAAAGTTGGTGGGACACAGTGGATGCACTGGCAGGATCCATTCTTAGTAAAATCGTAAAAAAACACCCAGAATCGCTATACCCTTTCTTTCAAGCGCTCATCCAAAGTAACAATTTTTGGGAAAATCGAACCGCCATTATCGCACAATTAAAATGCGGAACTGCCACCGACACCCAATTTTTAACCCAAGCGATTCTTCCCCATATACCCAGTAAAGAATTTTTTCTGCGTAAAGCGATTGGCTGGGCATTGAGGCAGTATGCCCGTTCTAACTCCCAATGGGTAATCAATTTTGTATCAGAACACGAGCATGCCCTATCCGGATTGTCGAAACGAGAAGCCTTGAAACATATAACCACGTTCTAGTTGGTATTTTGATCGATTAATTCATTGACATTCAATAGGGGCTAAGATCCAAAAATGTGTATACCCGCCTGAACATTCAAGTAAAATGTATACATTAATCTTGATCATAATAGTACCTCTAATCACAAATTCAATAAACCCATAATATCTTTACGCCATGCATCTAAAAAAGTTCTCCATTGTTCTTGCCCTTCTGTTTTTAGGCCTATCCTTTAGTATTTTTTCTTGCGAAACCAAAGAAAGTTCAGCATTCACCAACCCAACCATGAAGGCATTCTTCGATAATAATTGCTCCAGTTGCCATAGTAACGGTACATATAACGCTGGTTCTTGGCTATACGATCCTTCTAACGACAAATCCATACAGGATCATATCAAGCATATTTATGACGAAGTGTATGTTAAAAAAACCATGCCTCCTGCTGGTTTGAGTCAGGCCGATTTGGCTGCGTTTAAATCTTGGTACGACGCCGGACATCCATCCAATTAACTTTTCGAAAATTCTCAAAACATCGTGGAAAACAACCCCAATGCCCCGCACGAAATTCACTATAAAAAAGCCGTAGCTGCTTTCAAACTTGGCGAAATTTACGAGGCCAATGTGCACATTAGGCGGGCTATGGAGCTGAATCCATCGGATGAAATTATTAATCTCGCCAAAGAGATTAAATCTGCAATGGGGCAAAAAGCCTTACAAAAAGCAAAACAATTTAAAGAAACAAAACAATGGGCAGAGGCGTTGGAAGAAGCTAAAAAAGCAGAGTCCGACTTACCCGAATCCATGCAAACCGAAGTCGCACAGCTTATCCAAGAACTTGATAAAATATTAAATTCAAAGAGTTCCGTTAAAAAATGGATTACTCGATTGGTGGTTGTTTCTGCTACAACCGTAGTTGTTTGGGGCGCCTGGTATCTATATAACTACAATGACGAACATCAGCGATGGAAACTAGCACAAAATCAAGATAATCTAAGAGCCTACCAATCGTACTTGGCCACTTTCCCTAGCGGGAATTATTCTGCATTGGCTAGAGCAAGGATGAAGGAGATAAACGAACAAGACGATCAATTGTGGATTCAAGCCATTTCCTATCCATCAAAATCCACCTTGTCTAAATACATAGAATCCATGGAATCCTTAGGCGGAATGCACTTAGACGAAGCTTTTTACATGTTGGATTCCGTGGAATTTAATGTAGCGGCGCGAACCGGTACCCAAGAAGCACTTCGCAGTTATATTCAAACCCATCCAGAGGGAAACTTTATTCAAACGGCACAACAAATGCTAAAAACGTTGGTTACTCCAGAAGAAAAAAGTGAATTGATTGCTTACATGAAGTCCTTTTATGAACTATTCCAGTCGGGAGCTTATTCTGAATTACTACAATATTTTAATCCGGTTACTCCCATCTTCATGAATCAGGCGAATATCTCGAAAGCGGATTTGTTAACCACCTTTGAAGCGAGTAAGAATCCCGATGTTGTAAGAGAAGAAATTCAATTTGATGATTCCTCTGTGGTAGTTACTAAGAATGCTGAAGGAATTATTTCGATGAGCTACATTGTTGATTCTAGAAGAGAGGTAAAAGGTGCATATACCGGTGAGAAGGGATTTTTAGGAACCAAAAAACGGGGTCCATCCACGGAACAATACGCCAATCAGGAGGTGCAAGTGCAATTAGATAATCGTAAAAAAATAACTCACTACAAAGTAAAATTACTCAGTTCTAGAAAAACAGCAACGGAGGAATAAAACTAAAACGAGCTTGGAGCACCCCTCTTATTAACTGAAGTATTTTAATTTTTATTGCGCACTTATTTGCGCTAAAAGAATATCATTAGGTTGTTAATGGTATAAATTATTATTGGAATTACTTCTTTGTATGCATAAAAAAAAGGGCCACCCAATTGGGTGGCCCTTCGTGCTTCTAACTATATACTAGCTCTATATTACTTGCTAATGTTTAGTTTGCGAACAGCCGTGTTCTCACCGCTAGAAATTCGCACGTAATACATACCGTTGCTCAATCCATGGGCATCCACTGGAATGATTCCGGTGTTATCCACTTGCATTACTTTTACAACAGCACCGGTAGTAGAACGCATTTCGATGGTAACTACTTTACCGAAGTTTTCGCTCAACAATACGTTGTAATTTCCTTCGCTTGGGTTAGGGAATACAGATACACCGCTGCTGATAAACTCATCAGCTCCTGCTCTATCCATAACTACCTTCTTGGTGATGCTACATTCGCAACCGGTTGATTTGGTTACGGCATACATCGTAACGGTATAAACACCATCTTTTACAAAGTTATGCTGAACTGCGGCAGCATTTTGCTTA
>CAZKOM010000071.1:0-11762 GCA_964554385.1 uncultured Flavobacteriaceae bacterium | reverse complement strand
GTAAGTGGGTAAATGACGCAACCATTCCAGGCAAATGCGCCGCCCCTCCAGCTCCTGCGATAATCACTTCAATTCCACGAAGCGAAGCATCTTTGGCATACGACATTAATCTATCCGGTGTACGATGGGCACTTACAATGGTTAACTCGTATTTAATATTCAACTGTTCAAGTACCACAGCCGCTTCTTTCATAACTGGCAGATCGCTATCGCTGCCCATGATGATCCCAATTTTAATCATAGTATGGGTTGGGTTGATTTATTTGAATTTGATAAAATAGAAATAATTAGATAAACGAAATAGAATACAGCAACCATGGCACTACCAAACAATATACATGGTAAAGCGGCAATCACTAAAGCGATTTTCCACTTTCTTAAGGTATCCCCCGATTTGAATTTCATGGCCAACATGGCGAATTCACTATTCATCATGAAAGCCACAAACAAGGGCATGTATAGCCAAAAATAGAAGTTCGTAAGCAATGGTCTTATGTCAATCATCGGACTCAACAACCAATTAAAACTTTCAGAATCGGTAGTATAACTATATGCAATCATCGCCCAAGAACCTACCGCTAAGCCAGTAATAGGAGTAGGTACACCGATAAAACCCGTAAGCTGCCGTGTATCCACATTGAATTTTGCCAATCGGTAAGCCGCACCCAACGGTATCAAAACCCACACATAATTGTTTATACAGAACCCAGTAGAACAATATCCTTGATCTTGCATTAAAGACCTCCAAATTAACCCTGGTAAAACGCCAAATGTCACAACATCGGCCAATGAATCCAATTGCAACCCTAAGTCGCTGTCGGCCTTTAATAATCGGGCTACCCAACCATCAAAAAAATCCATCATCGCACCCAGAATCATCAATAAAAACCCATCAAACGGCCTTCCTTCTATCACCATGGCAATCCCCAAAACGCCACACAACAAATTGCTGAGTGTTACCATGTTGGGTAATTGTTTTGTCCAGGATCCTGAAACGGCTACCTTTTTTTCTGTCATATTATCTACTATGCAAAATTAATGCGGTTGCTTATCAATCCACTACATAATTCGAATCAGAATCTTCCGATTCATCTTTTTTCACCTTATACACGGGCTGCGTACCTTCAATAACTACACGTAAATTAATTGTAGCAAAAGGCAATTTTAACAAATCTGTAGCTATACCCTCGGTATATCCTGCAGTAGCAAAAGGCATTCTACTTCCGCGGTATTCCCATGTAGAATTATTCATCTGAACTCGGTAACCAGCTTCAATATCCAATCCCACGTTATCTTTCAATATTCCAAATACAACACTGGCCGATGGCATTCCACGATAACTCACCAACTCCACTGGATTAGTAACCAAAACCAACTGTGGTTCCACCTTTTGATACGTCAAGCGCTGCTTGGTAAATGTATAACCCAGACCCAAACCATATTGTAAAACTTTGTTATTATTTACGTTGGAATTATGCAGGTACATACTCATATTGTGCAATGTCATATTCCCATCTATCGACGATAATCCATCGGAGAATAATTGCCTGTTCTTGAGTTTATACCCCACACCATATTGCATGCTCACATGCTTTCCACGGTACCCTAAAAACAAATTATTATAAGTATTAGAAGTTGGGTTTCTGAGGTCAATCGCTTCTTGGGTCAATAAATAATTCACCATGGTTTCTCCATACAAGGAGCCTAGATTAGCCCCTAAACCATAGCCCATATAAACGCCCATATTTACGTCCTTATTTTTCTCAGAATCCTCAGTATCTGAATCATTGGAGTAGTCAATATCATCGTCTTCCCCTTGCTCTCGCCCAATAATTACCACAAAATTGAATTTCTTGCGCAATTCCGATTTATAATCCCCAAGTTCTTCCAAATTATATACCATCGTATTTTCTTCCGTATTCTCATATAATGTGGTAACCTCATTCCGAATTTTCTCGTTATGCAACAAATCGCTAGACGAAATATCATCTACATCGTCCTCATTCTCCTTATAAAATATACCAATATTCATTAAAGAGCTATCGTTCTTAAAATAACGAGTTCTTAATCTGGCCAAAATACTGTTGTATTCAAACCAACCGCAATCCTGTTGTTGTTTGCTTAAGCCTACATGACATCTACCAAACTGACCAAAAAACTTAGAATTAGGATACTTTTCTAACAAATTCACCATATTTCGGTACATGGTTTCTTCGCGCCATTGATATTGCTGGGCTTGGTCATCGCGGCGTTCCCATTCATACACTTCACGTAATCGAGCAAATGCATCAGAGAATTCAGGCCACATTGGACCTAACCATGCTTTAAATTCCGATTTGTTGCTATCTATATACTTATACAATTCAACAATACTAGGATCTTCATTGAATGAAATTCGGCTAAAATCCAATCGTCTCCAATCATCCAATCGTTTAATGGTTGAAAGGCTAATGGGTACCGGCTCCATCTTGACAGCTGTAGTATCCACCTTTACCACCGATGACACATTCAAGGATGTATCATTTTTTTCTAATTCACTGTTAAAATCTTCCAACGATTCTTGGTAATCTCGCTGCCCACCATAGTAATAATTTGAACCCAAATGATTAATTGCTCTTACTCCCACTTCAATCGATGCTGGAACTCCTTTTAGGTTGTTCTTTTTGTCCGAAAGCATTTCCTCTCTGCGGGTAGCAATATCGTTCAACCACATTACCGTCATATCTGCAAATCGTTCCACATCCAATCCATAGATCTTAATTCGCTCGGATTCAGGTAAACTCATCTGCCATGCAGCTAAGCTATCGAACAAAACCATAAATCTAGCAGACGCCGTGGATTGAATTATCTTTTTAGCAATCGTATCGCCTTTACAAATATATCTTTCCAAGAATACCGCCCGGGTTGGACTTAGCTCAAGAATGTAATTTCTATAACCTGCATTCTCGTATAACATTTTCATCCAACGGAATTCAGAACGCGAATTAAATTTCACATATCGGTGATTCTCACCGGCCAATACAATTCTTGCCTTTTTGGCTCTCTCCGACATCAACTTCACTGCTTGAGCACTGAGTTCGGCATCGTTAAAATCGTAATGATATCCCTTGGGATTGAAATTAGGAGTATTTTCCTCTGCAGAAGACACAACGGTTGTATCCTGCATCTTCGAAGGATTTGTATAAGCCGTAAACTGCGATTTACTAGTGCCCAAATTAGATTGAATCACGGGTGCCATTACCTGAGTGACGGTAGACTTGAGAATGTATTTGGGGCTACGATAGGTTTTTGTAGATTTCTTACCTTTGGTTGTACGATTTCCAACTGGAACGGCTTCGGAAGTAACAGTTGAGTCAACAGCCCAGTCCGATTCATAGTCATTATCCTCTTTCTTGAAAAGTCCAAATTTATATCCTGCTTGAATTCCGTAATTCACGCCCGTGTACTTAAAAGGTGTAATTCCAGAAACAATGGCTTTATTCATCGTCCAATCTCCCTTGCCAAGATCCCAACCATAGCCGATATTTCCGTGAATAAACAATCGGTTCAAACGCACCGTAGTACCCAACATCATTCCGTAAACTGTTCCTACGGCTTTGAACGTTTTACCGGTTAATGGATTGTTCAAACTTCCTGAAAATCCATTTGTAGGAAATGAAAGTTTAGTATCAAATCCTTCCAAATAAGAAAGTACGTTTAGATAAATCCTGCGTTTCTTATCCATAGCAAAGGCAGTACCTTGTAAATACCCAAAATGGAAACCCGTTACATATTTATTAGATGTTTGGTACTCACCGCCTCGCAATCCCCAAAACTGGTAGGTCTTAGCATTATTTTTTTCACCGCTACTTAAAAGATTTAGGGCGACACCCCGATATCCTAACGAGGTATTTACGGTTCCCAGTCCATTTTCCGACAAAAGAGTGGTTAAATTATTAGCGAATTTCGACACAGAAGCATTCACCATATACGAATACGCGAACTCAATTTGAGCCGATGCATGTCGAATTTTCGGAATTTCATTCAACTGATAGTTTTTAGATTCGTAGTCATCCCAATTAGAGCTCCAGTTACCTTCTTCCCTATCTTCCCAATCCCAACCGGAACTTGTACTAGCAGTATCCATAGGAAAATCGTCAACATGTCCTGGCATTACAGCGTATGTTGCAATTCCGGAATTGTCTCCGTCTTTAGCGGGAAATGCCAAGAAAGAATTGGTTAATTCATAATCGGTAGAAATATATTTCTTGTACTCCTCATAAATCAATGATTTCGCTTTAATCAGGCTACTGTCTTCAGCGTCTTTGCTTTTAATATCGAATAAAAAATAATCAATAAAATACCCCTCATCTTCATCATCGGATAAATTAGAATTTGTTAATATCGATTCATATTTGCCTTCAAAAAGCACATCTTCAGTAGAATTTTTTTGAATTGTAACTTTTTCCTCCAAACTACCCGAAAACGTAAATAATCTGCAGATTTTATTTTTTGATACGCCTTTATCTAATAATCCTTTCAAAATAGAAACGAACCCGATTTTTTTATCGTTTAATATTAATTCCTCGGTGGGAGCAATTACTATAACTTTATTGGGGACTGAGGAAGACACTAAACCCGCAATTTCTTTTACAAGTTCATTACGAGAATCTAAGAAATAGAATAATCCATCATTGTCTCTTTGATTGGTCTTAGTGGATTTTTTATAATAGTCCAACAAATCCGAAACCTCAATAAATTCCTGAGCCGGCAACCACGATTTAAACTGGGGTTTTAGCGAATCAAACCCATTAGCAAATGCCTTGAATGTTTCGTAATAATCAAAATTGGCATCCAAATAACCCATGTTGAAATCGATATCGTCATCCTCATCATCCATATCATCCAAAATCCGATAATAAGAAAACATCGCATTGGCCAATAAACTCTCTACTTGATATCGAATGGCCGCTGGGATTTCGGGTTTATCCATATACCGTTTCAAGGCTAAAGCATACCCACGTTCGCTATCATTCAGTGTTGGATAACAGGTTTTTATTACCCAGCGATTAACCACCTCAGGATTTTTCAAATATATGCCTCGCAATTCCTTTAACAAGGTATCCAATTGCTGTGCATTTTCATTGTAAATTCCTTTCAATGAAACACTTGCAAACGTATCACCGGTAGTAATATATTGTTTTAACAGAGAAATTCCGTACGGCTGCATCGGCAAGTACCAATGGGTTGTTTTTTCCAAATCGCCAGAACGAACCAAGGCCGATAACAATAAAAATCGATTATCTACTTCCGATTCGGAAGTATTTGACATGCCTAATAACACCAATTTATTGTCAACGGAAGCCGGTAACATGGAAATTGTTTTCTTCGGTTTTTCCGATTTGGCAGAATCCGTTCCCATTTTCAGCGAATCGCCAACCACAGAGATAAGAGTATTTCTATTTGCAGCAGAGTAACCCGCAGCATGTAAGGCTCCAAGGCTACTAAAAGCCATCAGCACAAGGGCCATCGGTCTGCGCTGCAAAAAATTAACAATTTTCATTTATTAATTAAACGATATTAAGTACTTGTTCTTTGATTTGTTCCAATTTTTCCTTCATCTGCACCACGGCTTGTTGCATTGGAAAGAAATTACTTTTCACACCCATGGTATTCATTTCTCTTCCCATTTCTTGGGAAATAAAATTCAATTTCCTTCCTAATGGTTCTTTATTCAGGCAATCTTTAAAGTATTGAATATGCTGGGCCAACCGCTGTTTTTCCTCGCCGATATCCCATTTGTCTAAATAAATCAATACTTCTTGCTCGAATCGTCCTGGATCCATTGTCCCTTCTTGAATATGTTGTGCGAGGTTATTGTAAATTTTATCGCGCAATTGCTGTTTACGGGGTTCCTCATGGGTAATAACAGTTTCTAAATCCGCCCCAATGGAATCCACTAACTCAGCTAATTTTTTAGATGTTGCAGCTCCCTCTTCAGTTCTGAAGTTATTTAATTTCTCAGCAGCCATTTCGGTTGCGCTCAATATCACCGCCTTCATGGCATCGGAAATCGTTCGTTCGCCAGCAAATACAACCTCAGGTAATTTTAGTACCTCTCTAAAAGGATCCTTAAATTCCATTGATAATGCATCGCTCAACAATCGCCACTGATCCACATACGCTTTAGCCAAAGGTACATTTACTTGGATATCGTATTCCACCGCATCTGCCGCAGTAAATGAAATACTATAACTACAATTGATTGTGCCCCGTTCTAATTTTTCGGCAAGCAGTTTTCTAACTACCGGATCCAACTCGTACAAATACTTTGGCAATCGAACATCCGCCTCGAAATATCTGCCGTTCAATGCTTTAATTTCGCACACAACTCGAACTCCCGAAGTTTCCAAGTGGGCACGACCGAAACCCGTCATACTTTTCATGGGTACAGCAATCATAATCAAGCGAAATTAGGACTAATTCAACGAATAAATACCCCAAACCCTTCGAATTTCCTAACTTTGTATAATTTTTATGAAAATCAACGCTTTTTGGGTCGTTTTCCTAGCAATCCCATTGGGATTTTCGGCCTGTACATCCAATAAAACAGACGATTCCACTGAAACGGAAGAACCTACCAAATTGATCAATGTACCGGTTTCTGGATTTTCTGAAGATTCTGCATACCAATTTATCGAAAAACAATTATCGTTTGGATTTCGAATTCCTGGTACCAAAGCACAAAAATTATGTGCGGATTATCTACACCAACAACTTAAACGATTTTCAGACACTGCTTATAAACAAGAACTGCAAGGTGTAAACCCTAGAAATGGTCAAAAAATCCCAATGATTAATCTCATTGGCAGTTTTAACCCCAAAGCAGAAAAACGGATTTTATTGGCCTCACACTGGGACTCAAGACCTACAGCGGACATGGACGACGAAAGACAAAACGAACCCATTCTGGCAGCGAACGATGGAGCTAGCGGTGTTGCTGTATTATTAGAAATTGCCAGAAATTTAGCCGCTAAAAAACCCGACATCGGAGTAGATATTATTTTCTTCGATGCTGAAGACTTAGGTGTTTCCAACATCGAAAATTCCTTTTGCTTAGGAAGCCAGGCATGGGCTAAAACTCCTCATACTCCTAATTACAAAGCGTATGCAGGAATATTGTTGGACATGGTAGGCGGTAAAAATGCCAAATTTGTTTGGGAGGCCTACTCCGCTGAATATGCCAATTTCGTGTTAAACCACACCTGGGGAATTGCCAATGAATTGGGTTATGGAAGTATTTTTCAATACCAGTCCATTGGCCCTATCATAGACGATCATAAATACGCGTATGATGGAACCAAAATCCCCATGATTGATATCATTCAGTACGATGAAAACAATGGTTTTGCACCTTACTGGCACACCCATGACGACAATCTTGAATCCATCGATAAAGGAACGCTAAAGGCCGTTGGAAATACCGTTCATCATGTAATTTTCAACCAACCCTAACCCTACCCAAATGAACCAAATACAGAAAGTAGATTTACTGGCTTTTGGAGCGCATCCAGACGATGTTGAACTTGGTGCAGGCGGCACGCTATTAAAACATATTCAAATGGGCTACACTGCCGGAATAGTAGATTTAACACAAGGTGAATTAGGCAGCAGAGGTAGTGTAGAAACGAGAAAAAAAGAAGCTGCTACCAGTGCAGAGATTTTTGGATTAACGTTTCGAACAAACCTTAAGTGGCAAGATGGTTTTTTTGCTGAAGATGATTCCAATTTATTAGAAATTGCCAAAATCATCAGACAAACCCAACCTACATGGGTTATGGCAAATGCTATTTCTGACAGACACCCCGATCATGGACGAGCTGCAAAAATTGTTGAACGTGCTTCCTTTTTAGCGGGTTTAGTAAAAATAAAAATGGAAGAAAACGGTAAAGATTTACCCGCTTTCAGACCCAAGAATATTTTCCATTACATACAAGACCGCAATATTGGACCGCAATTTATCGTTGATATTACCCATCAATGGGAAATAAAAATGAAAGCCATTGCAGCATTTAAATCGCAATTCTATTCAGAAGACTCAACCGAGCCAGTAACCCCAATTTCTACCAAAGAATTTTGGAACTTCTTAGAAGCTAGAGCAAGAGATTTTGGTCGTATTGGTGGTTTTGAATTCGCCGAAGGCTTTACCACAGCCACCCCATTGGCCATCAGAAATTTTAACGAGTTAAATCCCTAATCCCAATACATCGTGGTTATGCTGTTCAAAAAAACAAAAACATGGATTTCCTCATTGGCAATGCTTGTCATTGGTTTAACTTCACAATCCGTGCTGGGTCAAATCCCCATTGAACAACTTCTCAAGTTAAAAGGATATCCCGTTCCAGTTCATCCAACAGAAAAAGACAGTAATATAATTTATTTTCCGATGTCTTTCGGAAGCGCCGAGTTTGCTCCTGAGGTTTTCAAAACCAAATTACCTAACGCAACCGATGTTTATGCCATTCACCTAGTGTATACCCGATACAGACAAGTTGATACATTTAATCAACCGAAATTAAACGAAGCTCGATTCAAAAATTTACAAATTATATTCCCTGAGGTATTTTTCGAAAAAACAGTCATCTGGAGGGTTTTTGAACAAACCAAACCTAAAACACAAAAAGAAGCCGAAGGATATTACCACGGCTTTGTGGTGTATTTAAAACCGAAAACAGACAAATTAGCCGTAAAGCTTGAAATAGATCGCATGGACAAAGTGATAAAAAGCTATCGCGACACCAATGTATTTGTGCCAGAGAAAATAATCTGGAAAGTAAAAAAACGAAGAGAAGAGACAGGATATTACCTTCCTAGAAATAAAAACCAAAAACGTGCAGGTAAGCGATATACTGGACCTGGTTTGGTTTTTCGTGAAAAAGAATACCGAATGGTTAAAGACTCCATTCCTGGAAAACGTATCCCTGCACATAGAGAAAATATCGGTCTATTTGATACCTTCGGTTTCAGACATACCAACGAGTATCGCTTGCTTACAACCAAAGAATGGCCCGGTAAAATTGCCGTTGTTGCAGATGTAACCGCCAGCATGACCCCCTACAATACTCAAGTCATGTTGTGGTTGAAATTTGCTAAAAAACCCTTAGAAAACGGACGATTTGTATTTTTTAATGATGGAAACAACAGTCCTGATGCATTAAAAACGATCGGAAACACAGGAGGACTGCATTTTGCTGAAAGCAATAACTTTGATTCCGTATATCAAACGATGAGGAGGGCAATAGCCGCTGGTCAAGGTGGCGATATTCCTGAAAACAATATTGAAGCCCTATTAGCAGCACAAAAAAAATGGACGGACATCGATTCATTCTTGATGATTGCAGATAATAGAGCGCCGGTGAAAGATTTAATCAACTTAAAAAACGTAAAAAAACCAGTAAATATAATCCTTTGCGGGTGGGTAGATTACATGGCAATCAATGATTCCTACATACAAATCGCTGCCAAAACTAAAGGAAAAATTTACACATCAGCAGGTATATTTGATGACTTCAGCAAATTGAAGATCAATGAATCTATTGAGTTTAACGGTGAAGAATATATGTACACCAAAGCTGGGCTAACAAAAATCACTAGGATACGAAATTAGTGTGCTAAAAATCACTGTTTAATTTTAATAGAATTGCCTTTTTCGCATTAGTAAAAACTTATGTCAAACATTGAATCAACTGTGCAAATAAATTCCTTAGATAACCCTATCACTACCGATATTATTATTATCGGGGCCGGACCCGTGGGTTTATTTGCCATTTTTGAAGCGGGTTTACTCAAACTTCGTTGTCATTTAATTGACGTACTTGCACAACCCGGGGGGCAGTTAACCGAGATTTATCCTAAAAAACCCATCTATGATATCCCCGGTTTCCCAGAAGTTTTAGCGGGAGATTTAATTGACAATTTGATGAAACAAGCGGAACCGTTCAAGCCAGGATTTACTTTAGGTGAACGCGCAGAAGTCATCCAAAAAACCGAAGACAATCAATTTATTGTTATTACCGATAAAGGCACCGTTCATAAAGCCCCCAATATTGCTATTGCTGGCGGACTTGGGTGTTTTGAGCCACGCAAACCGCCGATTGAGAATATTAGCCAATTTGAAAATCATGGAATCGATTACATCGTAAAAGATCCAGAGAAGTTCCGTGGTAAACACCTAGTAATTTCCGGAGGTGGAGACTCTGCATTAGATTGGACCATTTTCCTTCAAGAAATCGCGGCTTCCGTTACCCTAATTCACCGCAGAACTCAATTTCGTGGACACCCAGACTCCGTACAAAAAGCCCTAGATTTAAGTGCCGCAGGCAAAATCAATTTACTGGTTAATAGCGAAGTCACCCATTTAGAAGGTACACAATCATTAGAAAAAGTAGGAATCGCAACCGATGGATCGGAAGAACTAATTTGGTTAGATTGCGATTATTTCCTACCGCTTTTTGGTTTATCTCCGAAATTAGGACCTATTGCTGATTGGGGACTGAATATCGATAAGAATGCCATTGAAGTAAATACCTTTGATTACAGCACAAACGTGGAAGGCATTTATGCTATCGGTGATATAAACACCTATCCCGGTAAATTAAAATTAATTCTATGCGGATTCCATGAGGCTACCTTAATGGTTCAGAGTGCATTTAAGCGTATTTATCCCAATAAAAACTTAGTTTTAAAGTACACTACCGTAAACGGTGTGCAGGGTTTTGAGTAATTTTGCCCAAAATCAAGTACATTGTTTAGTCTGTTTATACTACCTAAATTAATTCGTTGGATATTCCGACTTCTGCTTCTCGCAGTAATTATAACCATAATATGGGTAGGCGCTTATCGAATCATCAATCCAGGGAAAACAGCGTTAATGAAATCCAGGGAAGCGGAGTACAACATAGAAGTTACTCAAACTTGGATCAGTTATGACGAAATAAATCCCAACATGCCACTTGCCCTTATTTGCGGCGAAGACCAGCGTTTCAAAGATCATTTCGGATTTGATTTAAAAGCCATTGAAAAAGCCATTAATCACAATATGAAAGGTGGCAAGATAAAAGGAGCGAGTACCATAACTCAACAAACTGCCAAAAATGTTTTTCTTTGGGAAGGTAGATCCTGGGTTAGAAAAGGATTAGAAGTTTGGTTTACTTTTTGGATTGAAGTGTTGTGGAGCAAGCAGCGCATATTAGAGATTTACATGAATGTAATTGAAACAGGTCCCAATGCCATTTTTGGGGTGGAAGCAGCAAGTGAGCACTACTTTAAAAAATCGGCAAGCAAACTAACACGCTACCAAGCTGCACAAATTGCTAGTATTGTCCCCTGCCCTACATCCTGCGGTATGCAATCCACTTTCGCCAACAAGCATCGCAATTTTATTGTAAAATGGATGCGCAGATATGGCAAAACCGTGCTACCTCAATAACAACCATTCTTCTGAAAATTCAGCTCCCCACAAAGCGTTTCTGCCCTAAATCAATTCAAATCCCAAATTATTTGTATTTCCATCCCAAAAGCCATTTGTATTTCAGCCCCATTAGTTACGTTGCGGATTACATAGATTTGGTGGGTTTGATTGTCGGTGCTACCTTTGCAATAATTAAATCATTGCATCATGGCAACTACTCAGGACATTTCATCAGGCAACTTTATCCGCTTTAACGGAGAATTAGTACAAATCATTGAATGGCAACACCGTACTCCAGGTAACCTTCGTGCAT
>CAZKOM010000070.1:1312-11961 GCA_964554385.1 uncultured Flavobacteriaceae bacterium | reverse complement strand
AACGGCCAATCCCGGTAAGTTTGTTGCATGATTTTCTGAAAATAGCGCCACAATTCTGCAGGGGAATTGGCTTCATTTCGAAAATTTTTAAACTTGGAATAATGAATTGCAAAGGATTTGAAAAATTTACGATTTCCTTGCCTAAATCGAACAATTATCCATAAAATAGCAACGATAATTTTTAGTTGTTGTTTGGAGCTGGGCTTCGAATTTACTTGGATAGGTTGAGATAAACCCACGGCCGTCTCCCAGGCTTTCATGGCGCTTGGAGAATTATACACCATTGCCGTTAAACGATACCAATTATCCAGTCTGTAATAAACCCTACCATAAGGATGAGCAATCAAATGTTTAAAAACTTGTTGATGCTGTTTCACCCAAGTGTCATCGATCCAAAAAAATCGTGCACTGTTTTCAAATAAATTTTGATACGCTTGCTTGGCGAATGAAAAACTCAATGGCAAGGTAATTCCTGGATAACTCTCAACAATATTAGTATTGTCTAATATTTCAATATTATTGCTATCCAATGTGGTGATGGGCCGCATTTGAAGTACATACAATTTTCCGTGCTCATCAAATGAAAACTCTACATCTGCAGGCGAGGCGAGCAATATTTCAGCTTGTTGTAACGCTTCAAAGACCTGTTCAATTTCTGTATTGCTTAAACAAGGACTTTCGGCCAATTGGGGATCGATATTTTCTAAATACAGTTCATTCCGTTGGTTCCAACGCAACGCCGATTGCTTTTTCATTAACACCGTTTCAAGAACTTTACTTGTACGATGAATCCTAAATGTATCGCATTCCACTTTATCCGCAACTACCCCCTCACCTAGACCATATCCAGCAGTTATAATTGACTCTGCCAGATTTCGGGTAATGTCCACAGAAAATCCAATTCCAGATTTCGAGGCATTCACCATTCGTTGAATTACAATGGCAAAATGTATGTTATGAACCGGTAAATTATGCAACAATCGATAGCTAATTGCACCAAAAGACCAAGCCGAGGCCAAGCAATTTTTTATTGCCGATAACAAGCCAGATGGACCAACAAATAATTCCGTTACATGTTGGCCTGCGAAGGAAGTGTGAACGCTATCCTCATCAATCGCCGAAGATCGAACCGATACTAAATAATCTTCTCCAAATTGGTCTAGAATTATACTTGAAAAATCGGACCACGGCTTTTCTGCAATTTCTGCTTCTAATATCTTTTTCTGAACTGCCGTACAAATCACCTCTAAATCCATTTGGTAATTAGAGAATACCGCTTCCATCTCAGTGTTCAAATCAAACCAAAAATCCGGATTACTTTCGGCCAATAATTGCTTTAGTTGACTCCAAGAAACACAGTAAAACTGAGGAACTGTCAGCCCCCCATTGTGCATGGTTTGTAAATGAAACCCCTTCCCTCCTACTTCAGACTTGCTCAACAGCATGGGAAAATTACCAAGCGTAGGTTAGCAATGTATTAACCAATAAATTGGTAAAGTACGCGGTTGTTGTAAATAAAGCTGTATTGGTAAGAATGTTGTATTCCTTTATCGGCTTGAAAAAGAATCGTAAATAAACGAATAAAACAATGGCTAAAATGGCCATTTCAATGATAAAAAACCACAAACTGAAGTGCAGTAAATTTCCGAGGTGCATCGACATTAAACCTGTAGCAGTTAAGCAAATCAATGGGATTGCGGTAGCCGTTTTGACTCCAACCACCATGGAGAATGTTTCGTATTGAGTTTCCATATCCGCAGACCGAATTTTTCGAGAAACTTCCCAAGCGGTAACAGGCAATGACACGATTAACCATAAAATCAGATGGGTTGTACTAAAGGGTTCGTAATGTGCGCCTGTGGCCAATGCAGTGTGAATCAAAAAGAAATTAATCACGTAGGGTATTGGCTGATGGTCCATCATGGTTACAAAAATGTGATTTCGGTGATATTGTTCGGCGAAGAACCATTTGAAGGTCAGCAAACAATAAGAAATCATCACAGCAAACACGGGTAAGGTAGATGGTCCAAAAAACACATTCGTATTCAGCAGTACCAAGAACGACGTTAAAGAAATAGCTACGATATCGGATTTCAATACAGCCTTTCTCGCAGTGGCGCGATGTGGGAATAGTTCAATATCGATTTCAATATCTTTTAAATCATCAAAGGTTCGCATTAACAACATCATAAAAAATGCTGAAATCATTCCAACGATAGCCATGGTATCAATAACCACGGGATCGCCCGATAGAATTTGAACTACAAAATTCACACAACCGTACAATGCAATAACGTAAGGAAGGTAAATCAGCACGGGGAACATTTCTTTGGAATATATCCAAGCGCGGCTGATAAAATACTTGGGGGTATTGGGATCTCTCATAGACAAAATATTAGAAAGCAATTATCTACAAAATATTACGAATGTGTTACATGAGTTTTGGGCGAATTCCGTAATTGGAAATCTTATTTTTTGCATTTATCCGTAATTACCCATTTATCATGGGGGTTTTATGGCAATTTACCCCGAATTTTGCACTGCAATGATTAAAACGGGCCACTATTTAGATCTTCAATACGGCAGGGATACGGCGCAAGGATGGTATTTGCGAGACGAAGAAGGCAATGAGGTATTATTACCTAATAAATATTGTTCCCCCACCGCACAGGAAGGCGACATAATCACCGTTTTTATATATCGAGATTCAGAAGATAGATTGGTGGCCACCACCCGCCAACCCAAAATTGAATTATATCGATTTGCTTGTTTAGAGGTGGTTGCTGCAACTCCTATTGGCGCATTCTTGGATTGGGGATTGGAAAAAGATCTATTCGTTCCTTTCAAAGAACAGTACAGCCGTATGAAACCTGGAACCAAAACGGTGGTATTTCTATATCGAGATGAAAAGACCGATAGATTATTAGCATCGGGGCGTGTGGCTAAATGGTTAAATCGCGAAGAAGTTCCTTTTCAATCTGGTCAGCCCATAGAAGCCCTTGTATTCGAAGAAACAGAAAAAGGATTTAAATGTATCATAAATCAGCGATACCAAGGCATGTTCTATAAAAACGAGGTCTATCAACCCGTTGAAGTAGGCGACACCGTATCTGGATTCGTGAAACTGGTTCGCGAAAACGGACTCATCGACGTTTCATTAAAACCGCTAGGTAGAGGAAAAGTAAAAGGCCATACCGATGTTATTTTAGAACATTTAGAAAGAAATAATGGTAAATTAGCATTGGGAGACAAATCCAGTCCGGATGATATTCGGGATTTATTGGGTATGAGTAAGAAGTCTTTCAAAGAATCTGTGGGTCAGCTGTATAAACTCAGAAAAATTGATATTTCTGAGCATGAGATTATTCGGATAAAGTAACAGGCCCAGTTTTACAGCTTAGGCATTTTTTTATTTCACCATCCTTCAAACCTTCTCAAGTTTTTCGCTTGTTTATTAAAAGTGTGGATTAATTCGAAAAGCCACTACCGTAGGTTTTGGGTGAAATAATCAAATAATCAGGCCACCATCTATTTCGACTCCAGTTGAATCTTCCAAGGAGCCAAGTTCATTTTTCCATCTGAGGATATGGAAATTTGAGAGAATACTTTTGCCTTGTAAGGAATACAAAATCCGCGTAAAGATGCAGATTGGTTAATTCCTGCGATAGTTGAATCGGCAGAAACAATGGAGTTTGATTCTTCTATATTCCTTGAGTCCATAAGTTGAATTTTAGCAATTGGACCATCGCTAACCTGGGATTCTAACTGTTTAAATTTATCGGGGTATTTCTTTTGAAGAAATAAAGGCAGTTCTTCCAACAACCCCATATAACGCCATCGTTCACTCAGTTCAGAGGCAATCATGTACATTCCTTCAACGATCAAATCAACATCTATAATAGATTTACCAACGGGCGATAATTGCAAATCAAGACTCCACATTGGAAAATCTAACAACGCATCAACGGATTCTGAATTTCTACAAACTTTTTGAGCTCCTGGAATTCGAGTAATTAAATCCAATGTATTACCATTTAGCAAGTATAAATCTTCAACATAGGAATTACATCCTTCTACGTCTGCCGCTTCAATACTCGGACAATTTAACAGTAAAATATTTCCAAACTCAGTAGTATGTTTAACTGTAAAATTGGCAGAGGCTCTCCCAAAACTGCCCTGATACATAACTGCAGAATTCAATGCTTTTACTTTCCAATTACCTTCGGGTTGCTTCTCAAGTAACAACAATCCTAAAACCCCACCAGAAAATCGACCTTGCGCACTGGGTTCAGAACTTGTAGAAAAAGAATACAGTCGCTGTGGCAATGAATCTGCGCTTTGTAGTTCTAACTGACCAATAAAACTGGTATAGTTTCTACTAAATGGAAATGTTACAAAGGTATCTACATCAAACCAGTCGTTGATTGGATTATGTAAGCTGTTTAACTTACAAGTACTGCATGTCCAGGCAATCATAGATTCATCGGAAATAGGATCCGTCAATATTTTCCCAGGCAATAAGCGGTTAAGGACTTGAATAGGATTGGATAACCAATTTTCTTGAATAGTTATTGAATCGAGATTATTCACCCACTGTACCTCTATACAATCTTGTGAGCTATTAGCGGTTTTATTTACTGCTTCTAAAAAATCTTCTACTTTATGGGTATCCCTTCTAGAATATGATTGATTTTTCGCGGTTCGAATTAGAGGCAAAATTAAAAGCGTGGCTATAAGGATAACCAAAGTACTCCGGAAAACGGTATTTACCGAAATCAACATATTTGCTATTATACGTAGTGCTTAATGACTACAGGACGAAATTATGCGATTTAACTTTAGTATGTATTTGCTAGAAAAAATATTTTTCTATATTCGTTTTTTATAACCGAAATCAAACCATTATGTATCAAATAATTAAAGGCATTAATAACCCTACTAAAAATTATCATTACGCGATAATTGGCAACAGGATTATCGGACTTCAGTCGCTTACAATTCCGAAATTACTTTTTGTAATTTTATTGTTATTTACTTCCAATTTAAATGCACAAAATGCATTGGACTTTGATGGTTCGGATGACCGTGTTATATGTGGCAAAGATAGTTCGATCAATTTAGGTGGAAAAAGTTTGGCATTGGAAGCTTGGATATTCCCAACGGCTTGGAAAGCGGCAGCATGGGAAGGTAATATTATCAATAAAGAGGAAAATACATCCAATAATGGGTATATGTTACGCTGCGGTGATGGCGGTAAATTAAACTGCGCATTTGGCCAAGGTACTTCTACATGGGTTGAAAAAACCACGGCAACGGCAGTTTTGAAGCTAAATACATGGCAACACGTGGCCTTCACCTACAACGGCACCAAGGCATATTTTTACGTTGATGGAGTTAAAGTAGATTCTATTAGTTCTACAGCAGCTATGACTAAAGCCACAGGGGTTGATTTAGTAATTGGTGATCATTCTGGCACGTATACGCGCAGATTTCAAGGTAAAATCGATGAAGTTAAAATTTGGGCTAAATATCGCACTCAATCGGAGATAAAAAACGACATGAATGGCGAATATTGTGCTCCTCAACAAGGTTTACGCGCCTATTATAAATTTAATCATGGAAAAGCAGGTGCTAGCAATTCCACCGTTAAAACACTTACCGATTTTTCAGGTTATGGTAATCATGGTGTAGTAGCTAACTTTGCTTTAAGCGGCAGTACATCCAACTGGGTTAGTGGCAAAACCTTAACCAAAGGAAGTATCCGAGATACTATTTCAGAAAATCGTTGCGATCGATTCAGATCTCCAAGTGGTAAGTATACTTGGACGAAATCCGGAGTATATAAAGATACACTATCCAGTTACTTTGGTTGTGATAGTGCATTAACTATCAATCTATCCCTTCGTTTTAAAACTACCAAAAATATATCTGCTTGGGCGTGTAAAAGTTATGTAAGTCCCTCGGGCGCCTACACTTGGACTAAATCAGGTAACTACACCGATTATCTGGTAAATTCCGCTGGTTGTGACAGTGTAATTAATGTAAATCTTAGTATTGGTGGAACAAGTTCAAACATATCCGCCAATGTGTGTAACAGCTACATATCCCCCTTAGGAAAAAAATTAACTGAAACAGGAACTTACGTAGATACAACCACAAATTACAAAGGCTGTGATAGCTTTATTATTATTGATTTAGTTGTACGAAAAACAACCTTTTCTGAAATGGAGAAAAAATTCTGTACCCCATTCCGGGTACCCAGTAGAAAACACTTCATTTCCGCACCAGGTACATACTATGATACATTGCAAAATGCAGCGGGTTGTGATAGTATCATCACCATTAAAGCCATTTCTTTGGCAACATTCAAATCTATTAAAGTGACGGTTTGCGACCAATATAAATCCCCAAGTGAACGTTATATTTGGTCTAAAACGGGTATTTATAAAGATACTGTATTAAATAACAATTTCTGTGATAGTATCGTAACAGTAGACCTAACAGTACTTGGTAAAACTTATTATTCCTACAAAGAAGCGGCCTGTAAATTGTATACCTTGCCGAGTGGGAAAAATTCCTATACAAAATCGGCCATCATTCAAGATACCATTAAAAATTATTTAGGTTGCGACAGTGTGATAACCATTGATTTAAATGTTATCAAGGTGGGTACAGGCGTTTCGATTACTGGCGATGTGCTTACATGTACAAATACCTCTGCTACCGACTGGCAGTGGGTATTATGTAATCAAAATTATAAACCAGCCACCGATGGGAACACCCGAATTTATAATGCTAAAACCAATGGTAATTATGCCGTAATTGTAACTCAAGATAATTGCACTGATACATCGGAATGTTTCTGGATAACATCAGCAGCCACAAACATCTCCTCAAAACAAGATGACGGGCTGCTTGTTTACCCCAACCCTATTAACCAAAACGAACTGAAGCTATACATTGAAGTTCCTTCCCTCGTAATTCAAGGTAACTTACGATTAATAGATGCACAAGGTCGTGTATTACTCGAACAACCAGCTATTGGTAAACGAAACTTATTAGAAATCAAGAATACTATTGCATCGGGTATGTATATTGTAGAATTACAAACTGAAAATTGGAGACGTACAACTCCATTGATGGTACATTAATTACGAAATTATTATTGGTTTCGATAATTAAACAATCTATCCCATTGGTTACTAGTTAATCCCCGACGATAGCCCTGAACAGCCGCTTTGAGATGAAACAATAATTCCGTTTTTTTCAATTGAACTTCTGGTAAAGGAGAATTTTCTAAATTCTCCTTTTTATTGCTATTTCTTAGTTGTTTATAAAACTCAATATTCTCTCCCTGCTCATTCATTATCAAAACATATGGGTATTGAATGATGTAATAAAGTCCTTTATCGTAATGATACGAATATCCCTTGTACGAAGAATCCAATAAACTCCTACCCATTCCTATACTTAAATTGGGCATGTCAAAAGCAAAAGACAAACTGGTAGGAAAGACATCTAACTGCGAACAGGTTTTCTGCGTAATTTCCGTTGTAAAGGAAGATCGTAAAGCATCCCCTTTTCCCGGAGCAAAAATTAAAAATGGAACTTCATAGTGTCCACTGGGACTGTAAAAATACCCCAGCGTCCCATGAGAAGTATGATCGCCAGTAATTATAAAAATGGTGTTTTCAAACCATGATTCTTTACTCGCCGATTGAAAAAACTTCTCTAAGGAATAATCTGCGTATGCGATTGTTTTCTGTACGGTTAAATTGGATCCTGGAAATTTTGATTTTAACGATTCAGGGATTGCGTAGGGATGATGGGAACTTAACGTGAAAACGCTACTGAAAAACGGTTGTTGGTTTTGAGAAAGTTTCTTAGAAAAATATTGTAAGTAGGGTTCGTCAAATATTCCCCAATGACCATCGAAATCAACCTCTTTACTAGGATATTCATCAATACCGAAATACTCTTGTAATCCTCCACTTTTAAAAAAAGAACGAAACCCCATGGTACCATTATTGGATCCATGAAAAAATTGCGTAGTGTAATTCATCGATTTCATTAAGCCAAAAACATTTGTAATTCGATTCGTACTATAACTTGAAGTAATAAAAAAGTCCTCCATTAAGTTGGGCATCCCCGCAAAAATCGATGGAGCCATTTCGATACTTTTAGTTCCATTTGCAAAACAAAATGGGAATACAACTGCATCCGGATTCTTAGCTAATTTATCTAAAAATGGCGTGTAAGGTGCTCCATTCAAAAAACCCGTATAATCACGAGCCAAACTTTCTACTACAATTAAAACAACGTTGCTTTTACGAGTTTTATTTTGGGTTAAAATCGATGAGTCGATGGTTGACAAATTCGGCTTATACCCACTGTGGTTGTAAGAATAGTTGTTTTTTATATAATCACCCAAAGACAGACTATTACCATGTAAATGAAATGATTCCGAGCCCTGATTTAGCCATTGCACTGCTGTTAATCCGGCCGATTGAAAACTCGATATCATGGAAAAAGGAGTAGACACCAACAAAGGTGAAATTTCAGGGACCACAAATTCCGCGGCATCGGATGCTCTTAGAGGGCGCAATCGTGTACCTCCCCTTCCGAAAAATAAGATAACCAAAACCACTAATAAGAATCTTAATAGTGTAGAGCTCAACGGATACCACAAACTTTTACTAGGTAATTGTTGATTTCGTGATTTATCGTCGGACGAATCTATCTCGATTGAATTCGTTTTGGATGGTTGTGCAGTTTTTTTACTGGTCACCTCTACCTTAGGAACCGGAAAAAATCGCCATATCAGCCAACCGAATAAAAATATTAAAATTACACCCCACCAATAATCCAAAATGTAGTTAGATACCTTATTCGCTGGATCGGCGAGAACATCCAACAATTCTTTACCGCTTCGTTTGGAAGTAACGTTAGAATAGCCAGCATCAATTGCATTGAGTAAAACCGTTGAAAAAATTAAACCGGTTGAAATTCCTCGAAAGAGATAATTTTTTATTGTAATGGTGGATGGTGCAAACGACCACCATACCCAAACGGGTAAAAAAAGATAAGCAACAACAGGGGCATCAAAATAAAACCCAATAAGAAAGACCTGGAAATACTCCCATACGCCTAAGGGTTGTAACCAGTAGACATTACCAACAAACCAAATTAATCTGCCGATTTGCTGAGTTAAAATAATAAACAATAACTGGAATAATAGATATTTCCATCTACTATTTACCAATAATTTCCAATACGTACTATACCCAGAAAGTTTGGTCAAATCGATTTAAATTAAAATTACCCAAGTATTATCGCTGGGTAAAATTAATATAAAATACGCTTACCTACAGAAATTACAATCTAAATCCAATTCCACCGGAGGCACTACCTGGTTTTATATCCGTACTAAATTCTTCAACATCTTCAAACTTGAGCGTTTCAATGGCTTTGGCAGTATGTTTATTTTTAGGCAACTCACTTAATCGTAAATGTTGGTTTCGAACGGCTTCTTCAATTACTCGTCTCACTGCTCTACCATTTCCGAAGTACTTATCCCGCGACTTATACATGAACTGTATATATTTCATCAAATGATCTGCGGCCTTAGGTTCAGGAACAATATGATGATCTCTTAATTGATTTAGTGCGATTGTATATAAATCTTCTGCATTGTAATCGGCAAACTGAAATTCACGGTCAAATCTTGATTTTAATCCCGGGTTGGATTCCATGAAGCGCTCCATATTCTGGGTATAACCGGCGGCAATAACAATAAATTCACCCCGTCTATCTTCCATTCGTTTAAGCAGAGTTTCAATAGCTTCTCTACCAAAATCAGATGAGCCCCCATCACTTAACGAATATGCTTCATCGATAAATAAAACTCCTCCTATCGCTTTGTTGATTAATTCGGCAGTTTTGATAGCGGTTTGACCTATATATCCACCTACTAAACTTTGTCGATCACATTCTATTAAGTGCCCTCGTTCTAAAATTCCCAGTGCTTTATAGACCTGAGCCAGTATTCTGGCTACAGTAGTTTTACCGGTACCGGGATTACCACTAAACACACTGTGTAATGAAAAAATCTTACGAACATCTTTACCCATGCTTTTATAGAATCTCACCAACTTCACTAATTCCTCGATGTCTTGTTTAACTTTATTTAATCCAATCATGGATCTGAGTTTCTGCATGCTTTCGCGAAGCAAATCTTCATCAATGGGAATTTCTGGCAAGATTCCACTGTGCAAATCAAAGATTTTCTTTAAATCCGATTCGGTAATAGTACTTAATGCCTCCGTATCCAATTCCTCAGGATGTTCCCCTTTCATGATTCGCAATCCCATGTTCATTTTGGCTTCATCCACCATGGAATTTACTAATCGGGCATTACCAAAAAATTTATCGCGGTCTCTGTACTTATCGGTTAAATATTTTTGAAACAATTTTGCTGCTGTTTCGTCGAACTTCACACCTCTTTTTTCTGCCGCAAAAGTGGCTATTTTCAACAGTTCTTGGGGCGTATAATCGGGGAAATCGTATTGTACAACGAATCGACTCTTTAAACCCGGATTAGACTCCAAGAAAACATCCATTTCTTCGGGATAACCGGCAACCACAATGGC
>CAZKOM010000070.1:0-1212 GCA_964554385.1 uncultured Flavobacteriaceae bacterium | reverse complement strand
CCTTGCGACTGAAAATCTAATTGACCGGATTGACTTGATTCTTCGCCAGGTTTTGCCTCCGCATTAGCATCATCTTCTGCAAAAGGTACGGTTAATTGCGTCATCGGCAAGAAATCTTCTTCTGTTGCTTCCACATAATCATCACCAATTCGAAATGGCATTTGCGCTAACAACGTATCCATAAATACGATTTCTGCAAAATAATCTCCACGCGACCATGTCCCTATAATACTGGATCCCCAACCTAAAGAGATGGTAAATTCGTCATCTTCGGGTTTTACAAACTGAATTTTTGAAACACTACCTTTAAGATATCCAGATTTACTCCGAAAATTGAATAGTAATTCAATGGGGAGTTCATTGGATTTGCGTGTGAGGTTCTGACAGTTCACTTCTGCCCAGACGTATCGAGTTGCTAAAGCATTGAATACGGTGTAATATTTTCTTTTCGAAATATCTACATCAATACTGGAACCTTCATACAATTTCACCGTATCAATTTTGAAATATGGATTTAATCCAGACTTTACAACTCCCACTTGCTGCACATAAAATATTTTAGATGCCAATATTTCATCGTTGATCCAAGCTTCCCACCGATATACACCCGGTTTCCAGAATCTGCCAACGTGTTTCACCCCCCATCCTTCACGGGCAAAAACAATAGGCTCCGCTGGATCTACCGTGCGAGAACAATCCAAAGAACACAATTCATTGTTGTTTTCATCTACACATTTAATGTGCATTTGCAGATTCCAAGGCTCTTCATCAAATTTTTTATTGTAGAGGGTAACCTCACAATAAATGTAATTCACCTCCTCAGCTTCAAATACACTGCGATATTTCTTGGTGTTGTTAATGAGCCATTCGGTTGAACTATAACTCTTTATATCTTTAAACTTAAAGAATGGATTTTGCATACAATTGAATTTTAATTATTTACCGAAAGTCTAGATTTATTAGGCCATTTCGATACTGCAATTAAATAAATTGAATTCAAATACTGAAGGGATTTTACGAATAGTTTAAAATTGTCGATGTACATCAGAATTTTTAAAAAAAATCTAGATTCGATTAGTTTTTATTAGAAAAATGCCTATTTTTGCGGCCTTGTTTACGGCCTTTACAAGGGTTAGTGAATGGATTGCAGGACCTCTTAGCTCAGCTGGATAGAGCAACTGCCTTCTAAGCAGTAGGTCACAGGTTCGAATC
>CAZKOM010000069.1:0-12016 GCA_964554385.1 uncultured Flavobacteriaceae bacterium | reverse complement strand
GAGAGCCAATTGTAATGAAAAATGTTCCTCGTTTGGTATCTAACTGGACTGCACCAATTATAGTTGGTCGTCATGCTTTTGGTGATCAGTATCGTGCAACGGATGCTGTATTCAAGGGTAAAGGTAAATTAACAGTTAAATTTGAAGGAGAAGACGGCCAGGTTATTGAGCACGAGGTATACAATTTCAAAGGCGATGGCGTAGCATTGGCTATGTACAACACCGAAGAGAGTATTCGTGGGTTTGCACGTTCCTGCTTCAACACTGCCATTCAAAAAGGTTGGCCATTGTATTTAAGCACCAAAAATACCATCTTAAAAAAATACGATGGTCGATTCAAAGATATATTCCAAGAAATCTACGAAAACGAGTTCAAAGCAACCATGGATGCTAAAGGAATCACCTATGAACACCGCCTAATTGATGACATGGTTGCCTCGGCTTTGAAGTGGAATGGCAACTTCGTATGGGCTTGTAAAAACTATGACGGCGATGTTCAATCTGATACCGTTGCTCAAGGATTTGGATCCTTAGGACTTATGACCAGTGTGTTAGTTACACCCGATGGAAAAACTATGGAAGCAGAAGCAGCACACGGAACCGTTACTCGACATTTCCGGATGCATCAGCAAGGTAAAAAAACTTCAACCAACCCAATCGCATCTATTTTCGCTTGGACTAGAGGTTTGATACATCGTGGAAATTTAGATAACAACCAAGAATTAATTAACTTCTGCAACACCCTGGAAAAAGTTTGTGTAGATGTTGTTGAAAGCGGAAAAATGACAAAGGATTTGGCGGTATGTATTTATGGCGATAAAGTAACAGAGGACCAATATTTATATACTGAGGATTTTTTAGAAGCGATCAATAGTGAACTAAAAAATCGTCTTTCTAACTAATACAATCACTGTATTTTTCTAATAAAAACAACAAGAGAGGCCCATCTTTGCAGATGGGCCTCTCTTACTTTATGCATTTCTTAAATTAGATATTTTTAACTGAAGAAATCTCTCATTTTATCAAAGAAAGACTTTTCCTTATCATTAGGTTTAAAATTCTCTGCATCCAATAACTTCTCCATCGTGGCCTTTTCTTCTGAATTCAATTTCGTAGGTACAAAAACATTTACTACCACCAATTGATCCCCCGTTCCGTAACCATTGATTTCTGGGAATCCTTTTCCTTTTAATCGAAGTACTTTACCAGCCTGGGTCCCTGCATCAATTTTAATTCTTACTTTACCATCCAATGTTGGAACTTCTACCGAATCACCTAAAGCAGCTTGGGGAAAACTCAACCACAAATTATACAAAACATTATTTCCATCGCGGGTGAGCTCTTCGTGCTCTATACCTTCTATTAATACAATCAAATCACCAGATGCTCCACCTCCGGGTCCTGCATTTCCCTTTCCATTCATACTGAGTTGCATGCCTTCGGCTACACCCCCAGGAATCTTTATTGAGGTCTCTACCTCTTGAGAAATTAAACCTTGCTCATTAGCGTCTTTGGGTTTACTCTCAACCATTTTACCCAAACCGTTACATACTGGACACGGACTTGAAGTAGCCATTTGACCCAAGAACGTATTGGTAACTCTTCTAACACTTCCCTGACCGTTACATTGCTTACAGGTACCAAACTTAACTCCTTCCGCCTCTACCATTCGGCGATATTTCACCTTCTTCTCCACACCGGTCTTCATTTCAGACAGTGTCAGTTTTAGTTTTATCCGTATATTGGAACCTACACTTCTGCGAGAACCTCCACGTCCACCGCCTCCAAAGAAGGACCCAAACACATCTCCATCACCAAAAATATCTCCAAACTGAGAAAAGATATCATCCATACTGAAACCGCCACCACCATAGCCACCGCCACCGCCCATACCGGCGTGGCCAAACTGGTCATATCGCTGTTTCTTTTCAGGATTACTCAATATATCATACGCCTCAGCCGCTTCTTTAAATTTCTCTTCGGCTTCTTTATCCCCCGGATTCTTATCTGGGTGATATTTAATCGCTAACTTTCTATAAGCCTTTTTTATTTCATCGGCGGAAGCACTTTTGCTGACACCTAAAATATCATAAAAATCTCTTTTGCTCATTTAATAGTTTATTAATTGCCAACTACTACTTTGGCGAATCGAATTATTTTATCATGTAACATATATCCCTTTTCCACTTCGTCGATAACTTTTCCTTTTAAATCTTCGGTAGGAGCAGCAAATTGAGTAATCGCTTCATGCTTCTCTACATCAAAGACCTCACCAATACTCGTAACTGCCTGCAAACCAGACTTCTGTAACAATCCCATCAATTTATTGTAAATTAATAATATACCTTCTTTCGCAGACTCATTATTTTCAGAAGATTGTTCCATTGCCTTTAACGCTCTTTCAAAATCGTCAACTACGGGCAACAAACTTACAATTAAATCTTTGGAAGCAGTTTGCATCCACTCCAATCTATCTTTTGCAGTGCGCTTTCTATAATTATCAAATTCACTATACAATCGAAGATATTTATCTTTTTCATCTTGCAATAGTTGGGCAACATCGGTAGTCATAGTGTCATTTTCTGCCCCCCCTTCCGTATCCGTAGTGGCAACATTGTCAGAGCCACCGTTATCTTCAGTAGGAACGGAATCGGTCTCATTGTTGTTTGATTCGTTTTTTAATTCCTCGTTTTCCTGTTCTAAATGAGTATTTTCCATATTCTTACTTTGTATTTTCTCTTATTTCCATCACAATTGTTCAACTTTTTTGCCAAAAAGTACATTAAGACAAACTGTCATAAACAACTTTGGATTTGAATTGTATGTTTTTTGTCATAACTTCGGCAAGTCAACATGTTTACAGGCATCATCGAAACAATCGCGATCGTCTTAGAAATTCGTTCTAGTCAGACGAACGTACATTTTCATATCTCCTGTCCATTTTTGGATGAAATTTCCATAGACCAGAGCATATCGCATAATGGTATATGCTTAACCGTTACCGAAAAATCCGAGCAAGGATACTGGGTAACCGCCATTGCAGAAACCTTACAACGCACTAATTTAGGACTATTAAAAATTGGCGATTACGTTAATATTGAACGTTGTCTACCGGTAACAGGTAGATTTGATGGACATTATGTACAAGGCCATGTGGATTGTATAGGGCTTATCGATGAAATCCATGATGTAGATGGCTCCTATTTAATTTTCATTCAACACGACAGAGAAGCAGGTATAACCGTTAATAAAGGCAGTATTTCAGTAAACGGCATAAGCCTTACAGTGGTAGATTCCTTCCCCGACGCATTTTCAGTGGCAATCATTCCATATACATGGGAACATACCAACTTAAAATTCTTGGAAGAGGGTGATCAGGTGAACTTAGAATTTGATATTTTTGGGAAATACGTCCAAAAATATCAAGCTATGAACCTGTAGGATTTTCGTTTGTATAAACTTAGGCTAAAAATTCCTAAGCAAACAACATGGCAATAACACCAACTCCTTTTGTGCAAACCATTAGTTTTCAAAGCACTACATCCTTATTTGAACGCATTCCAAATACAAGTAGGGAAACACTAACAATCATTAGTTTTAGGTCAAAAAACCTTATTTTTGCTCCCAACTAACAGACAATTTAATACATTATGAATTTGTTCTCGTTTCTATTTTCTTCCAGTCTTGGCAGAAAACTCATTATGTCACTCACCGGAATCTTTTTAATTACCTTTCTGGTTGTGCATTGCGGAATTAACGCACTAATTTACATGAACGATGGTGGAGAAACGTTTAATATCGCTGCCGAATTCATGGGACATACTTGGTATATCCGAGCAATGGAAATCGGACTATTTCTAGGTCTAATTTTACACGTATTTCAAGGTTTGTATTTGGCATCTACCAATGCAAAACGCAGACCTCAGAACTATGCAGTAAATGGTTCCTCAGCCAATAGCACATGGTACAGCAGAAGTATGGGTTTATTAGGCACCATAATATTATTGTTTTTAGTAGTTCACCTACGCCACTTTTGGGTAGAAGCTCGCTTCTTACACAGTATCAACGAAGAAAACACCATGTTTACAGTGATGGTTGCGGTTTTCCAAAACCCAATGGCTGTTGTTATTTATGTACTCGGATGTTTAAGTCTTTCTTATCACCTATTGCATGGGTTTCAAAGTGCCTTCCAAACTCTCGGTGTTAACCATAAATCCTACACTCCAATGATCCAAACTGTGGGTACTTGGTTTTCGATAATTATTCCATTCTTATTCGCTAGCATGCCCGTAACTATCTTTTTGGGCTTAATTAAATAAATTGAATACCTATGAAACTCGATGCTAAAATTCCTCAGGGCCCGTTATCGGAAAAATGGAAGAGCTATAAAAGTTCTGTTCCCTTGGTTAACCCTGCCAACAAAAGAAACCTCGAAATTATTGTAGTAGGTACTGGTTTAGCTGGTTCTAGTGCCGCTTCAACCTTAGCGGAACTTGGATACAAAGTGAAAGCCTTCTGTTTTCAAGACAGTCCACGTCGTGCGCATTCAATTGCGGCTCAAGGCGGTATCAATGCTGCTAAAAACTACCAAAATGACGGAGACTCTGTACACCGTTTATTCTATGACACCATCAAGGGAGGTGACTTCCGAGCTCGCGAAGGCAATGTGCACCGTCTTGCTGAAGTGTCTACCAATATCATTGATCAGTGCGTTGCCGCAGGTGTTCCATTTGCCCGTGAGTATGGCGGAACCTTAAGCAACCGCTCTTTCGGAGGCACCCAAGTACAGCGTACCTTTTACGCAGCGGGTCAAACAGGACAACAGTTATTGCTGGGCGCATACAGCGGATTAGAAAGACAAGTGGGTCTAGGTAATGTAAAAATGTATAGCCGTCATGAAATGATCGAGTTGGTTATCATTGATGGTAAAGCACGTGGCATCATCGCCCGTAACCTAGTAACTGGTAAATTGGAAAGATATTTCGGTCACGCCGTTTTATTATGTACTGGCGGTTACGGTAACGTTTTCTACTTATCTACCAACGCCATGGGTTCTAATGTTACAGCGGCATGGAAAGCTCACAGACAAGGTGCTTACTTTGGCAATCCCTGCTTCACACAAATTCACCCTACCTGCATCCCAGTTTCCGGCCACTACCAAAGCAAACTTACTCTAATGAGTGAATCTTTGAGAAATGATGGTAGAATTTGGGTGCCTAAAAAACAAGGAGACAACAGACATCCCAACGATATTCCAGAAGAGGAAAGAGATTACTATTTAGAGCGTAGATACCCTGCCTTCGGTAACTTAGTTCCTCGTGACATTGCGTCCAGAGCAGCCAAAGAACGTTGCGATGCTGGCTACGGTGTTGGAAGCAGTAAAATGGCGGTTTACCTAGATTTTAGAGACAATATGGTAAACAAATACGGAAGAGCCGAAGCCTCTAAACGAGGTATTGAAAACCCCTCCGAAGACATCTTACTATCCTTAGGGAAAGAAGTAGTAAAAGAACAGTACGGTAACTTGTTTGATATGTACAAACAAATTACAGACGAAGATCCATACGAAGCCCCAATGCGCATTTACCCTGCAGTACACTATACCATGGGGGGATTGTGGGTTGATTACGAATTACAAACCACCGTTCCTGGTCTATATGCTTTAGGTGAAGCAAATTTCTCCGATCACGGAGCCAATCGTTTGGGAGCATCGGCTTTGATGCAAGGTTTAGCTGATGGTTATTTCGTAATCCCATATACTATCGGAAATTACCTAAGCAAAGAAATTCATACCAAACCAATTTCAACCGATCATGAGGCCTTCGTAGCTGCTGAAAAAGCGGCAAACGACAGAATTCAGCAGTTGATGAATATTAACGGTAAACGTTCTGTTGAAAGCTACCACAGAGAATTAGGTCTAATTATGTGGGATAAGTGCGGTATGGCAAGAAATGAAGCCGGTTTAAAACAAGCAATTTCTGAAATTCGTGCCCTCCGTGAAGACTTCTACAAAAATGTTCGCGTACCGGGTAAAATAGAGGAATTCAACCCTGAATTAGACAAAGCAGGTCGTGTTGCTGACTTCCTCGACTTGGGTGAGTTGATGTGTATCGATGCACTCGATAGAAACGAAAGTTGTGGAGGTCACTTCCGCGAGGAATATCAAACGGAAGAGGGAGAAGCCATGCGCGATGACGACAAATACGCTTATGTTTCTGCTTGGGAATACAAAGGTTCCGATTGGCAGTTGCACAAAGAAGAATTAAATTACGAAAATATCAAAGTTCAACAACGTTCTTACAAATAATACAACCATGAATCACGACATGAATATCACGCTCAAAGTTTGGAGACAGGAAAACACCAATGCCTCTGGACGATTTGAAGAGCACAAGGTAGTTGCCAATCCGGACATGAGTTTCTTGGAAATGTTCGATGTTCTTAACGAACAATTGATTGAAACTGGCAAAGAGCCGATTGCGTTCGACCACGATTGCCGCGAAGGGATTTGTGGTATGTGTTCCATGGTTATCAATGGAAGACCTCATGGTCCAAAAAGAGGAGTTACTACTTGCCAATTGCACATGCGAAGCTTCAAGGATGGCGATACCATTACTGTTGAACCATGGAGAGCCAATGCATTCCCTGTAATCAAAGATTTAAGTGTTAATCGTGGCGCTTTTGACCGAATTATATCTGCTGGTGGTTTCGTTTCTGTTAATACTGGAAACGCAGTAGACGCTAATGCTATACTAATTCCGAAAGAGGTTGCAGACGAAGCATTCGAAGCGGCTACTTGTATTGGTTGCGGAGCTTGTGTAAGTGCTTGTAAAAATGCAAGTGCTATGTTATTTGTTGGCGCAAAAGTTACTCAATTAGCAAAATTACCCCAGGGCCAGCCTGAAAGAGAGACCCGCGTAGTTGCTATGGTAAATCAAATGGATGCCGAAGGATTTGGCGCTTGTACCAATACGGGTGCTTGTTCAGCAGAATGTCCAAAACAAATCCCATTAAGCGTAATCGCTAACCTAAATAAAGAATACTACCGCGCTAAAATGAACGGTAAATAATTCAAGTAGCAAAGAAAATCAATTTATGAAAGCGAATTTTCCGAGGAAAATTCGCTTTTTTTATGAGATAAATCCGTTAATCAATGGGTTATTAACTCTCAATTTTATAGGTTAATTCTCAATGGGAACACACAGACCTATTTGCAATCCAAATAAAGGCGACCAATACGTTTGAGCACCTCTGGCATTCGGCAACAGAGGAATCATTATACGTGGGCTGAAGGCAATACGCATTCCCACCGATAATTCATATTCCAATCGGCCCGAAAGGGTAAAAAAAGCATTCCCCTTTACACTGGATGCTTTATTAATTACCAACCCAGTATCTACCGTTGTTCCATAAACATCGTCTCGTAAAATTCCGTTCCCCTCTGGCAACAAAAATCCAATTGTATTAATCTTCAAACCATGATTCAATAGCAACGTAGGCATTACTCCGGCTTGCACCCATACAGAACCTTGCTTAATCTGAAATCCACTACCATCTAACCGTTTATCCCAAGCAATCAAACCAGCTAGATAAGTTGATCGAAACTCATAATGCACCTCCATATCTCCAGCAACTACTTGATTATCATACACCTCCAAACTTGGATGTATTTGATAGCCAAACATCGCACCGGTTTTCACTCGATCAAACCCTGTAGTAATCAACCCTGCACCTAGGGTAATTCCAGAATATTTCTTTTTCCGATTCTGATAGGTTACAAATAAATTCAAGGATTGAAGCGATTTATCAGCCATTTTAAATGAATCTACTAAACCCGATTCACTATACCCACCGGCAATATCTGGCTTGTAATCCGAAATTATCCTCCCACTTATCGATGGCATTGCCCCAACTTCTAAGACATTATTCCAACGCTTCGGTGTTTGTCCTTGCTGAGCATGTAACAACAATATCGAAAAACAGCTAAAAAATAAGAGCGAAATAAAACGCATGGAGCAAATTTAATGAGCAACCACGGGTATTCCCGTATCGGTATTGTCAAATTTCATGATTCGAATATGATGATAAAAACGCCAGGTCCCTAGTATAGCCGCTACAAATAACCCGATAGTAAAGCCTAACCACACACCATAAACTTCCCATCCCATAGTTACGCCCAGTATATAACTTAACGGTAAACTCACTACCCAATAACTCAAAATAGATAACCCTGACGACCAATTTACATCCTTCACGCCTCGTAACATATTCATGGCACCGGCTTGTATTCCATCGGCCACCTGAAATGCTGCTGCAAGCAAAAATAAGGGCAGTATAATTGGCATTACCCCATCGGACAATTTATACAATCCAGCGATTTGTTGATTAAATACAACAAAAATCACCATATTTATAATTTCAAAAACGGCAATTACTAAGAACACTGCATGCGCAGTATGCCTAATTTTCACTCTGTCTTCTTCCCCATAAGCATTACCCACTAAGATCGCACCCGCCATAGCAATACCACTTACTACCATATACGCCACAGACGCCACATTCAATGCCACCGCGTGTGCCGCCAACTGCTTCTCATCAAACCATCCTATCATCACTCCAGACAAACCAAAACAAGCCCATTCTGCAAAAGTCTGCAGTGCAACAGGAATCCCCAATTTCCAAATTTGAGGTAATTCTACCTTTATTTGATTCCAACCCGGCATCTTCTTGGGAACATACGTTCTCATAAATCGAGAATATCGAATGTACCAAAGTCCAGATAATGCCATAATAATTCGCGACACCAGAGTTGCGTATGCCGCCCCATTGAGCCCCATAGCCTCAAACCCCCAATGACCGTAAATCCATAGATAATTTAATAGAATATTTAACAATAAGCCTCCCGTTGAAATAACAACGGCAACCTTAGTATGACCCAAACCATCCGTAAACTGCCTAGTTACAACGTTAATTAACAACGGAAAAATACTAAACGAAATGATATTCAAAAAACCTGGTGCTAATTCGTTCACTCTGCCCTTTTGATTCAGCCAATGGAAATTATGTACCAATAACTGCATTACCGAGAACTGAGCTACAAACAACATCATGGCAATCACTAATCCTGCTCGATACGTTATAAAACCATCACTTGCTTTCCCCTGCCCCACTTTAATGCTCACTAATGTTGAAATTGCAAACAATACCCCAAAGGTTAAACCGCAGGCCATAAAAAATATATTGTTTGCCTGATTCGCACTAGCTAAAAAATCATCACCCAAATCACCAACCATCACTGTATCAGCAACCCCCATAAGCACTACACTTAATTGGCCCAAAACGATGGGATAGGCCAATTTGAGCATTGTAGTAATCTGCTCTTTATAAACTACAAATGGGTTTTTCATGAAAAGGAATGCAAAAATAGGACAAAGCCACTATCGGAAACCGATATTACCATTAACTTTGTAATGTGGTTCAAGTTCTTTGGGAAGATAATCATTTATTGGCGATAAATAAACCCGCCGGGATGGCTGTTCAAGGCGATCAAACAGGCGATTTTCATTTGTTAGAATGGGCGGAGCGTTACATTGCTGAAAAATACAACAAGCCGGGAAAAGCCTTTGTAGGGTTAATTCATCGAATCGATAGACCGGTAAGCGGTGTTTTAGTATTAGCTAAAACATCAAAAGCATTAACTCGGATGAATGAGGTTTTTAGGAATAAGTCAAATACTAAAATCTATCATGCATTAACCACACGGGCATTACCGGAAGAGGAAGGAAGTCTTCACCACCATGTATCTAAAGACGGTGTAACCCATAGGGCCCACGCATATAATAGTCCGAGAAACAACACCAAACCTGCAACGCTATACTTTAAATTAATCAATAATTATGGAGGCAAGTTTCTTTACGAAATCACCTTGGAATCCGGACGATTCCACCAAATACGTGTTCAACTTTCAAAAATGGGATGTCCTATTTTAGGCGATGTCAAATACGGAGCCGTGGAACCTTTACCGGATAAAAGTATTGCTTTACATTCCTACCGTCTAATCTCTCCCCATGCCGTTACTACTCAACCGGCAATTGATATTATCGCACCCTATCCCAAAACGCAGTGGTGGGGATTGTTTAAAACCAAATAATACTTAAACTCATCTATATTTACAATTTGGGCATTCTCCTAGATACGATAATACGTATTTAACTATACCCATCTCCCTCCTACTCAATAAAACCAAGCTCTTTCGCAGGATCCCAAAAGACTACCGAAAAGTTTACTATCGCATCATTTTCAACAATTACCCCCTCCATTTGTAACTTTTCCGCCATTGATTCCGGTGGAACAAAGTGCATTTTTCCTGAAAGCACCCCATTTCTATTTACTACGCGATGAGCAGGCACGGGGGGGCTTTTATGATGCGACTCATTCATCGCCCAACCTACCAATCTACTACTTCTGCCCGACCCTAAAAATTTAGCTATCGCTCCATAACTCGTAACACGTCCATAAGGAATGGATCGCACTACCTCATACACTTGATCGTAAAAACTTAATTGTTCAACCATAAACAACCATTTTGGAACAAAAATTGTCATTAAATTGCAGAGTTAAAACAAGGTCATACAATTATGTTGAAATTTTTAAGTAAATCCACACTGTTTATCTTAGGTTCCTTGGTGTTGTCTTCGCCTATTTCGGCACAAAATTCAGCTCCATTAAAGTTTCAACCTATACCTCAACCCACACGAATTAAGCCTTATCAACGAGCAACGCCCGCTATAAAACCCAATGTGCATGGCGCCTATCCAAAAATCACCAATGGTAAAGCTTGGGATGGCCGTGAGCCCGGTAACTACTCATTACGATTCAAGATCAAAACACTTACACCGGACAATGTTAAAGCATCGCCCACTACTATTTTTAAAGGAGACACCGTATTCTTGGCCGATCATCATATCGGTTCAAAATATTTAAGAGATACCGCTGTCATTGATAAAAATGGGGTAGCTAATTTCACAGGTACTCAAAAATTGCAACGCGGCATGTACCTATTTGTGCTTCCCGGTAAACGTGACTATTTTGAATTTATCGTAGACGACGATCAAGATTTTGAAATAGCCTATGATACAGCATGGTACGAACGGGATTATTTTAACAAAATGAGCGCAACAGGTTCTGTACAAAACACGGCGTACATTAATTATCAGAAAGGAAAAACTGGAATCATAGACCAACTATATGCGGTTGATCAGCAATTGGAAATTGATTCCGTTGGACCTAAAAAAGAAGCGTTAGAAGCTAAAAAAACAGCTTTATTAAACGATAAGGAAAAATACGACTCTATTTTCATTGCCACCAATCCCGATCACTTATTATCCAGATTTTTGCTAACCATGGTAAGTATAAACATACCTACCGAATATCCAACATTACCAAATGGAGACAAGGATTCTTCTTTCCCTTATCGCTATTTCAAATCTCATTATTGGGATCATTTTGATTGGAATGAAGATGGTTTGGTTAGAATGCCGGTAAATGTAGTAAAGCAAAAACTTGATTTCTTTTTCGACAAGTTAATTCTACCGGATGCCGATTCTTGTATACAAGAGGCTGAACGTATTATGGCTGCCTGCCGTAATACCATTGAAATGGAGAAATACGTAATTTGGTATCTTACCAACCGTTTTGAATCCTCTAATATCATGGGAATGGACCGGGCTTTTATACATATGGCGGTTTCAACTTATGGACAAGGTAGAGCTTGGTGGACGGATAGTTCCACCATCAGCAACATGTGTAAAAATGCTTACGAACGCTGGCCAACTACGATAGGTCAACCCGCACCAGAATTAGAATTAAAAAACATAAAGGGAGAATGGTACAGAACTCAAAGCACCAAGGCTCCCTGGACCATCATGATCTTTTGGGATCCAACTTGCGGACATTGCAAAGAGGTAATGCCCAAATTGGCCAAAATCTACGAAAAGAACAAAAGCAGAGGTTGGAA
>CAZKOM010000068.1:0-12120 GCA_964554385.1 uncultured Flavobacteriaceae bacterium | reverse complement strand
GTTTTTTACTTTCCTAACCTGGTACAGTGCTTATTATAATAAGGTGACCGATTGCGGTTGTTTTGGTGATTTTTTAAAGCTAAAACCTTGGCATTCTTTTTACAAGGACGTAGTATTATCTATACTAACAGCAGTATTATTTGGATTACGAAAATACAATGTGCCGTTTTTTTCTTCGCCTTTTGGGAATAAAACCATGGTATTGTTGTCTGCGTTAACCGTGAGTTTTGGAGTGTATTGTTTTCATTTTTTACCGGTTTGGGACTTTTTACCCTATAAAATCGGTAATAATATCCAAGAGATAATGACCTATGTTCCGCCAGGACAAAGAGCATCGGATTCTATAGAATTACGGTGGATATTAAAGAAGGGCAACGATTCTGTTACGGTTTCTACCGCAGAATACACGAAATATTCGGAAGCAGGCTGGGTGTATTCTAGACGCGATCAACGCGTTGTGATTGAAGGATATAAGTCGCCAATCCATGACTTTTCTATAGTTGATGCCAACACAGGACAGGACTTAAAGGATAGCTTTTTAAATCATAAAGGCTTGCAATTCGTTTTAGTGGTTCCATACCTAGATAAAATGGATACCAGCCAGTTGCAACAATTAATTCATTTAGGTTCCTATGCTTATGGCAATTACAACCAATATGGTAAAACCAAATTTTGGGCGTTAACAGCAACGGGTCCAGAGTTTTGTACTCAGTTTGCCGATAGACATAAATTGCCGTTTAAATTTGTTCAGGCCGATCAAAAAATGTTGTTAACCATGGCTAGATATAATCCTACCTTATACTTGTTTAAAGGGGCCACGGTTTTAAATAAATGGAGCGGTTATTGGTTGCCAGAAGATCCCAAAGAAGTAATGGGGGAGGCTTTAACGGAACTTAAATCAGAGTATTTAGTGTTTTTGCGAAAAAATCAAAATAAGTAAATAGGTATGAGGGGTAAACTGGCCAATTTCTTTTTCATTTTATTGGGATTGGTGGTGTTTATATTTTTTTTATTTCAGGCTTTACCTAACGCAAGCGATAATTTGGTTTCGGATCGAACGGATCCTAAAACCAAAGCGGCCATTGAAGCAGAATTGGGATTGGATAAACCGCTATCATTGCAACTACTTAACTATCTAAATGATTTATCGCCTGTTTCCATTTATAAATCTAATTCGCCCAAATTGGTTTATTTACAAGGAATGGCTGTTCCCTTGAAATCATACCAACTTTGGCTGAAATTGCCGTATTTGAGAACGTCGTTTCAAACGAAACAACCCGTTTCATCTACGCTTGTGGACGCATTCTGGGGAACCGTAGTACTGGCGGTAGCCTCCATGCTGTTTGCATTGGTCTTGGGGATTCCCATTGGTGTTTTTGCCGCAGTAAATAAAGGTAGCTTCTTAGATAATAGCTTGGTTTGGCTCAGTGCGGTTGGGATTTCCGTTCCTTCGTTTTTTAGTGCCATGATATTTTCTTGGTTGTTTGGTTTTGTATGGTCTCAGTATACAGGGCTATCAATGACAGGCAGTTTTTGGGAATTGGATGATTTAGGTGAAACAACTCAAATTCAATGGAAAAATTTAATTTTGCCTGCTATTTCATTAGGTATAAGACCGCTTGCTGTTTTTGTGCAATTAACAAGAAATACCATGGTAGAAGTACTTGACCAAGATTTTGTACGCACAGCAAGGGCAAAAGGATTGTCGTTTAATAAGTCAATTTGGAAACACGCATTCCCCAATGCATTAAATCCCTTGGTTACCAGTGTTGGCGGATGGTTCAGCAGTTTATTGGCCGGTTCTTTTTTCACCGAATATATTTTTCAATGGAAGGGATTAGGAAAAGTTACAATTGAAGCATTGCAGCAAAGCGACTTTCCTGTAATCATGGGAGGTGTTTTATTCACAGCTTGTGTGTTTTTTGTATTGCATCTGTGTACGGAACTGTTGTATGTTTGGATTGATCCTCGAATAAAGTATGAATAAAGTGTATCTTGTGGGAATGCCCGCATCCGGTAAATCAACCACAGCCCGATGGTTAGCCCGAAAATTGGGTTGGGAATGGATGGATTTAGACGATGTAATTGAGCAAAACTTAGGCATGAATATTAATTTAGCATTTGAGGTGCTAGGTGAGGATGCGTTTAGAGAAGCAGAACAGGTTGCTCTGCTGAATACTAAGAATTTATCCAATGTTGTTGTCAGCTGCGGTGGAGGTACAGCGGTGCATTTTAATAATATGGAATGGATGAAAAGCAATGGCTTAACCTTATACCTAAATACAGAAATTGGAATTTTAGCCGATAGAATTTCCTCTCAACCACTGCAAAGACCCTATTTTAAAGGGCTTTCAGGGGTAGAAATCCTTAATAAATTGTTAGAAATGCAGGAATATAGGGCTAATTTTTACTCAGAAGCTAAAATTATTTGGAATAAGCCAGAACCAACGGATTTTTTGTATATGGCTGTAAATCAATTGGTTGGATAGTAAAAGTGTTAACTTAACACACAAATGTTAATTATTAGTGAATAAGTATGGTTGTCATGAGTAATTTCACTACTTGACAAACTGAAATCAATAATTACTTTTGGAACATAAACTTTAAACGCAAAACGAAACTCATGAACAAATCAGATTTGATCGGAAAGATGGCCAGCGACGCTGGTATCTCCAAGGCTCAGGCTACTGCCGCTTTGAACAGCTTTTTAAGCTCTGCTACTAGCGCAATGAAGAGTGGTGACAAAGTTATTTTAGTAGGATTCGGTACTTTCTCTGTAAGCAGCAGAGAGGCTCGTAAAGGAAGAAACCCACAAACAGGTGCGGAAATCAATATCCCTGCTAAAAAAGTTGTACGCTTTAAAGCAGGTGCTGAATTAAACAGCGCATTGTAAGCTATTAGAAAATCGTGAAAAAGGCTGCTTCTTTAGGCAGCCTTTTTTATTTTTGTGTCGATTCATCTTAAAAAATTATTAGCCAATACGTTCAATGCTTTCTAATCCTAAATCCCAATTTCTACAATATTTGGCTCAAACTAGTCCAGAACCAATGGCATTAGAAATTGCTTCGGCAAACGGCAATTATTTATATGATAGCACAGGGAAAGCATATTTGGATCTTATTGCAGGTATTAGTGTATGTAATATCGGCCATCAACATCCTCAAGTAATATCCGCTGTAGAAGAACAGCTGCACAAGCACTTGCATGTAATGGTATATGGAGAAGTGGTGCAAAGCAAACAATCGGAATATGGGAAGTCGTTGGTTGATATTTTGCCGGAATCGCTTAACAACGTGTACTTCACGAATTCGGGTGCCGAGGCAATTGATGCGGCGATGAAATTGGCAAAACGAGTTACAGGGAAATGGGGATTTGTTGCTCAAACACAGGCTTATCATGGTTCTACCCAGGGCCCTCTTAGCTTGATGAGCGATGCCTACTTTACCGATCCTTATAAGCCATTGCTGGGCTCGGTGTATTTTATCAATCAAAATGATACCAATTCCTTAGCAAATATTCCATGGGAAAAAATAGCCGGTGTGGTTGTAGAACTCATTCAAGCTGAAAAAGGCACAACGGAAGCCAGTGTTAGTTTTCTATCGAAATTACGCACCTTGTGCGATGAACATTGTGTGTTACTTATTTTTGATGAGATTCAAACGGGTTTTGGTAGAACAGGAGCGTTATTTGCATTCCAACATTACCAAATAATCCCCGATATTCTAGTATTAGGAAAAGCCCTTGGCGGTGGCTTACCCATGGGGGCGATGGTTGCTGGTAAACATTTGATGCAGCAGTTTTCGTACAATCCTGTTTTAGGTCATATTACAACTTTTGGAGGACATCCATTATCTGCTGCAGCGGGAAATGCGGCGTTAAACGTGCTGTTATCTGAAATAAATTTAGTTGATGTTCAGCAGAAAGGTTCATTGTTTAAGCAATTGCTGAATCATCCGGAGATTCACTCCGTTGATGGAATAGGACTGCTGTTATCGGTAAAATTATCATCGTCAGAAAAGGTTATTCAGCTGATTCGAAAATTATTAAATAGGGGCATTTTTACTGATTGGTTTTTATTTGCTGCCGATCGATTTAGAATTTGCCCGCCTTTAACTATTACAGAAGAAGAAATACGTAATTGTTGCCAAGTAATTCTAGAAGAGTTAAATTTTATCAATGCAAACTAGGGGATAATCGTTTTATATTTGTTATATCTATTGGTAAACACAATCCATGGGGCCTAATTTTCTTTCCAGAACGATCACGGCAGTTATTTTATTACTGATAACGCTGATTAGTTCATGCGAAAACATTAACCCAGTTGATAATAGCAAAAAGGATAATGGAGAGTATTTGGAATTAGAACAGTGCAATGATCTCTATTCCATGTTGGAATTTAGTTTAGATGTCTGTGAGCAAATCCAGGGTACAGGCATACCTGAAAATTGGAATGGATTGTCGTTGGGAAAGGTTGTTTCGATGGATGCCAAAGATTCAGTATTTTATGACGGTGATGAAATTCGTTTCGATTTAAATTTCGGTACCTTGGTGGAGGCAAAAAATGCAGGAATTTCTGCTGATAATCGATGGAGATACGGTACGATTGAATTTAGAATTGATAAATATTTCAAGGAAATCGGTGCGCAAGCAGAAGTGAAAATTGAATCCCCCTTTTGTTCTTCAACAGAAGACGACCACCTCTTTACTGGAGATTTATTATTAACAAGGATTTCTTCCAATGCCGTTAAAATCGAAATCAAATCGCTAAAAATATTTGATGGTGCAGAAGCGGAAGTTGAATTTGATGGATTGTTGGAATATAATTGTTTAACAACGTCCAATGTGACTAAAGTTTGGGGAAATGATTTCCAAATTACGGGGAATATAGGGGTTAAAGCCTTTACAGACAACAATGCTATCGAGACTTCGGCCCAATACAACATAGTGACACCATTGCTACGAAAACTTGAAGCGGGATGCAATAACTCCCCAATCTCAGGTTCGATTCAGTGTGGATTTTTAGACGATGCTTTATCGGCGAAAGTAGAATTCGATCCTTTCGAAAATCAAGCGTGTGATAATTTTGTTCGAATATCCAAAAAGGATGGGGTGTTTGATTACGTTATTAAACCCTAATGATGGTATTTAGGCGAGTCGCTGAATCATGGATTCAGAAAATTACTGCTTTCTTGGGGCTGATTATCCTCATCTGTGCTCAATCTTCATGCGAAAATCAATCGGCGAATAGTAAAATTGATGCAGCGGAAAATATGGCTTGCATGGTAGTTTTAAATAATGCATTTTCATCTTTTCTAACCGCTTTGTCGGAAGGCAAAAACGTTGAATTGATTTCTGATGAATTAGATGTTCAATTCTTAGATACACTCAGTGGCAATCCCTATCATGTTGTAAATTATTATTTTGGAACAGGAACTGAATGTAAAGATGGATTTAGAAGATCAGGAATTTGGCAGGTTCAATACAACAAAAATAATATCCGATTGGCCGATACAATAATATTGTTCTTACAAAAAATAAACCCAGATTCTATTCAAATTAACTCAGGAGTAGGTTGGAAGGGGAATCAATTGTTGGCCTCCGGTGTTGTTACCCTAACAAAAACAAGCCTCAATACCTCTAAAACCTCGATAGCTTTACAATGGCAAAGTGAGAATTTTCTTAATATCTCAAATTTAATAGTATTGCGAACGGTTAAGTCTGAATCCAATAATATCAAAGAGTATTCTATTGAAGTTTCAGGTATTTCTCGAATTGTTTCGGAGCAATCGATAAATGCAGTTGTTTCTTCTCAACAGCTAACGCATCGCGATAATTGTTGGAAAGGAATAGAAGCTGGAATCATAACTATTTCTGATAAAACAACCCCCAATCAGCAGTATTCGATCCAATTTAATCCTTTTGGTTCAACTCCTGCCCCATGTGATGAACACGCAAAACTGGAAATAGACCGGATTGAAAAGATGTTTACTCTGTGGTAAAAGTACTACATGATAAACACTCAGTGAGGGGCCTCGCTGTAACCAATGTTTAAAACCTATCTGAAACTGGAATTCCTGTTTTTACCCTTTTGTTGGTAGAGGTAAACGAGTTAATTCTCCATTTATTATTTCCAGCCAAACATGATTGATTCCGTTGGTAATCCACAATTTAGAACTGTGTACGGTTTTGTTGTAAACGGAAGCTTGAATCACTGTTTCTTGGGTGATTTCAACCTGTGGTGCCTTGCATTCAATGAGTATTTCTGCTTTTCCTAATTGGTTAAACGCTACAATATCAAAGCGTTTGTTTAATTTCAGTGCCTTAATTCCACGTTCTACGGCGATTCTACTTGTTGGGATTTTAAGTATAGTAGTTAAATATTCAATGCAATGTTGTCTTACCCATTCTTCGGGAGTAAGGGGGATAAATTTTTTTCTAACCTTGTCGAAAATCAGTTTTTTTTGCTCTTGTTCAACAATCTGAAATGCAAATTCCGGAAAGTTTAATGCCTGCATCGCAGTAAAGGTACAACAGTATGGCCAAACAAATAGAAACCGTAGTCAATTACTTATCGTTGAAAAATCAATTTCAACAAGGTCAATTTGCACCGGTAATTCTATTGCAAGGCGAGGAAGTTTATTTTATCGACGATTTAACCGGGTTATTGGAGAATTCGGTACTGAACGAATCGGAGAAGAGTTTTAACCAAACCATCGTTTATGGTAAAGAAACGAAAACCAATGATTTGGTTGGAATGGCAAGACGTTATCCGATGATGAGTAAATATCAACTTATTGTTGTGAAAGATGCGCAGGATTTGAAAGACTTGGATAAACTGGAAGCATATTTAGAAAACCCATTGCCTTCTACGGTATTGGTATTGGCATTTCGTGGATCAAAAATTGACGCGCGTACAAGGTTTGCTAAATTATGTAATAAACATATTCTGTATACAGCCGATAAACTGCGGGATTATCAAATCAAAGAATGGCTCCCAAATTTCTTACGAATGCGAGGGAGAAGTATCGATACGCAAGCGGTTAACTTGCTGTTGGATTTTTTAGGATCAGAATTGGGTATAATCCAGAATGAATTAGAGAAAGTCATGGTGAGTGTACGAGAGGAATTTATTAAGGTATCCCATATTGAAGCACATGTGGGATTTAACCGCGAATACAACGTATTTGAATTACAGAATGCCTTAGGTCAAAGAAATTTCAATAAATCAGTACAAATCGCCCATCAAATGGGTAAGAAGTCGGATAAAGGCGAATTGATGCGTGTTTCATCCACGTTAATGGGGTATTTTTCAAAGATATTGTTGCTGAAAAATTCTGCAGTAAACTCCGAATTTGAAGCGGCAAAATTGCTTGGTGTTAATCCATTTTTTGTAAAAGACTATGCAATTGCATCCAAAAATTTCCATTTAGAAGACTTAGAGACCATTTTCAACCTGTTGAAATTAATGGATTTGAGAATGAAAGGAGTTCATCGAGGTGCTGCAACGGATGGCGATATACTGCTAGAAACGGTACTTGGGATTCTTCGAGTAGGGGAAATTGCTGCCCAAAATAGATAAAACTTTCTTCTTGGATTTCTTCATAGAATTTCAACACTTCGTTAATTTTCGTTTTATTTGTAAAAACTAATCTAATCACAGAATGAAGAAGTATTACTTATTGGCTTTATCGGTAGTTTCCGCATCGGTTATTACCGCTCAAGTTCCTTTTTCGGTAATTAATTCGGCTGGGGCTCCCCAGAAGGCGAATTCCGGAAAAGTTTTTACCGATGTAACGCCTACAAAACAAGATGTAAAACCCTCTCAGCAAACACAGCGAAGAGAAGTAGATCGCAGCGGATTTATTCGCATCGGATCTAGTTATTACGATTTACAAACCAATTATGCTATGCCACGTCGTCTGGTTATGCATCCTGATGGAGGGATTTCAGCGACTTGGACAACTTCAACTTCTGACGCTATGGGTTACCCAGGTCGTGGTTCAGGTTATAATTACCGCAGCTCAGCAAAGGTTTGGAATAAGTCAGATTCAACCCGCGTAGAAGCAAGTGAGCGTACAGGTTGGCCATCCGTAGGTGTATTGGCTGACGGTTCTGTATTTACCATCGGTCATGATGCTACCAATGGTGGTTTTTATTTAACCAAAAGCTCGTCATCAACATCAAGACCTTCCGTAACAACCAATGTGTTACGTGAAGCCCCTTACAAGCCAATTTGGGCTAGAGCCGCGAATAGCGGAAATACAATCCACTTGATTTGCTCATACACTGATTCTGCAGCTCCAGGCGAAGCTAGAGCTCCACGTAGAAACGGTATTTTTGCTCCTATGGTGTACAGCCGTTCTAAAGATGGCGGTGCAAACTGGGATATTCAGCACATAATGTTGCCTAATTACGATAGCACATTAACCAATAACGGCGGTGCAGACCAATATGCTATTGATGTAAAAGGCAATACCGTTGCTGTGGTAAACGCAGACTTATTACAGGGTGTAGTATTATGGAAAAGTCTGGATGGGGGTGATACTTGGAAGAGAATTATGGCCGATTCTTTCCGTTATGCTCCTTATAATGCTAAACGCGAAATGTTGGATACTCCAATTTCTAACGATGGTACAGTTGATGTTTTAATTGATGGAAACGATAATGTACATGTATTCTGGGGATTAGGTCGTGTATTGGATACCGATACCACCGATGAATCGTACAGTTTCTATCCTGGATTACAAGGTATTGTTCATTGGGACGAAGCATCTAATAAGCAAACAATCATTGCTGCAGGTGCTGCATTTGATAATGATGGAGATGGAATCAACGCGCTTGAGCAATCTACTTTTGCTTCACTGCAAAATGGAGCCGTTCCCGCAGGGATGTCCACCGTTGCCCGTTTAGGGAATACATCCGCCATGCGTCAACCTAGTTCTGGTGTCGCTGCCGATGGAAGTTTGTACTGTATCTTCAGTGTTCCTGTTGAAGGAGTATTAAGTGATTTAGGAGCAAACTACCGTGATTTAGGGGTTGTTTATTCTGAAGATGGTGGTGCTACTTGGTCTGCTCCACAGAATATTACTCAAGTTCGTGATATGGAAGATGATTTCGGTTGTGTAGCAAAAACAGTAGATGATTTCTTGCATGTAATGTGGCAACAAGACGAAATCCCAGGAACTAACTTGCAAAACAATCAGTCTGGATTTGGTAATCACCCCGTAAACTTAGGAGTTATGTATTATCAAGCAATTCCAGTTTCTGAAATTAAAGCAGGTACCATCGGTCACTATTACGGCTTAAATACCGAAGAACCAAATACAGGAAAAGTAATGGTAGTTAATCAAAACTATCCTAACCCTTTCCAAGGTTCTACCGATGTTTTGGTTTATTTAACCAAACCAGGAACAGTAAATGTTGAAGTTAGAAACGCCATGGGTGCTTTAGTTTCTACTCAGTCTTACGATAACTTAGCTAAAGGAAATCATATCATTTCAATCAATGGTGAGTCGTTGAGCACAGGTATTTATACTTACACATTAATCAGCGGTGGTAGCTCAGTGAGCAAGACCATGATGGTTAAATAATTGTAAATAATTTGTTCTTTTAGAAATCCCGGTCTTTGGACCGGGATTTTTTTTTACCTTTGAATTTCGTGAAAACTAATCATTGGTATTACTGGATTACCGGAACGCTATTCGCAGTTTTGGGGCTATTAATGGTGGTTTTAGATTCTACACTTCCTATCATTCCTATTCAATTGGCCGTGGCTATGGATAATCATTTTGGTTGGGTATTATTCGCTTGGGGTTTGTTTCGTTCTGTAAATGGGTATTGGATCTACAAAAAAGCTCAACGAGCTCAATCCTTAGAATCGGAGGTTTCGGCAGATGTTTAATCGCTATCTACTTATTCCCGTAAGTTTTATCTTATTTTTACTTTCTGGTTGCCTGGATATGAATCACCAAGGTTCAGGTAATGATATTCCTACCAAAGGGGAAGTAACTATGCATTTTGATCGGAGCGATTCTTTTGTAATCGAGCAACTCATACATCAATTTGAATTGGAATATCCCAAAGCGAAAATAAATCCTGTCTATTTATCGCACCAAGAGTTACTCGAATTGCTAAATAAAGGTGAAATCAAAGGAGTTTTTTTACATCGGTCGTTTACCAATGACGATAAAACGGTATTAGGCAAAAACAACATTAAAGTCCGATCCGTTATGGTATTTAAATCTTCAGCCGCTTTTATTTGCAACAAACAATTAGATATTGTCCCGAGTAAACAGCAAGTTCTCAATTGGCTCGCTGGTGAAAGTACAATCGCTGCCCAATCTTTGGTATTATATGGAAAGGGCGGTCGATTTTTAGAAGAAGTTGACTCTTTACTACGAGTTCAAGGCAAAGTGCTTAAGCGAAAAATACATTCCTGTAATTCGCCGCTTGCCGTAATGGATAAAGTGAAAATGGATCCTCAAGTGTTGGGAGTTATTGGGTTAAATTGGTTAGCCGATGATGGCGATTCTTTGTCGATCGCCTTGCGTAAAGACATCCGAGTAATTGCTTTTTCTCCGGAGACTAACCGTTCTGGGAACAATTCTTTAACCACGGAAGAACGCCTAGAAACCAACGGTGGGATGGTATCGACGAAAATATATCCTTTTCAAAGTCAAATTGCCGATAAAACGTATCCGTTTATTGAACCAGTTTGGGGCTACGACTTACAGGGATATTCGGGATTGGTATCTGGATTTCTGTCGTTTGTGTGCTCGCATCCAGGTCAAGTTTTGATAAAAAAGTCGGGATTATACCCTGCATTACCTCCTCATAGAACCATTGAATTACAATAAATACAATTTTTTTTTAATTAGATAAAACATAATCCATTGTTTAATAGTTTTTTTGCAGTAAAATGAAAAAGTTAATTTTTTCCTTGTTGGCGATTATCCCATGCTTGTTCGCGGGATTATCGGCACAAACGTTGGCAGAAGCACAACGTCTTTCTCGTAACGAACAGTTTGAGGACGCCGATAGTATCTATCGAGTGTTAATTACCAAGAATCCTAAGAAGCCCGACTTTTACTACTACGCCGGCTTGAATTTGATTTACAAAGGTGATTCTGCAGGTGCTTTATCCTTATTTGACGAAGGTCTAGCAAAAGCTCCAACCAATCCATTTATCATGGTAGGTAAGGGGCATATGGCTTTAAGAGCAGGTAATATTTCTGCTGCCGAACAATTCTTCACCAAAGCTTCAGCCGCGAAGAAAAAAGTGAAATTGGTAGTGCACAAAGAAATCGCTCGTTGTTATTTACTGGTTGATTTTGGAAGCAAGGAGCAAATATTAGCACATGCTAAAAAAGCTTTTGAAAACTTAAAATTGGCTTCCGAAACCGATATTGAAGTGAATTTGTTGAGAGGCGAAGCGCTGAGTATCATTAATCCTTCAGATTTGTCGAATGCGGTGGTAGAATACACCATTGCTAAAAACAATGCGGAAACGGATCCACGACCAGTTACCATGGAAGGAAGAGCCTACACTCGTGTTGGTAATTACTTAATGGCTACCGCGAAAGCAGATGATGCCTTGGCTATTGACAAAGAGTTTGCGCCGGCATATCGCTTGAAAGCGGAAGCATTCGCAAAAATGAAGATGCGGGATTCAGCCATACATTATTACGAAGAATATTTAAAGAGAAACAATAATTTTACTGCGCGTAAATTCTATGTTGTAACCTTATTTCAAACCAGAGATTGGGATAAAACCATCGAACAAGCCGATGTTTTATTAAGTCAAAAAGATAATGCATACGTGCGTGGAATCAAGAGTTTTGCTATCGGAGAAAAAAATGATGCCACCAAAGAACTATTGAACGAGGGTATCAATGAATTTACTCAGTTTGAAAACAATTATGTAAAAGTTCAAGGTAGAAAATTATCGGCAACAGAATCGTACTACAAAGCATTGTTGTATGCTCGAGTAGGGGATGATGGAAAGATGGAAACAAGTTTCAATGTAATTTCTCCTGTCCTTATGGATACAGCTAAAGCGGCAGAACGAATGTACACTCGTATGCAGGATGTTTATTGGAACGCTAAACAGTACGATAAAAC
>CAZKOM010000067.1:0-12164 GCA_964554385.1 uncultured Flavobacteriaceae bacterium | reverse complement strand
GAAAAATGCAGACGGTTCAATTTTGGCAAATTCTACAAGAAATGATGCATATTATACATTAAATAGACAATACGATACTTCAATTCGAATATTCTGCGAGTTGACCAAGTTAACTTGTAATGGGAATACTTACACATCGGGTACCATAACAATTAAGAAAATTGGGAATAAATTGGTTAAAGCTTCGTTGAGCAGTGACACGTTAATTGCGACATTAATAAGTCCAAATTTCGCGGAAATTGGACAAAACAAATTGTATTATTGGCTGAATGATAACAATATAACTATTGCCGTTGGTGATAAAGTAAAGCCAAATTCAAATGGGAAATATAAGGTTTTATATGCTCAAGCTTATAGTAATAAAATTTGTTTGTCGGATACAAGTGAAACTATTACACTAACATCACTGGATATAAGCAATTTTCTTAAATCGGAAGTGCAAGTTTCGCCAAATCCGGCAACCAGTAACATTGATGTTGTTTCAAAGTATGACGGAATCATTAGATTTACAAGTCAGAACGGTGCTGTAATAAAAGATTCATCAGTGAAAACCGGTTCCAATAACATTGATGTAACTAATTTAAGTAAGGGAATTTATTTTATTGAATTTGTAGCGAATGATTTCCCTGGCGTGAAAGTTAGTTTACAAAAGTTGTCGATTCAGTAATTAATCTTACAACATAGATATTTCATGGTCCAATAATTTCTGGAGTTATTATAATATTAATTTACGTAGATATCTAATGAACTAATAATCAATGCAATTAATAATCTGCGGAGTTATATTATCTGGACTGGATATATCAAACAAGCATGAGGTTATTTAGGTTAATACAATTTTTAGATGTAGTATTAGCATTGGAATAATTGGCATGTTTAGCGAAAGTGTAAAGCCAATAGTTAGCAAAAATTTTTATTGATATTTTAATTTCCATCTTTTTTTATGTTTTTGAGCGGCCGCTTTTTCTAGTGAAATTCTTTCTTGCTACAATATCAAATGCTTGCCTATTCGATTATTTACCACCTGCTGCTAATTCCTCTTCCAAGGATTTTTGCAAGTCGGCATATCTTTTTGCGCAATCGTTATCCAACATTTCTAGACAAGCTGTTTTCAAACCCTTGCAAATATTCACCTGGTCAACCAATGAATATTCAGTATTACTTAATGCTACTTCCAAATACTTTTTAGCATTGCCAAAAGTCATTTTAATTTCTTCTTCAACTAATTTCTTTTTTGCTCCTGTAGCCGCTGCCTTCTTTTCGTAAAGTTCTTTTCCTTCCACTTTCATAATCATCAAACCCAAATTGAAATTCGCATTGAAATTCGCTGGATCCAATTCTACTGATTTCTTATAATCTTCAATAGCTTTCTTGCCATTGTTACTAATTTCATGCAAATATCCTCTAGTATAATACAAATTACTGTTATTGGGGTCTAATTCAATCTGTTTACTCACATCAGTCATTAATTTTAACTCTTGACGAGTCTTGATGTAGAAATTCATCAGTATTTGGAAATATTCCTGGGCATTTCCAGACTTATCTACTGCCTCCCTAACCGTTTTTTCCGCAGTTACAGTATCTCCGTTTAATAAATAGTTATTGGATAAAGCTTCAATCAAACTGGGTGAAGTATTCCCTTTTGCCACCAAGCCTTGAATAACCTGCATGCCTGCATTTTTATCTTTATTATTGAGTGCACAATAAACTAACCGATCTACAATAAAGGATCTTTCTATTTTATTGTTTCTTAATAAACTGATTGTTGCAGTATCAAGATTATCGTATAATGGCAATAAAAGTTGATAATAGTTGCCAATTGTATTAAAATCTTTACTTTCCCACAATTCACCAGATTCATTTAAAACGGCGATAAATGTTTTTCCCATTTCGCCCTTTCCCATTTCAATTAAATCTGCTTTTTTCGGAGCCGCACTATTTATAAATTGCAACATGGCGTCACCTGATGTATAACCAGCTTTTGCTGAATAAGGTTTCAAAACTTCTTGATTGCGATTTTCGTACAATCTGCTGTATACCATGCTTTTAATTACAAACATTTTTGGCAATTGAGCTGTTTTTGGGTTAACCGCAGCCTTGTCGATCTGTTCCTTAGCACTAATCAATTCGTCCAAAGAGTTGCTAAATAGTGAATACTCAGCTGAATTTACAGCTTGCATTTGAGCGGAAGCGCTTCCAATAATTCCTACTGCAAAAGCCAATCCTAAAGATATTTTACCCAATTTTCTCATATTATTCATTGGTTTCATTTGTGTTTTCCGATTCATTGTTTTCTGTTGTTTCATCCACAACGATATCTAAGTCCGTTACAATTTCTTCTTCCTCCTCTTCTCTTGGAGTTTTAGCCAAGCCAGCAATTGAATCTTTTTCCTTAAGATTAATAAGTCGAACTCCTTGCGTTGCCCTTCCCATTATTCTTAACTTATCAATCGCTGTTCTGATGGTCATGCCGCTTTTACAAATGATCATCAAGCCGTCCTCTTCAGTAACCGATAAAATACCTACCAAATTCCCAGTTTTTTCAGTTATTGAAATGGTTTTCACACCTTTTCCGCCCCTGCCTGTGATTCTATAATCATCTACATCGGTGCGTTTTCCATAACCTTTTTCACTTAGAACAAGAATTGTGGTGTCACTTGATGAAGGATTTACACAAACCATGCCAATAACCTCATCTTCATCGGATTCTAGCGTAACACCTTTCACACCGGCCGCAGTTCTACCCATGGGCCTAACTGTTTTTTCCGGGAAACGAATGGCTTTACCTAGTTTTTTAGCAATTAATACTTCACTTTGACCGTCTGTTAAACAAGCTTGAAGTAATTCATCACCATCCCTAACAGTAATTGCGTTGATACCATTTGCACGGGGTCTTGAATAAGCTTCTAAGGAAGTTTTCTTCACTATACCGCGTTTGGTAACCATAATGATGGAATTATTATTAAGATAATCCTCATCTTTTAGGTTTTTAACGTTTAAATAAGCCTTAACTTTATCATCCGATGGCAAGTTGATTAAGTTTTGAATAGGTCTACCTTTAGTATTTTTCCCACCTTCAGGAATTTCATATACTTTTAGCCAGAAACATCTCCCTTGCTCGGTAAATAACAACAAATAATTATGTGCAGTAGCCACAAATAGATGCTCAACGAAATCCTCGTCCCTGTGGGCAACACCTCTTAATCCCTTTCCACCTCGATTCTGTTCTTTATATTCAGCAAGAGCAGTTCTCTTTATATAACCCATGTGTGATATAGTAATAACTACATCTTCGTCAGGAATTAAATCTTCGATATTAATTTCTTCGGCGTTAAATACAATATCGGTTCTTCGCTTATCTCCGTACTTTTCCTTAACTTCACTTACTTCAGTTTTGATAATATCCATGCGCAATTCTTCGCTGGCTAGAATCGACTCCAAGTATTGAATTTCTTTAAGTACCTCTTGATATTCTTCTCTGATTTTTTCAATCTCAAGTCCAGTTAGACGCTGCAAGCGCATGTCAAGTATCGCTTTCGATTGAATCTCACTTAATCCGAAATTGCTCATTAATCCTTCACGAGCTTCATCTGGATTTTTACTATTTCGGATAAGGGCAATTACCGCATCTAAATTATCAAGCGCGATAATTAATCCTTCTAAAATATGAATCCGCTTTCTAGCCTCTTCTAATAAGTATTGGGTTCTGCGCAATACGATTTCATGTCTATGTTCAACATAGTAATGAATCATATCCTTGAGATTCAACATCTCGGGCTTTCCTTTTACTAAGGCAATATTATTAACAGAAAAACTGCTTTGAAGTGGAGTGTATTTATATAATTGATTTAAAACGATATTAGCAATGGCATCGCGTTTCAACTCGAAAACAATGCGCATTCCTTGTCTACCACTTTCATCGCGAACTGCCGAAATACCCTCAATTACCTTTTCATTAATTAAATCAACAGCTTTCAAGATAATTTGTGGCGGAGAAACTTGATAAGGAACCTGAGTTATAATAATCATTTCCTTACCGGTTTTTGTTATTTCTATCTCGGCCTTACCTCGCATTACTACCCTACCTCTTCCTGTTTCAAACGCATCTCGAATACCCTCTACACCGTAAATGATACCCCCAGTTGGAAAATCTGGACCTTTTACGAACTGCATTAACTCCGCGGTAGTAATGTCTTTATTTTCGATATAGGCAACAATTCCATCGCAAACTTCCGATAGATTATGTGGTGCCATATTGGTTGCCATGCCCACAGCAATTCCTGATGCCCCATTCACCAAAAGATTTGGAATTTTTGCAGGCATCACTGTAGGTTCTTCTAAACTTTCGTCAAAGTTTGGTCTGAAATCAACAGTATCTTTATCGATATCCACCATCATTTCTTCAGCAATTCTTCTTAGTCTTGCTTCTGTATATCGCATAGCAGCTGGTGGATCACCGTCTATGGAACCATAGTTACCTTGTCCATCTACAAAGGGATATCGTAAACTCCAATCCTGTGCCATTCGGACCATAGTGTCATAAACACTACTATCTCCATGCGGGTGATATTTACCTAAAACTTCCCCTACTATACGTGCTGATTTTTTATAGGGTCTGCTTGCACCAAGTCCTAATTCAACCATTCCATATAAAACCCTTCTATGAACAGGTTTTAAACCATCTCTAACATCGGGTAATGCTCTTGATACAATAACCGACATCGAATAATCGATGTAAGCGGTTTTCATTTCATCCTCAATATTGATTGGGATAATTCTACCAGTATTTAAATTTTCGTTTAGTTCTTCCATGCACTAAATCTTATAGATTTACAAATTAAGGGTTTTACACCTAAAAACCGTTGAAAAAATAGGCTATGTTGCCCACAAATTGTTTACATTTTCATATAAAAAAAGGGCTGCAAACAATCGTTTACAACCCTTTTGAAAACCAGTGATGTACAACTATTTATTTGCCAGGATTTGGCGATAAATGAGGTTGTGTATATGGTTTGGAAGCATTTGTTGATGATTTAACGGGAAGTTTGGTGCTTCCGGCCTTCAAATATTTGATTTTGCCGCTTCCATCTTTTCCTAAAACCTGCATTTTCCCCATTCCCAATGCTTCGAGTTTAGGTTGAATTACTTCTAAATCACCTGCAGCTAATACCATCAACTGATCTGTTTTGAACTGAGTGGATGCCAAATCATTTAGTTCCTTTAAAGTTATATTCTGAATAATTTTAGTTCTTTCATTTGCTACTTTCTCATCCAACCCTCTATTCGCTAAGTTAGCCAAATAACCCGCTTTTTGTCCAATTGATTCATAGCCCAAGGCTTCTGAAGCTAATAACGCACTTTTAGTGAACTTAAATTCATCTTCGGTCATACCATTGTTTTTATATTTCAACACATGGTCAATGACATCAATAACTGCGCTATCAGTAGCTCTTTTTAAGACACCCGCACTGATTGAATAATATCCATCTAAATTCTTATAAGCAGGGGCAAAACCGCCACGAATACCATAAGTCCAGCCTTTCTCCTCACGAATATCTAAATTTAATCGAGAGTTAAAATTACCGGCTAAAGCAAAATTCATGATACTACTTTTGAAATAGTTCCCTGTTGCATCATAAGGCATTGATTTAAATCCAATGTAAAGATCCGTTTGATCCGCGTCTGGATAATCAACACCAAATAGTTGGGGAGTTTGAACGGCAGGGGCAATTTGCGGCAATACGGGCTTAATCGTTTCATTTGATTTCCATGATTCCAAGAATGCAAATTTCTCTTTAAACTGCTGTTGTGTGAAAGGACCAATTGCAATAACCTTCGTTAAATTCGGAACATAGTTATTGTAATACTTCTTACATAGTTCCAAAGTAACCTTATCGTAATCAGATTCTGTTTCCGTTCTTCCAAATATATTTTCTCCAAATACTACTTTTCTCCAAGCATTGTTTGCACCGGCTGAACGATTTCTAAGTGAATTTTGAGCATCCTGCTTAACTCGTTTTTTGTGCTTTTTAAATTCGGCTTCATCCCAACGAGGCTTGAACAACATTTCTTGTAATAGTACAATTGTAGCATCTAGTTTATCGGCTTCGCAGCTTAATGTAATATTTGTAGTAGTTGAACCACCGTTGAAGCTTACGTTACTGCCTAATTTTTCAAATTCTTTTTCAAGATCGGCAGGTGTTTTGGTAGCTGTTCCAAAATTCATCATATCTGCAGTTATTTCGGCAGTACCATATGGAAAATTCTTACCATCTTCTAACAATTGACCTCCTTCTATTCCAATCGAAACAATAACTCTTGGTGTTTCATTAAAATAAGTAGACCACAACTCTAACCCATTTGAAAACTTTTGCTTCTCAATTACAGGAATAGTAGTATTTTTAAATTCCTTTACCTCAGGCCTTCTGGTGCGATCGAAGTTGTCTGACACAGAGCGAACCTTCAAACTATTATATTCTGCTTCTACTAACTTACCTGCTTTAAAATCCGCGTTGGGGTTAACGCTAACATATTTTCTAGCAGGAGCATTTTCATCTTCAGACTCTTCTTTTTGTTCTGGCATGATGATTACAGTAGAAGAATTTTTACCTTTTATATAGGTGTTGTAAACACGCATGATATCTGCCTTGCTTACATTGTTGTAACGATCATATTCGTCTTGTAAATTGATGGATTTTCCAGCCGCATTTTTTGCGTCTAAATACCAAAAATTACTAATCAAATTTGCTTTGTTACTTACATCCTCCAAACCATTGGAAAAGCCACCTAAAATATTAGATTTAGCACGGGCTAAGTCATCATCAGAAAATCCCACTATCCCAAACGAATCAATCGCTTGATTCAACATCTTTTGTAATTGAGGAACATCGCTCCACGGATAACCTTGAATTGCAAATGAAAACTCTCCCGCCAATTCGTGATTGATTGTACTTAATGGGTTATTTGTAGCGCTTGCCCCTAATGCCCATTCTGGATCCATAAATTTCTTATACAAAATAGAACTTCTTGTACCTCCCATTAAATAACTAAGCATATCTAAAGCAGCCTCGTCTTGGTGTAAAACGGGAACTCCAACATAGGTTTGATAAACTAAAGGCACGAATGCATTTGGATCAGAAAATGTAGCATATTTATTCTCTTTTAAATTAACTCTACTAACTAATTGCTTCTTTACTTCTGGACCTTTTTCAATTCCACCAAAATACTTTCCTACCCATTCTACAGCCTCGGTAGTGTTTACATCCCCAACAAGGATAATTGCAGCATTATTAGGACCATACCAACGTAAAAAGAAATTCCTCAAATCGCTACTATCTGCCCTATCTAAATCATCAACATATCCAATCGTTGACCAACTGTAAGGATGCTCTTTGGGGTATAATTCTTGGTCTTTCACTTCCATCAAAAAACCATAAGGTACGTTATATCGTTCGTCCTTCTCGTTTTTAACTGTACTCCGTTGATTTTCAAACTTCTTTTTGGTGAATGCCTCTAAGAAAAATCCCATTCTATCCGCTTCCATCCACAAGGCAGTTTCGGTAAAATTACTAGGGAAAGTTTCAATGTAAACGGTTCTATCACGCGTAGTATTACCATTTACGTCACCACCATATTGTTTGATGATTTTAAAATGCTCCTCATCGGCAACGTGTTTTGAACCTTGAAAAAGCATATGCTCGAAAAAATGAGCAAATCCAGATTTTCCTCTAGTTTCCCGAGCTGAACCTACATGATAGGTCACATTTAAATGAACAACAGGATCACTATGATCTTCACTAACGATTAATGTTAATCCATTTGGATAAACATACTTTTTGTAAGGAATAATCAATTTCCCTGGTTGGGCTTCCACTGTTTCTACCAATACCGCATTACCTTGCACATTGGTAGGTGTTTGTGCAAGAGAATTTGCAACAAACCCAAAAGAAGCAACATACATCAAAACGAGTTTTCTCATAAACCGCAAATCTACGGATTTTTAATATTCCTCGAATTTTGAAACAAAATACTATCAATCATTTCGATAAATGTTTGTAATTGTTAGACTACATGATTGTCTATGTAAAAATTACATTGAGATTCTGTCTTAATTTAAATCTTAATTTATAAAAAAATGTTAACTTAGTACAACCATTAGATTTCAAAGTCCATTCTCTAATACCCTAACCAAAATAACATTATGAAGTCCATTATCCGATTTTTATTTTTAACGATATCAATTTTTATTATTGATAATATTATTTCAAATTCAAATGGACCAGGCGGTGGTTATTCGGGTGCACCTTCAGAAAATAATTGTACCAATTGTCATGGTTCATTTTCACTTCAAACTTCAGGTGTTAATTTCAATAGAATAAAACTAGATATTCCATTTACAGGTAACGGATATATTCCGGATAGTACGTACTTATTAAAAATCTCCTATAAAGAATCTGGAAAAACTGCTTTTGGATTCCAAATCACGGCGCTGGATGCAAAAAACAATGAAGCGGCTGGAACTTTTACAGCGAACGATTCTAGAACACAAACTGGCAATTACACAATTGCTGGAAAAACAAGATATTATGCCGAACATACAAGTTCTGGTAAGTCTTCCGTTGCAACTGATTCAGTAGCTTGGTTAGTCAAATGGAAAGCCCCCAATAAAAATGTAGGAACTATCCGATTTCATTTGAATTTAAATGTTACCAATGATAATGGAGGTACATCCGGTGATTACATATACAAAAAGTCTTTCGATATCCAACCCTCTACGTTATTGCCCAAGGCAACGGCTTCTATAAAAGACTCCATAATTTGTAGTGGTAAAGCAATTCAATTTTCAGGATCAGGTACGCAATCCACTAGCTCCTATCAATGGTCCTTCCCTGGCGCTAGCACTACAACCTCCACTTCTCAAAATCCATTAATTACGTATTCCACAACAGGTAATTTTATAGCTATTTTAACCGTAAAGAATAATAAGGGATCGTCATTGCCGGACACGATTCGATTTCGTGTATTACAAGGTGCTACAAAACCTACTATTAACTTAACGGGTTCAGTAAATATTTGTAGCGGAGATTCTATTCGGTTAAGTGCTAATAATATTACGGGCCATACCTTATCGTGGATGCCAGTGAACAACAAGAAGAGCAGTTTGTTTGTAAAGGATACCGGTACTTTTTTTGCAATGAGTACTAATTCAGTAGGATGTACAAGAAATAGTGACAACGTAACTATTAAAGTTTTAACGAAACCCTCTGGATTGATAAGTACATCAGACGGACAGAACGAATATTGTTTAAATTCAACTATTCGATTAAAGATGGCTTACTCAAATACGGATGTTGATTCGTTTTCTATTACGGGACCTACATCGGGGTTTGGAGTCGATTCGATTTTTGATAAATATGCAACTTTAATTGGGAATTTGACATTTACGGGTTGGGTAAAAGCTAAAAATGGTTGTGTTTCTTCACCAAGTAAAACAACAGTTTTAGTTAAAGATTCTGTTTCAAGTCCAATCGTAACGGTAGAGGATACAGGATTAACACAACTTAAATTTCGCTGGTTGTCAAATTTAGGAACTGCTTATTTATATAGTATAGACAAAGGCAAATCATGGCAATATCCATCTCTGGCCGATACAGCCACAAGTCAAATAATCAAAACACCAACAGCAAACTATGAGGTTGATTTTTGGTTAAAATCATTGAGCAATCATGTATGCAAGGAGAGCAAAACTTCATTTACTAAAACCAAAACCTTAGCATGCACGCCGATCAATTATTCAATAAGTGCTAAGCCACTATCAAAATCTTGTGTGGATTCAACGCTCGTTCTGTCATTAAATACTCAATTGAGTCAATACCGGTGGGCTGTTAATCAGGATACATTAAACAACGGTACTTATTATAACTATAAGTTGAATAAAGGGAATAATTCAGTAATTGTTTCATTGATGAATCTGAATGAATCCATTTGTGGTTATACCGTAAAACAATTTTCATGGAATGCGGATACAATGCCAAACATTCAATGGAAAAATGAATTGCTAACAGGAAAATATTGCAGAAAATTAGCGGATGACACAGTTCAAATCCCAATGGTGGTTTCAACCACAGGTAATTGGAAAAACATAGAAATATTTAATGATTTATTTAACAACACTACAACCTATCCCTCTACATTTTTGGCAGGTATAGTTAATAAAAAATCGCCTGTAATTAATGTTAAAACCACTACAGATTCTGGTTGTATTTACCAAACAAAAATAGATTCAGTAAATATCGTTGATTTACCTAGCGCCGATTTTTCAATAAACAATTCCGCTGACTACATCTATTTATTTCAAGCCGCTGATAATAATTTAAAATCCTATTCATGGCAAATTGGAGATAGTTTAAGTACGTTGCCGTCCTTTTCAAAAGATCTATTTGGGTATCGATCTAAAAAAATATCAGTAAAGCTCTCTGTTTCAAACGATGGCCAAGGATGTATTAATCAAAAAGAGGATAGTCTTTTTATTGCGCTTTCAAGTTTAAATCAATGGAAATTACAACCAATAAATATTTTTCCTAATCCAATAAATATTGGGGAATCGATATTTATTCGAATGGGTGCCAATCTTCCAGCGCTGCCCGTTTTCTGCGAAATTATTGATTCTCGTGGAACGGTAGTGGATAAACCTGTGGTTCAATGGTTTGATAATAATCTTCATTTAATCCCAAGGTTAACAACGCCGGGTATTTATTTCATTAAAATTCAACTCCTAAACGATACAACAAAAACCGAAACAATAATTAATCAGCCAATTATTGTTGAAGGAAGCAAATAATTGATGATTTACCGTTGAATATTTAGTTTCGGCGCTAAATATTTTGCAGTTATACTGTTTTCGCAGGATAATAATCCTTCGGGCTCACCTTGATACACCAAATTTCCGCCATTTTTACCGGCTTCTGGTCCAAGATCTATAATCCAGTCAGCACATTTAACAACATCAAGATTATGTTCGATGACTAATAAGGTATTGCCCTTATTAACTAAAGATTGAAATGATTTCATTAATTTATTGATGTCGTGAAAATGTAAACCTGTTGTAGGTTCATCGAAAATAAACAATGTATGCTTATCTTTAAATGGACTGGCTTTACTCAAATAAAAGGCAAGTTTAACACGTTGGGCCTCTCCTCCACTCAATGTATTACTTCCCTGACCCAATTTCACGTATCCTAATCCAACATCTTGCAAAGGCTTTAACCGGTCGGCAATTGAATTTGAATGTTCGAAAAAAATCATAGCTTCATCAACAGTCATTTCCAAAACATCGTAAATGTTTTTCCCATTATATTCAACTTCAAGTACTTCCTTTTTATAGCGTTGTCCTTGACAGGATTCACAAGGAAGTTTGATGTCTGCCATAAATTGCATTTCAATGATGGTTTCACCTTCACCACTGCACTGTTCACATCTACCACCATCCACATTGAAACTAAAATGAGAACTTTTGAACCCATTAAATTTGGATGCAGCGGTGTTTGCAAATAGATCTCTAATGTCATCAAAAGCTTTTACATAGGTGACCGGGTTTGATCTACTACTTTTACCAATTGGATTTTGATCGATTAATTCTATTGCGTGTAAATGTTCAATTGGACCACTTATTTTTTTGTGTTTCCCAGTTTTGGTGGTGACTAATTGCCCCAATTGTCTTGCAATCGCAGGATATAATACTTGTTTTATTAATGTAGTTTTACCCGATCCCGAGACACCTGTAATTGCGGTAAGTGACTCTAAAGGAAATTTACATGTAACCTCTTTTAAATTATTTTCGCATGCATTTTCGATTTGAATAAAATGAACTCCTTTACGTCTTGCTTTTGGAATTGAAATTACTAAATCACTGTTTAAATACTTAGCAGTTAAACTGGAATTATCTAATAGCAATTGGTTGTAACTTCCCGAAAACATAACATTTCCACCTAATGATCCGGCTTCAGGACCGATATCTATTACTGAGTCTGCAGATCGCATAACGTCTTCGTCATGTTCTACAACTACAACTGTATTCCCTTCTGCTTTTAATTCTTTTAAAACTTCAATTAACCTATCCGTATCATGAGAATGTAATCCAATACTCGGTTCATCAAGAATATACA
>CAZKOM010000066.1:0-12242 GCA_964554385.1 uncultured Flavobacteriaceae bacterium | reverse complement strand
GTTGGCTTCCTATTACCATTCCAAGTACTGGAAATAAAAGTAAAACACCCTCTAAAAATCCTGTACCCGTTATTAAAACAAACATCTACGACAGTCTTAATCTGATTGTGGTTCCTTGTAAAAATTGGATCCGTAACCAACGATATTCAGTATCCATCCCACCATCACCTAATTTACCTACGGATAATAGCATATTGTTATACCCCTCACTGGGTTTATTTGAGGGAACAGTAATGAGTATGGGAAGAGGAACGAGTAAACCATTTGAATGTTTCGGGGCACCTTGGTTAAAACAAGGCAGTTACACCTTTACACCTACAGATATACCTGGTAAAGCCATTAATCCACCTTATGAAAATCAAATATGCAGAGGAGTCCTGCTTACTGATTTTGGTCCTTCCTATTTACATAATTTCAAACATATTTATTTAGAATGGTTAATTATGTTGTACGATGAATGTCCGGACAGTATTAAATTCTTTAACCCCTTTTTTACTAAATTGATTGGCAATAAAGAGGTTCAAAAAATGATTGAGTCAGGTAAAGATGCTAATTATATAAGAAATACATGGACCAATGACATCGAAGCATTTGAAAATAAAAGAAGGAAGTATCTGTTATATCCCTAAGGATTTAAAAGATACTTCCTTCAATTTGATTTAATTCTCAGCTACGTTATTTTATCTCGAATGTATTCATGAAAGCTGTAGTAAAGTTACCGTTGATAAAATCCTCGTTTTCCATCAGTTGTAAATGCAATGGAATAGTAGTTTTCACTCCTTCAACAATAAATTCTCCTAACGCTCTTCTCATTTTAACGATAGCTTCTTGCCTTGTTTGAGCGGAAACAATCAATTTCGCAATCATTGAATCGTAATATGGAGGAATAGTATATCCTGCATAAATATGAGTATCAACGCGTACACCGTGTCCACCAGGCCTATTCAAAGATGTGATTTTACCAGGAGACGGTCTGAAGTTATTGTAGATATCTTCCGCATTAATCCTACATTCAATGGCATGCTTTGTAGGTTCATAATCTTTACCGGAAATCGGCTGACCCGCAGCAATCAAAATTTGCTCTTTCACCAAATCATAATTGATTACTTCCTCAGTAACCGGGTGTTCTACTTGGATTCGAGTATTCATTTCCATAAAATAGAAATTTCGGTGTTTATCCACCAAGAACTCTACAGTTCCAACCCCTTCATAATTAATAATTTGCGCTGCGGATTTAGCTGCTGTACCCATTTTTGCTCGAAGTTCAGGAGTCATGAATGGAGATGGTGTTTCCTCCAATAATTTCTGATGTCTGCGTTGAATACTACAATCTCTTTCACTCAAGTGACAAACTTTACCATATTGGTCTCCAGCGATTTGAATTTCAATATGTCGAGGCTCCTCGATATATTTCTCCATATACAAACCATCATTCCCAAAGGCGGCACCGGCTTCTTGTTTAGCACTATTCCAATTAGGTTCTAGTTCATCTTCATTCCAAATAATACGCATTCCTCTACCGCCGCCACCAGCAGTAGCCTTTATTATTACTGGATAACCAATTTCTTTTGCGATTTTTTTACCTTGTTCTATACTTTCTAAAAGACCATCGGAACCTGGAATTGTTGGCACCCCAGCCTTCTTCATTGTATCTTTAGCATTACTTTTATCTCCCATAGAATCAATTTGCTCAGGAGTTGCCCCGATAAACTTGATACCATGATCTCTACAAAGTGCACTAAATTTACTATTTTCACTTAAAAAACCATAACCTGGATGTATTGCATCGGCATTAGTTATTTCAGCAGCAGCGAGTAAACGAGACATATTCAGATAACTGTCTTTACTTTGCGGTGGACCAATACAAACTGCTTCATCGGCGAACCGAACATGCAGACTATCTCTATCCCCAGTGGAGTAAACAGCCACGGTTTTAATTCCCATTTCTTTGCATGTACGAATTATTCGTAATGCAATCTCACCGCGATTTGCGATCAGAATCTTCTTAAACATGATATTTAAGCGGGTTCCACTAAGAACAAAGGCTGATCGTATTCTACCGGTGTAGCATTATCAACCAAAACCTTCACTATTTTACCAGAAATCTCAGATTCAATTTCGTTAAACAACTTCATGGCTTCGATGATACAAACTACTTTACCAGGCTTTACGTCGTCGCCAACATTAACAAATGAGGGTGAATCTGGATTAGGTGTACGATAAAAAGTACCTACCATGGGTGATTTAATGGTTATTAAATTATCTGATTTCGCTACTGCAGGTGCTGCAGTCTCAGGTGCAATCGCAGAAGGTGCAGGTGCTGCAACGGGTACTGCGGAAATAGGCATTGTAGCAGGCTGAGCAACTGCAGTGTGTACTATCTGAGCGGTTGCAGCTGTTTGATTTTTCTTAATGGCAATCTTGAAATCTTTTTGACTGATTTCTACTTCATCAACTCCGCTCGTTGATACGAATTTGATTAATGCTTGAATTTCTTTTAAGTCCATAAAGGATAAAATTTAGTTCGGCAAAATAAAACGGGCCAAAATTGGTTTTTTTAAGTGTTTTTTTAACAAAAACAAGCCAATTTTCATGAAAATCGGCTTGTTTTTACATTTTTAAAACTCAGGAGTTATTAGTGGTTTAAACTTCATTTTAGAAGACTGATTAACTATAGTTATATTTAATCCACCTTGAATTAAGGCTTTTGCGATTCCAACCTCTGCATAATACCCCAAACCTCCCGCAATCTTACCTGCGCAACCCAACGTTAAATCCCCTCCTGGCGTTGTAAATCCAATGAATGGTATGGTTAAATCAAAATCTGAAAATCCTTTTACCGGATTATTCACACTCCCATCAATAGAATTAAATCGAAAACCCATACTAATTCCAATGTATGGATCAAAATTTTCTGAAGGTGCAAAATGTAGATTATAACGTAAATTTAATGATTGCGTTCTGTATTTAATTGTTACCTCAGTAGGCACAAATTTTTGCAACTCAGCACTAAAAAAGGAATCTGTTTTCAAGGTAGCATTTACATCTACTCCAGCTTGAGCATAATTAATTGCTAATCCAGAATGATGAGTTAACATCTTCTCGACCTTGAAGAATGCATTTCTGCGTTTATCCAATGTAAACTCTGCGTATTGTTGTCCAAAATCCAGTAGCCAATACATTGTATTGACAGTACCTAGGCCGGCAGAGAATCTATAGTTCCAAACAGGCTGTTGCCGTTCCTTTTTTCCTTTTTTTACAGCATCAACGTAAGGGTAATCACTAAAAGAAGGACTAAAAACCACCTCAGTAATATTGTTGATAGTTTTAGATGTATCAATTGAATTTGCATTCAGATCCAAACAATATAACACTGCAATAAATACGGAGGTTGATATTTTCATGATTAAGATACTAAACCAAAATTTTACAATGGAATGTTTCCATGCTTTCTCTTTGGGGCATTTTTGACTTTATTTTGCAACATTTCAAATGCGGCAATTAATCGTTCGCGAGTTTCCTCTGGCAAAATCACTTCATCTACAAATCCTCTAGCCGCAGCTCGATATGGATTTGCAAATAAATCTCCGTATTCTTTTTCTTTCTCTTTCCATGCCGATTCTCTATCTGCAGCCGCATCAATTTGTCGTTTAAAAATAATTTCTGCAGCTCCTTTAGCACCCATTACAGCAATTTCTGCAGAAGGCCAAGCAAAATTCATATCGGCTCCAATATGCTTACTATTCATTACATCATAGGCTCCACCATATGCTTTTCGCGTGATTACTGTAATCCTAGGAACCGTTGCCTCACTAAAGGCATATAATAATTTTGCACCATTTGTAATTATAGCATTCCATTCTTGATCTGTACCAGGTAAAAACCCAGGTACATCTTCAAATACTAATAATGGAATATTAAAAGCATCACAAAAACGAACAAAACGAGCACCTTTTTGACTGCTATGAACATCTAAAACACCGGCTAAAAAAGCAGGCTGATTAGCAACAATACCAATAGACCTACCCGCCAAGCGTGCAAAGCCAACAACAATATTTTCTGCAAAATTCTTATGTACTTCAAAAAAGGAATGATCATCCACTACTTTTTCTATGACCTCTTTGATATCATAGGGTTGATTGGGGTTCTCTGGAATAATATCCATCAAACTTGGTCTATTTTCATTCCCATTAGAATGATATGGCAAATTAGCTGCTCTTTCCTCACAATTTTGAGGCATATAGCTAATTAATTGTCTAATCGATTGAATGCAGGCCACCTCGTTTGGTGCTGTAAAATGTGCTACTCCACTTTTACTACCATGAACCGATGCACCACCCAATTGCTCACTACTAACATCCTCGTTAGTAACTGTTTTTACTACATTCGGCCCAGTAACAAACATATAACTGGTATTTTCAACCATGTAAATAAAGTCTGTTAACGCAGGAGAATACACTGCTCCCCCAGCACATGGGCCCATAATTGCGGAAATTTGAGGAATCACCCCACTGCTTTGAACGTTTCTATAAAATATGTCGGCATATCCACCCAGTGACACTACGCCCTCTTGAATTCGGGCTCCTCCAGAATCATTTAAACCAATAATGGGTGCACCATTTTGGGTGGCTAAGTCCATTACTTTACAAATTTTTTCTGCATGAGTTTCACTTAACGACCCACCAAATACAGTGAAATCTTGTGAGAATACATACACTATGCGACCATCAATTTTCCCGTATCCTGTAACTACACCATCACCTAATATTTGCTGCTTGTCCATTCCAAAATCACTGGAACGATGTGTAACAAATGCGTCGATTTCATAAAATGTACCTTCATCTAGCAATAATGAAATTCGCTCTCTGGCTGTTAATTTACCCTTTTTATGCTGAGCATCTATTCTTTCTTTCCCACCGCCTAATTGCGATTCCTCTCTTTTTTGCAATAACAAATCTCTTCGATTATTCATCGTAGCAAATTTAGTGTGTTAAATAATGATAATAGTAAGAAATTATTTATCCGATAAGGCTCCCAAATCAAACAAGAATGAGAATCTCATTTGGTTTTGAAGAGGATGTCTACGTACAAATGGAACTAAGTAAGCTGCATCTATGGTGATTGTTTGATATTTAATACCAAAACCTAAGGTACCATATTGCCTACCACCCTTCTCACGTGCTTCATAAAACACACCTCCGCGGATGGTGAACTGATCGTTGTATGTATATTCCATTCCACCTGACAACATATACTCATTGAGTTCTTCTTTCATACCACCTGGAGCATCATAAAAAGACTGAACCATTCCTTGAACCACGTTTACATTTGGATCTCTACCTGCCAATAAAATCCTGTCACCAGTTGAAGAAACTGAATCACCGCCATCCCATTTTTGTACATAATACGGTCTAGTTGGCACAAGAAGTTTATTGATATCGGCATAAATACTGATTTTGTTATAATCATCAATATCGGTTGTGTAACCAACTCCTAATTTCAAGTTTGTAGGAATGAAATCCAATTTCTCTCTAGATGAATAAGTCATCTTCGAGCCAATATTTTGGATATTTATTCCAGCTTTCAATTTATCATATTTATTACCGTTTTTAATCTCAGTCTTATATGTAAAGTTAATATACCCTGCTCCACCTAAGGCAGCTTTGTAATCAATTCCACCAATGGCTCTGTTTCCTGTTAAATTGGAATAAATGAATCTTAAGTTAACACCCCATGCAAAATTCTTATTTAACTTTATGGCAACTCCACCGTCTAATGAAAATTCATTTGGGTTAAAATTACCGGTAGCATTACCGTCGATGTCGGTAAACTGAATATTTCCTAGAGAAAAATATCTAAATGAACCGCCGATAGCAACATTGTCACCCATTTTACTGTAACCGGATAAGTAACTAAATCCAACATCATCTACAATTTGTCTTAGCCACGGAGCATAGGACAACGAGAACCCTGTTTTTTCATTGGCAAAAACAAGATTTGACATATTCCACGACACACTATTCGCATCGGGTCTAAAGAGTGCAACACCAACATCGCCCATGGCCGCTGATCTACTATCGGGTGTGATCGTTAAAAACGGAACCATTGTGGTGATTGCGTTTAACTCATTGGCTAACTTCCCAGTGAGATCTTTAGTACCAATTTGAGCCTTACCGCTGGGTATTATAGCCCCTAACGCTATTGCACTTGAAAGAATATATTTACCTAAAGAATTCATCATCAACTTTGGCAAAAATATAGGTTTGAAATCAAGCATCCTAATTCTATTGGGTATAAATGTCATTGAAGTAAAGATTATATTTCTATTATTTATTTGGATTATATATTATTTTGCCTCCGATAGTAGATTGCAGACCATCGGCAGTTGAAATGAAAATTTTATAAAAGTAAATACCTTGGGATACTTGTTGTGAACGGGCTAGTGTTCCAGTTTTAGGTAATACTCCCTCGAGATTGATAACTGAATTAGCAAAAGCTGCCTCAATATTTATATCTCCTTTTTCAACCATTTCTCCTTTTAAATCGGTGATTTGCCATTCTATTTTAAGATCTTCGCCTGGAAGTGAGTGACTAAACCACAATTTACTTTCATCGGTAATTGGATTTGGACGAACACCAAAATCATTAATTTTCAATTGCCTACCTGGTGTTACGATACCCTCAGTTTCACCTGATCCAAAATTGTTAAAAATATCCCAAACTTTACAACGGAAACTGTGCTGTCCTGGTTCTAGATCTACCAATGGAACTGTAAGGGTTCCCTTTTTGAACGAATTAACATCATACTGAAAATACTGATTTACTACAATAGTTTTTTCATATTCTGTACCTTCGTCGATAACTAATACCATATCTCTCCCTATTCCTGAACCAGTAGCATTTATACCATTTTCATCATAAATCCGTGCTATAAAATCAACATTTTTTGAAATCGTTGAACCAGAAACAAAAGAGGTATCCTGTAAATATGCCTGTACAACCGGCCCCGACGAATCCACTTCATTTAGTTTTAAACTTGAACCTAATAAAAAGTTCCACCCCCCCGTGGCATCAGTAACATTATTGTGAGCATAAAAAATTGCTTTTCCTACGCCTACTTGGTATGATATATCCTTTGGCACGACGAATACAACAGTATATGACCCATTAATTACTGAGACTTGACCATTGAAAATAACGGAATTTTGTTCTTCAAACGTAATTTTTGCACCATTATTATCATTATCTAAAGTGAATTGGCTAATTGGCTTATCAAAGATAGTTACCCATAAATTACCGTTAAAATCATTCATTAGACCTTTACCTCTTTCCTGAATGTGACCTTTCAATGTTACAATTTCAAACGCTTTCAGGGTATCTACGAAAGTATTAAAATCTTTACCTTGAACTGAATCTACCACGATTAAATGTTCAGGAAAAGCTAATTTCATACTGGCATCTCCCATCAATGCAAATTTTTTATCGTCATCTGTCTTGTTAGGTCTATTTTTCAACTTTTGAAAAACATCCCCAACCGTTGGAATGGGATCGTTTGGACCAGGAAATCCGTATTGAGTCCAGAACGCCCTGTTTATTGCTGAGTTTGACGGAACATAAACCAAACGAGTAGTAGTTAAAGAAGCGATTGCTCCCCCATTGGGATTCAATACAGCTAATTCACCTGCACTTTGAAAATTTGGATCATCGTACTTAGTAAATTCACAAGTAGCTGTAAATAACACGGGCATGCGGTATTCGTTCCTCCAACTTTTGATAGTCGGAATGTCAAGTAATGATTCCTGTCCTAATCCTTTTTCTCCACCATGTCCTTGGTAATTAATAAATAAACTACCTTCAGTGATCTTTGTATTCAATGTATTGGTAAAGTCGGGATATCGTTCGCTATTACCATTGACAATTTGTTTGAATGCATCAGCATATACCTTTTGAATTCTTGCACTTGGGTTATTCTGATTAATGTATTTTGAATATTCTTCACTTTGATTTACAAATTCGGTTTCCCACACTTGATCTGCATCATCGCTAGTAAAAACGATATTGTTTCTCCAAGGACCAAGGGATTTTTTGCTATCGTATCGAATGAGTTTATCCACAAAACCGTTGGCTTCTTCTAGCGTGCGGGCAGGTATTCTACCTACCGACACCCCTAATTTATCACTTCTAGAGATTTCCGGATCACCTTGCCTTGGTTCAGTGTATGCGATATACTCATCCAAACAGAAAATAACTGCCGGAGAATGGCCAAAGGACTGATAAATTGGAACCCTATTGGTGTTGTTCTGAATTCGATCCAACATATCATAACTTGCAGCTCCCATTAATGTAACATACCTGAAATTAGCGTTATTTTTGTCCGATTGCTGCTTAAGCCAACGAATACAACGACGAATTGCAATTAAATCGGCTTGTCCACCTGAAAACTCATTATAAATATCTTGCGGCGTAACAACTTTTACAATCTTAGACTGACTTCTGCGTAAATCTGCCAATCGGTTAGCCGCAGATAACAATGATTCGTGTGTTATTATTAATAAATCAGGAACATCTGATGGGGTAAACAGTGAACCTTTCTTAAAATGCTCAATAAAATTAGGGGTTTTCGCCGTAGATTCGTCAAATAACACAAATTCAGTTTTATTCGCATTAGAAGGAATGATTATTTGGCATTCAGAACCCATCTGATTGATTTTCCATTCCTCTGGATTTAAATTATTTGAAACATTCCAAAATCGAAGCTGTTTACCGGTTGAATTTTGTGCTTTTATCAAAAAAGATTCACTTGAATTTATCCAGGCATCATCCATTAGGATCAATGGTGTTCCTGTAAATTCAATCTTTTTTCTCCCCGTAATCCTTATGTAATCTAGATACACCGATGATTTTGAATTGGGTCTTACCAAACGTAAAGAAATGTCTAACCGTTGATTTTCAACCGGCACTACATAATTCCTATTGTTCAATTTGTATTTATCGTAACTACCTACATTCAATGCCGACAGGCTTAAGGTATCTCGAACGCGATTTAATGAAGAATACAATGTTGCATTTGACTCTTCAATAGCGCTACCAGTAGCAACTTGCACTTGGACCGTATCTAATCCATTTGGCAATGAAAAATTAAAGTTACGAGATAAGGTTTCATTCCCCAGGCGTTCACCCATCCAAATCCTTCCCATACCATTTAAATTTACAATATCAGAATCGTGGACATAAGCCCAAATTGATTTATCTATAACTTTATTTGGAATTTCAACGGATTGATATTGGATTATTCTTTTTGCTGGTGTTGAGTTAAAACCAAAAATAGCGTGTGTTTTAATTGAATATATATTTTTATAGTGTACGACTGAAGACGAAGAATTGGTAAAACCTTTTGACCCCGTAATGTAAAACAGAAAATAATCTCCAGGTCCCCACTGATTATCAGTCCCTTTAACAATCATCATTGGAATTTCTTCTGTTTGAGCAATTACTGAATCAGGATTTATTGAAGGCAGAATATTCCCTTGAATCCCCAATAAATGATAATTATCTGGACTGTTTTGCGATGGGTTCAATCCCCAAGCTTCAATATTTTCGTATGTGATTTTATATATATTGGTTTGATCAAAACTCAATTTCACCCAACCGCCATTGTCAAACCATCGAGATTGTGCAATGGATTGTGACAGTAAACAAAATAGAAAAAGGAATATTGTTACACACCGATTTATCATAATCAACTCTAAAATTACGAAATTTAATCAGATTTATTGTCTAAGTGACGTTAGTATGACAAAATTCCCCAACTTTTTTTTAAAAATTGCAATTATTCAATAATTCTAATAATAAATCGTTTTTATTTGTACTTTTGTTAGTTGTCAATCATATGAACAGAACATTACGTGCACTTGGATTTGGTTTTGCTGCAGCTATAACGTTGCAGTTACAAGCTCAAGATCCTGAATTGTCACAATTTTATGCTTCTCCTGTCTACACGAATCCAGCGCTTGCAGGTTCTGCTGTGTGTAGTTATGGAGCAGCTGGTAGAATCGCATTAAATTATCGAAATCAATGGCCTAACCTACCAGGAACTTTTCGTTCTTTCGCTGCATCTTGGGACCAACATATCCCAGCCGTAGGTGGTGGTTTAGGAGCGATGGTATTCCATGATATTGCTGGAACAGGCTTATTAAGCACAACTAGTGTAAGTGGAGTATATTCATACCTATTACAATTAGACAGGAGACAACGTATGTTCATGCGTTTTGGTTTACAAGGATCACTTGTAAATAAATCGTTGGATTGGAGTAAATTAAGGTTTTCGGATCAAATTGACCCCACTCAAGGATTTGTTAACGCCACAGGAGAACAACCACCAAGTTTAACTAAAACATACTCCAACTTCAACGCAGGTTGGATAATGTATACACAGAAGTTTTACATTGGATTTGCTGCACACAACATTACCGAACCTGGATGGAGTTTCTTTGAAAACCCAGATGAAGTGCACCCCCGCAGATTTACTGTACATACTGGCGGTGTAATTCCTATGTCTAGAAGTAGATTTGAACAAAACAACTTCTCCCCCAACATGTTATTCATGAAGCAGCGTAACTTCACTCAAATGAATATCGGTTTTTACGCAAACAAAGGACCATTGGTAACGGGTTTGTGGTTTAGACAAACCTTTGGACAGCAGAAAAATCCAGATGCCATCATTATGTTAGTTGGATTTAGAAAAGATAGATTTAAGTTTGGATACAGTTATGACTTTACTGTAAGTGATGGTAGAACTGCTATTCCTTCTAGCCATGAAATTAGTGCAACTATTGACTGGTGTGTTCCTCCAGGAAGACATCCATTTAAACCATTACGTTGTCCAGAATTTTAAACTTACAAATATTGCATTAATAAAAACCCGAGTAACTTCGGGTTTTTTTCTGCAAAAAATGGAAAAAAACATTACATTTGCCAATAATACAGAATATCTGTCGTTATAATAAACAAATAATTCACACCGTGTTACAGAAAAACAATGCATGGATGATGGCCGCAGCAGCGATAATCGGATTCGCTGGATGTGCACGCCAACCGGTAAGTAAGACTACGGGTCAGACTTACAATGATCCCAAGTGGGGCGGTTTTTACAACCCTAAGTACAAAGGCCAAGAAACTGGTCCAGGTTTAGTTTTGGTTGAAGGTGGTTCGTATACTATGGGTTCTACGGAATTCGACCTTTTACACAACAACGACAACACTGAAAGAACAGTAACAGTAAATTCTTTTTACATGGACGAAGCCGAAATCAGCAACCAACAGTACAAAGATTACGTTTATTGGCTTGGAAGAACATTTGTTTCTTATCCTGAAGTGTATCAAAAAGCTCTGCCTGATTCATTGTGCTGGAGAAGACAATTAGGATTTAACGAACCTTTCGTTGAATATTATTTCCGCCACCCATCTTACAAAGATTACCCAGTAGTAGGGGTAAGTTGGAAACAAGCATCTGAATTTGCTCAATGGAGAACAGATCGCGTAAATGAGTACATCTTAGATCGTGAAGGTATTGTAATTTTTAAAATTGAAACCGATGCGGTTGACGACAACAATTTCAATACACGCGCTTATTTGGCAAACCAGTTTGATTTTGTATCAAAAAATAAAAAGTCGCCATTAAAAGACTATAGTAAAAAGAAAAACAAAGACCAACGTAGACAAAAGGCCATAATGGAAGATGGTATATTATTACCAGAATATCGCCTACCTACGGAAGCAGAATGGGAATATGCAGCCCAGAACAATATTGGTGAAGTAAACTTTACTAATATCGACCAAAAGAAAATATACGGTTGGACAGACTACACCGTTAGAATCAAAGATCAAAAAGAAAATGATCGTGGTAAAATTCGTTTGAACGCAATGGTTGGCAAGGGTGATATGGGTGGTATTGCAGGTGGTTTGAATGACGCAGGTTTTGTGCCAACTCCAGTTTACAGCTACTGGCCAAATTCATATGGTCTTTATAACATGGAGGGTAATGTTGCTGAATGGACTATGGATGTTTATCGTCCTCTATCTTTAGAAGATTTTGATGAGTTCATGCCTTTCCGTGGTAATGTTTTCAAAACGCTGGTTTTAGATCAATATGGTGCTATTGTAGATAAAGATAGCTTGGGTCGATTAACCTACCGTGATCTTACTGAAGCGGAAAATGTACACCGTAGAAACTACAAGAAAGC
>CAZKOM010000065.1:0-12342 GCA_964554385.1 uncultured Flavobacteriaceae bacterium | reverse complement strand
GCCCTGAAAAAATGAATGTAAATAACGCCTTGCCTGCTTGTATCCTCCTGTTTGAACTATCCCAATTTCCTTGCTTACCTCCCTGAAGTAATTGCATTTATACCACCGCTGCCAATCCTCATCAATCCACCAATTCACCGCCTCAAAAGATGGATTATCAATAGGTTGAGCCATGTATCCATACCAGTAGGTATTGAAATCTTTACGATGTTTTAACCCCCTGCGTATTCCAGAATACGGAAATTCATACCAATGAATTCCTCTATCCGTAAACCATTGCTCCATGTGCCTATCCCGAGCATACGTGATCTCCATGCCGATTTCCTGTAAACTAACAACTGAAAATCGTTTATGTAATGAAAACAAAAACTCAAATACATCGCGCACTTCGGATTCAACCGCATAAAAACATCCTCCAATCCCTTCCAAATAATCTTGAACATCCTTCACTCCTTCCCAAACAAATCGTTCATGTCGAAGGCTGTAATGGGCTGATTTATATACCAAAGGTTCGTGTATATACAGAAACAAAACAGGCACCCCCTGCTTTAGCGCCCAACTAATCGCCGCATGATCCGTTAAACGAACATCCCGTTTAAACCAAACAACCACTAAATCTGGGGAATCCACTCCAAAGTAACAACCTACCCCAACGATGGTTCACAAAAACCAAATCCCACTACCCTCAACGATCGTTCTTTTCTTCTCTGGTATCCATTTTAAATGGGATATACAATGGACAGAAACGCATAAAAGCGGTAAGCGCAAAAACAATTGCCAATAACAACAAAGTATTGCCCATCGGTCCTGTTATTTTGTCTAAATAATACAAAATCCCAATTACGAACGCTACAACTAATCGTAAGGTCCGATCCATTTTACCCATGTTTGATGTAAATTTCATATTCATTGATAATTAAACACATACAAATTTATAAGCGTCATTGTAGATTCGCCATGATAATTATCATGCGAAAAGCGCAATCCAATCATCCTATCCAATCCGGTTTAACTGATAAAAATCATTGTGCATGCTGAGCATTATCAGCCAATATTTTTCCAAACTAATCGAACTTTGATAGTATGGAAAGCACAACTAAATACTTACACGAATTACACGCAGAACACCGTGAATTTAACGCTCAACTCGACTTTGTAATCGATGAAATCAAAACATTTAAACATCGTCTAGAGGAAGTTGCAATCGCCAATAACAAACTAGAGGTTATGCAACAAGTTGAGCATTTTCAAAACCAGTTTATTCGACATAAAGAAGTGATCGATGAACTAAAGTCAATGATTCATCATCACGAAAAATTGATTGCAGACCTCGCTGAGGCAAACAACGTGGCCACAGATCATCGAAAAACGGAAGACCATATTGAATTAAGAGAACAAATGGTAACCTTTGCGCAGATCTATGGCGATTTAAAGACTGAATTTTTGGGCTTCTTATCTAAAACACTATAAGCACAATTCAATTGTAAGACCCTACATAACGAACAATCAGCGAATAAGGGTTACCACCCCGTTATTTTTAACAGTAGTAGGATTATTTTCCAATTGGTAAGACAAGGTGTAAACATAGGTTCCAGCCGGCAAATCAGCACCCGTATTCATTACCTTACCATTCCATGCATCCTTGGGATTAGAAGATTGAAACACCAATTGACCCCAGCGGTTATAGACACTAACGGAAAATACTTTTACACCATGATGGGGAAAGCGCCAAACATCGTTTTTCCCATCTTTCGGATCTCCAGGAGTAAAAACATTAGCCAAATTAAGGAAGGGTTCTTTAGGGATCATCGGCTCTTTTATAACCGTAAAATCATAACACTGCGTATCCTTACAACCCGAACCACCGGTAACTTCTAGACAAACCCTATGCTTACCTTCGGCAAAAGAATCGCACCAGGATTTAGCCGTAAAAATTGAATCTTTTACAAAATTTCCTCCACTCCATTTCCAATGAGTTCCACCCTTATCTGTTCGGTTGAAACAATATATCGGTTTGGCTGAAGAATCGATGGTAAAATCCGATGTAATTTGAGGCTGAATTTCAATTATTAAGGTGTCTGTAACTGGAATAGCACAATTTCCCCAAGCTTGCAATACAACCTTTAACTTCCCAGAAAAACTGGGTTTTACGGTTAACTTCGTACTGAGCTCGTTCGCTTTATCGAAATACCCAAAGCTAGCATTTTCAAGTTTCCATTGAAAGCAACCACTCCCTCTAACGATTCCTTTTAAATTGTATTCGGTTATTCCACAGGGCACTGCCTGCAAGGGGGGTATTTCCACCGTGATTTTTGGAGTGGGCACCCTACAACCATAATTTGTGTAGGTAGCATTTCCTTCAAAATCAAAATCTACAACGGCACCGTCCTCACTTCCTTTCGCCCCGTTTATTTTCACTAACTTACCCCGATCATACTCTACTGTATCAGCGCAATCTCCGTTATACCCCAAAATAAACTCTCTGTTGGCTGCCGTACCGAAATTAACGAAATGACCCGCGGTGTTTCCTGATTTCTGCACAATTACATACAACGTATCCTGTAAGTCGGAAAAATCCTGTGCATCGGGATTAAATGATTCCGATGTAATTATCAATGCCTGCGTTCTTTGAGGAATTCTACCGGAATTTGGTACAAAAATCAAATACCCACAATTACCAGCCGCAGCAATACGGTTATTAAGCTTATCTATTTTCAACTTTAACGAAGAATTTCCTTCACTAAACCCTAAAAATTGATTCTGTGCACCGTCACCCCAATTTACTCTACCTGTTTTAAAGTCGGGAACAGTGATTAATCCCGGAGCAATTGTTTTGCTCCCAATAACCAATCGTATCATTTCATTCTGTCCCTCGTTAGAACCATCGCACGCATCCACCAACACACTAACAATCTCAAAACATTTTTTAGGTATTGGATATCCCCCAATTGTATTAGAATTTCCACAAGGTTGGGCGAACAAATTAGAGGAATAACCAAAGAATACCGCCCCTACAAATGCAAATAAGATAAATCTAATTTGGGATTCAGCATTTAAAAATGACCTACGAAAAGAAGTTATAAACGATTCCTTGGTTAGCATGATTCCTTATTCGAAATTACTGATAATTATGCTATTTCTTATATCAATACCCGGTAATTTTCAGCCAACGATACACAGAAGATGTCCAACCCATCATGGCAGGTGTGGCGTATTCTTCCTTACTAACATCATCATTGATTCCGTATTTTTCTTTTAATTGCCCTGTTCTATTAAATTCCAACTCCACTTTTTTACAATACGATTTCGAAATTGCCGAGGCCCAAAATGAATATTGTTCCGGAAAATATGTACGAATGGATTCAACCGCTATGGCCTGAAATGGAGGCCAAACATTTCCGTAATTCCACTGGGTTTGGTAATTAAAGACTTCCAATTTCTCCAATGGCATCAAACAATCGTCTTTTAAAAGTCTCAGCAACGATTCCGCTGATTTATTGTCGATTTTGGAGTTATTTTTACTTCTAAACGACTTCCGATTCGTAATACCTATACCCAGCCAAACGGGAAAAAACGAGGCCGCTGTTAACCTTGTTGATTGAACACCCCGTTTTTTGTCAAAATCGAAATACACTCCCATTTCTTTATTCCACAGCAACAATTTCATCGCTTGATTTCTTCTAGCACCTGCTTTTTCTATTTCCGATATTCGAATAATCATTCGGTTTTTATCTAGATCGCTTGTTTCAAAAGCAAGCATCTGAGAATAGAACCAATGCAAATTCCTCTCATAATCAGCCAATATGGCATTCAAATCAACTGGAAAGAAATCTTCACATCTACCTGAAAATCTAGGTGTAAAATCCCACCCACTTTCTGCCTCTGCCAACCAGTGTGCCGATTGTTTCAACGTATCTAACTTATACATATCTGCGTCAACGGCAGAGGGCACAACCCCAAGCGTTGAAGAATCCACATTCCATTGTAATCGTTGATTTATTACCCCATAAAAATGTTTCAAATAGGGTTCCTTAGCATGGTGACCATAATGATTCAGTACAACCCAGTGAGACCCTAATTGAAAGGAGTCTATACGGTGTTGCATCCAAAATTGATATTCCTTTTCCAGTGCTACCAAAGCTACTCCCAACCAATTTATATCCCCAGTTCGTTCAAAAATATCCTTTACCATTAAGGACAAAAACGGCGGTTGGCTTCGATTTAACATTGAAAAACGATTGGCATTGGGGACAAACCCAAATCGATTTACCAAGTAAATAAAATTGTCCACCTGATTTTTTGCCAATATTAAATCTGCTTCTAATCCGGTAGTTAATAATCCATACCGATTAGTAAAAAAACAATCCCAATAATACAATTCCGAAAACATTGCGCCCTTTCCAGGACTTGGGGAATAATAAGGAAAAGGCAGACCGATAATACCTGCGGAATCCTTTGGATAATATCGCAAACATTCTCGTTTGGAGGAATCCAAATAGGCATCAATAGGGTTGCCGGAAAAAGACTGTGCAAACAAAGAACAAAACTGGACTGCCAATAATAAAAACCAAACAATCCTACAATACCTTGAATAAATTTTCTTGTTTACCATAACAACGTCTTAAATCCAATGCCAAATTCGCTTACTTAGTTGTTGGAAAGATTGTGCGAAATGTAAGATTAATACGATCCGATACAGGCTTTTTAGTTTTTGGAAGTGCATGCACATAATCGCGTTGGGAATTTCCAAACATCAACAGCAAGGATCCGTGTTCGAGTAGTATTTTTTGAGATCCCGATGCAGACTCATTTACATTAGCTCCAAATAAATCCAGGGTAGAATTCAATACAAATACATTTGTATTGGACCCACTGCCCTGTGCATCTGCATACAGTAATGGCTCTTTCTCCGTACTACCTCTTTCCTTGGGTTTAATATGAAACCACCGCGGAGCGCCTAAACTTAGAGAAGCGATTAAGGGCTGCGAACCTAATTCAATTTCATCATCTGCATGCCAGCTCATCGAATCTTGACCCTGCCTGTACCAATTCAATAAAACAGAATTGAATCCCGCACTTGGCAATAGTTTGTTAAATTCAGAATGATCATGAATACTGTTTTGTATAGATTCCTTGATGATTGAAAGAAGTGGAGTAAACCCCTGAGGTTTATAGGTTTTCCCGGAAAATCGATAGGCCGCACCTTTCTCTCCATACCACGCCATTAATCGAGGAAAGGGTATTTCTTTACCATACATCCGCAAACTTCCCTGTTCCCACAGAGTATCCTTCCGTAACTCAATCAACCACTGTGTGGCCTTCTCTTGTTCAATGAAATTTGGCCAATAGAACCAGCCCGAATTCACTATTTCTTTATTTTCTTATCGGATAAGTCCAATTCATCCGATGCCATCATCGCCATCATTTGCTTCATGGTTTTGTTCATACCATCGGTAGAACCATCCAAGAAAATAACATTACCACTACCCTCTGAAGCAAAATTCTTAATGGCTTCTGTCCACATACTGAACAATAAAAAGGAAGAATCCAAATTCGCCCCCTGCATCTGTGTTGCAGCATCGCTTAGACCTTTGGCAACTTCTTTTCTAAATAAAGCCACCCCTTCACCTCGTAATTGAGCAGCTATTTTCTCTGCTTCCGCAGAAATCTTTATTGCATTTCCTTCCGCTTCTGCCGCTTTGGTTTTTGTAATTAATAATGCCTGACCTTCGTTCTCTGCCGCTGCCTTCAAATTGGAAGACGCCACCACTTGAGCCATGGATTTCGTAATAACATCATCAAAGGTGATATCGTTCAATTGCAAATCCAACAAATGGTAACCCCAACTTTCTAAAACACTATCGATACTATCCTTTACCGATTCAACAATTTCTTTTCTCAACGATAATATCTCTGCTTGCCTTTTGGTAGCTACAAAACCACGAACCGAACCTTCAATGGTACGAATTAATGCGGTCATAAAATCTCTATCATTCACAAATTTAAAGGCCACATTTTTTATCGTTTGCTCCTGATTATCAAAAACCGAATACAGCAACATAGCCTTAAAATATACGTTTGCCTGGTCCTGCGTAATCGCCTGAAAATCCAATTCGATAGAACGGTTTTGTACAGAAACCTTTCTATAAACTACTTCCAGAAATGGAATTTTAAAATTAAGTCCAGGAGACATGATTCTCTGGTACTTACCAAACATGGTGATAACATAAACAGTACCTTGTTGAACGGTTGTTACAGATAACGTCAACACCAACAATACCGATACAGAAATAATAATTAAAGAAAGATCCATGAATCAAAAGTACGCAGTGCCAATGGAATTACCCATAATTTTGGTCGATTATTTTATGATAATCAACGGGTTGATATTCAACAACTACTTCGCGTTGATTTCCATCACGATACCCATGGGATCGCACCAAGGAATTTCCACGTAAATAAACAGGAATAGAACGTACAAATTCATCGGCTAAAAAATCGGATTTACGCAATTGCTGATTCAATTTTAATAAGCCAGCCATATCTGTATTCTCAACCAAACACGGTTGTTTTAAGGCCTCATCTACGGCAAAACTGTACGCAGTTGAAATCCGTTGCTGCATTACCTCTGGAGTTACACTCAGCAACTTCGACAATAAATCAAACGATATTGCTTCCCCCGTTGTGGCATCAAATAAATAATGATTTCGTTCTTCTACATACACCGGATTCTTTACGGATCCTGTAACTTTTTCGGTTAAAAAAAACACGGTTAATCCCAATAGAGTACGAGTCCCTAAAACTCCATAAAAATCAAATTCCCCCGAAATAGATAAATTCGTATTGCTCACTTCTTCAGTTGATGAATCCGGCGCAGAATTAGACTCCAACTCTGGCGACACCAATGATTCATCAATTTCTTCATCGCCGTAAACACCATCTAGCTCATCGGCTACTAAGGATTCATACAAATAATTATTGATTGCTGCGGCAACCTCGGGTTTGGAATTACAAACTACAACGGGTAATTCGCCTTTTATTTCCTGTAATATAAACTTTTTATCTGCAGTTGAATGCTTGTCATCCGCCAATGAATATACAACAACACTCTTTGTTCCATTGGAATTAGAAGCGACCCTTCCTCCCAAAGCAGCCGTTGGTTGAGCTTGGATACATACTGGCAATATGGCCGATATCCCCAAAATCAATCCCGAATTAAATCGTTCGAACATCATCTATCTATTTTCTAATTGGGTTTAACGTTTGCTTGAACACTTGGGCAAATCAAAACGAATGTACAATTTTTTTCGATTCAATAATAATATTATCGACGAGGACCAACTGGGGCCGATTTCACGATCACAATCACCTTTCCAGGTTGCAAATTATTAGAATTTAATCCATTCCATTTTTTAATTTGAGCAACGGTTACCCCAAATTCAAACGCGATATCAAATATGTCTTCCCCTGGTTTTACTGTATGTCGCATTTTCTTCTCTACTACCTTAGATTTATTGCGTTCTGGTGCAACAGTAGCTACTTGATTTTTGGAAGGCAATACCGCCGCTTGGGGATTAATAAATGGGGAAGTCTTAATTCGAGGATTGTTTATTTTCACTGGATCCTTTTTCTGTCGATCATTGTTAACTATGTCATTTTTCGATGGCGAAGTTGTTGTTGGCAGACTTTTTTTAGGAGCAGCTTTGGAATTGGTTGCAACCCCAACATTGATTTTATCGGACTGTATAGCAACAGGTTGTATAACAGATTCACTGCGAACCCCACCGGAGTTCCTACGTTGTTTTTCTGATAAGATGCCATTCCAAACGAGCCAAACAGAATCCTCATTCAACCACCGTTGCATCGGCAAATTGCCGGTATTCACGGAAGATATTAATTCCAATAACGACGTTGCCAATAAATTTCCTTTCAACCAATACCCAGGCTCTGTCATATGTATTCCATCTGAGGAAACTTTTTTATCTGCTTGCCAACGTGTTAGAGAACCTTTCGCCCCGGTTATCCAATAGTAATTCCACAACAAACAACCTTTCTGCTGAGCAATTTCTTTGATTTCTTCCGCCAAGGGATAGGTATGAACTACCTTTTTCCCCCTATACTGCATGTCCATCGGCGTAACTAACATCACTAACGAATTAGGTAATGCGTGTTGAACAATTTCTACAGACATTTCAATTTGCTCTCGTAATTTTTCAGGATAGGTAGCTAACGGAGCGACATCGTTGGTCCCAAAATCCAAAATTACCAACTGGGGATTCAAATATTGTAGTTGTTGTGGAAGTAAAGACGCGTACAACAGCGATTCAAAACGAGCCCCACCCATACCTACCGAATGATACAACAACCCAGAAGGTTGTGCAGTAGCACTGTCTGAACCATTATCCAAATTGGAAATATTATAAATATTAACGCCATATATTTCTATTTGACGTTGCTTTTCATTGAGTTTCTGAAATCGAATAACGACCGAATCGGAAATTGAGATAGCCGATCGATACACTTTCCAGTCTTCAAAAAATATGGTTGATACAGGCAATTCCGCATTCACTAATTCTACAGCATCGGTAGTAGTATCCGATAATACACGATTTCCTCCTTCGGCAACGGTTTGCGTATAAAATGGAGATTGAGACACCACATCCATTGTCTGCCAAACCCTTCCATCCCAAACTTGCAATTGAAACATGGAGTCAGAGCCATCGGCCCAAACCTCTACCATAAATTTAGTATTAACCGGCGACGGGGGTAAATTTAAAAATCGCAATTTCGCCGTTGGATCGGTTGTATGAATCGTTGCACCCAATAGACCCAATGGTAATTTGGGGGGTAAAGTAAAACTCTTGGCAAAGGTAAATTTCCCAGTATACCTGGTTTTGTAACCTCGAGGAGAATACGTCTTGGCCGCCGCATAAGGAAATGCCAACCCCAATCCACCCGATCCAAATACCTGCTGCAACTGCTTTCGCGCCACCAATGACAATGCACCGCTTTGAATATGAGAATCCCCAATATGTAAGATTTGCAATGGCATACCTTGCATTTCAGACTGCCGACGCCGCTCATTCCACTGGGTTATTTTTGAAGAATCTCCATATTGAATTAAATTCAACATGGGCAAACTGCCTTCCGGCATTTTAACATCAACGATTTGAGCGAATAAATGAGGAACTACCCATAAAAGACAAAAGCAAAAAATCAGTTTCAAACCCTCAGAAATTTTCCGAGATGCAATTTGCAATAAATTGAAACTAATTACCATGATTGTAATACATGCTTACTAAGCAGTTGCAAATTTACCCTTATCCTTGGTTATTTTCGCCCAATGATTCATGGGAAAAAAGTTGTGGTAGTACTTCCAGCCTACAATGCTGCGCTCACCTTGGAACGTACCTACCGGGAAATCCCTATGGATGTTGTGGATGATGTGGTTTTGGTGGATGATGCCGGAGGCGATGAAACCTTAGAATTAGGTGAAAAATTGGGTATTAAACATCGAATTAAACACGAAAAAAATCTTGGATACGGCGGAAATCAAAAAACTTGTTACCGAAAAGCACTTGAATTAAATGCCGATATCATCATCATGTTGCACCCCGATTACCAATATACTCCAAAACTAATACCTGCCATGGCTCATATGGTAGCAACCGGATTGTACCCCGTTGTTTTAGGTTCAAGAATTTTAGGTGTAGGTGCACTCAAAGGAGGAATGCCCATGATAAAATATCTTTCCAACCGAATCCTCACCTGGATTGAAAACCTGTTAATGGGTCAACACGTGAGTGAATACCATACCGGTTACCGAGCTTTTTCCAAAGAAGTGTTGGAGAATACTCTTTGGGAACTAAACTCCAACAACTTCTTGTTCGACAATCAAATCATGGCGCAGGCCGTTAATGCGGGGTATGTAATTGGCGAAGTAAGTTGCCCTACCAAATATTTCCCAGAAGCGAGTTCCATCAACCTCCGTAATTCCGCAGTGTACGGCTTAGGGTGTTTAGGCGTAGCACTTCGATATCGCTTGCATAAAATGGGTATTTGGTCTTGGGAACTTTTGGCCAAAAAAACTCAATAAAACCACCCGTAAATACATCCCGGACAACCTCTTCCGTAAACACCGTCTACTCTTCCGATTGATTCATTTGCATCCAAATCCAATAAGCACCTTCCATTACAACTTTATCGTTTATTGGCTTTTTAACGATCCAAAAACCATCAGCCGAACCCATAGTTTCGATTTCAGTTAAGCGAAACACACCCGATTTTACAGAAATAAAACAATATTTCTTTCCATCCGATTCGATCACAGCCGAAGTAGGCAACACCCAATTTAGTTGGTTATTTAGATAAACTTGAGCGGCAAAACTACTTCCAAAACGAGGCATCCACCCCTGCCCAACTATAGACTGTATATAAACATTAATCAAATTGTTGGCTCCCAATTCCGAAGCTATGGAAGTGATTTTGGTTTCAACTACTTTACCATTTACAAACGTACAAATACAGCGATTTCCTACCGATAACAAATCCACATCCTGTGGTAAAGCTCGGATAACCCACTGTTGTGCCGATGGTTTTGTAAGCCGAACAACCACAGCATCCGAATTCGCAAAATCCCCCTGATTCAAAGCCACCTTCTCTACCATTCCATTCGCAGGAGAACGCATACTGATAAAAGACTGAATATTACCTACTTCCATCGAACTCGTTGAAATTCCAAGAAGTGCCAATTTCGCTTTAAATGCCTTATACTTGGAATCCGCAATTCGAAATTGAGATTGAGATTCCTGCCACTGTCTCTCACTAATCGCTTTCTTCTCAAATAACTGTTTGTCCCTTTCCCAATTACTTTGCATCAGTTTCAATTGTTGGGCTGATTCTAAATATTGCTCTTGCCATTCAATAACAGCAGAGCCGGACAATGTAAACAAAACTTGTCCCAATTTTACATTATCCCCTGGCTTTACCTTTATCGATTGGATTATGCCTCCAACCGGTACTACCACGGATTCAAATCCCGTTGGTGCTGAAACAACCTCCCCAACCAAACGTACCACCCCACCAAGTTTCTGCTGCTCCATATTTGCAACTTTTATTTTCGCCACTTTTTGTTGCGAATCCGATAAAACAACACCCAAATCCATGGAATCTTCGGGTTTAGAATTATTTGCCGATACGGTATTTTCCGCATCCTTATTACCACATGATTGCAGTATCAATATACTTACCAATACCCAAAAACTATTTTTCATTTCGAAAATTTTCATTTTATTAATTTGATTTATAATACTTTAACATTAATTGAGTAACAGACAAATCCTGAATAGACCCAAAATAATCCAAATAATTTTGCGTCAATCCACGAACCAACAATTCCCATTGAAACACAGAAATCGCGCCTACGGATAATTGAAAATTAGCAATATCAAAACTCTGTACAGAATTTGGCAATAATGTATTTTGGTACCTAGCCAATTGCCCTATTAAATTGTTTTTTTGCTGATTTAATTTATTGTATTCCGCATCAATTTCTGATTTTGAGAACTCCGCTTGTAATACTTGCGCCTTCCATAATAATTCCTTCGAGTTCGCTTCTTGTCGCAAAGAAGCAGTAAATAATGGAACCTGTAAGCCAATTTGCCATTGAGAAAATTGCGGCTTTTTATCATAAAACACATCCCCCTGAGGTAACTGAATAAATCCCTGAAAACTCTGCTTTACAAATCCCAGTTGAACTTGAGGGTATAACATCGACTTTGCTTGTCGCCATTCCCAATCCATGCGTTCTGCCCTAGCTAATTCAAGTCGCAACCAAGGGTGATTGTTTCCCGCAGCTATTTCTGTGGCATTCCCATTTTCATTGGTTAGTTCAACTACCGAATTTACTAAACCTTGTAACCGAGAATCAAGATACAGTTGTGGCAATTCATTTTCTGATTTAGTAGGCAGCAAATTGAAATCAACTGGAATTACTGCAGAAGATTCTCCCAACAGCCAACCCAATTGTATGGCGTCATTTACCAACAGAGTTAAAAAATTAGATCGTTGCATCAATAACTGTTCATGAACATTTTGCATTTGGTTATAATCCATTTGACTTACATCACCCAATTTCAAACGATCTCGCATTTTCTGTACAGACAACTCACTAATTTCAACCAACGAATTCAGTAACTGACACTGCCATTGCGCCAATTCCAACTTTCGATACAGCTGTTTTACACTGACTTCCCATCGCAATTCAATCAGTTCTCTTTCCCTTGAAAACTCCGCCGCAATTTGCTGCCTGCGTTGGTAGTCAGCTCGATACCATGCCGGGAG
>CAZKOM010000064.1:0-12470 GCA_964554385.1 uncultured Flavobacteriaceae bacterium | reverse complement strand
CCACGGATTTGGATTCAAATACATCACTGATTGCACTGGTTGGACATGCCTGTGCGCATGCACCACAACTCACGCAATCCGATTCTTTAAAGGATGTGTTTAATCCTTTGATGATATGACTATCAAATCCTCTGCCAGCCATACTCAATACCATTTGACCTTGTATTTCGTCGCATGCTCTTACGCAACGGAAACAATTGATACATTTTGAAAAATCCGAAGTCATGTAGGGATGACTCAAATCTTTCTTTCGATCTAAGTGGTTTTTTCCTTCAGGGTATCGTACATCACGAATCCCAACTTCTGCCGCAACGGTTTGGAGTTCACAGTTGTTGTTCACTTCGCATGTAAGACAATCCAATGGGTGATCGGTTAGGACCAACTCAATGATGTTTTTTCTAAGTTTTTTTACGCGATCTGAACTTGGATAAATATAGGTGCCCGCAGTAACAGGGGTATGGCAGGATGCTTGGGTTTTTACGGGGCCGTTTTGAACTAACGCAACGTCTACACTGCACACTCTGCATGATCCAAACGGTTCTAAATTTGGAACATCGCACAATGTAGGGATGGTTCGTTCACCTTGAATTCGTTTTACAAATTTTAATATCGTTTCTCCTGGAAGGAATTCGTGAGGTCTGTTGTTGATGAAAGCGATGTTGCTCATGCTGTATGTATTAAGATTGGAAATACGATTCAAATTCTTGGGGGAAGTGAGTAAGCGCGTTGCGAATGGGTAATGGAAGTCCGCCTCCCAATGCGCATAATGACCCAATTTCCATAGTGGTGATTAGGTCTTGAAATAATTCTTTGTCGATAGGGGTTCCATTTTTCGCGTGCTTGATAAGTTCATATCCACGGGTAGAACCCAATCTGCATGGGAAGCATTTTCCGCAACTTTCATGCGCTGTAAATTGGAATAAATGTTCGATATAATCGATTAATGGAAAATCTTGGGGAATACAAACAATGGAAGCATGGCCTAAAAGAAATTGTTCTGAGGCGAAGCTTTCAAAATCGATGCTTAACGCATCAATTTTGGACACAGGCACCAGTCCGCCCAAAGGTCCACCAATATGCATGGCTTTCACTGAAGATTTAAATCCGTGGCCCAATTCTTCAATTACCTGTCTTAACGGCGTACCCATTTCTACCTCATAAATCCCAGGTCTGTTGAAATAACCATCCAACGAAACTAATTTGGTGCCTGTGCTGCGGCCTTTTCCTAAGGCCGCATAAGCTTCGCCATCATGTTGTATTATCCATGGAATGCTAGCCAAGGTTTCAACATTATTTACCACGGTAGGTCGATTAAATAAACCGTTTTGAGTAGGATAGGGAGGTCTAACTCTAACTTCGGGTCTTTGCCCCTCAATACTCGATAATAAAGCAGTTTCTTCACCACAGATATAAGCACCTTGTGCCGCAATTACTTTAAAATCAAAATTAAATCCAGAATTTAAAATATTCGGTCCGATGTAACCAGATTCTCTCAACAACGCAATTGCTTCTTGACATATCGTAATGGATTCAGGATATTCCGCACGGATGTACAACACACCATAACTTGCCCCCATAATGTACCCCGCGATAATCATACCCAATAACACCAAATGAGGTTGATTTTCTAACAAATATCGATCGCTGTATGCCCCTGGATCACCCTCATCGGCGTTGCATACAATGAATTTCTGATCGCCTACTGTGTTTTTTGCTGATTCTAACTTAAAAGCAATAGGGAAACCAGCGCCACCTCTTCCTCTAAGTCCAGAAACCTTTAACATTTCCAGCAATTCATTGCGCTCTAACTTTAACGCTTTCCGTAGGATATCGTAGTGTTTTTCAATACCTGGAAATTCCGCTGTCAAAATCTGAGTTCCTAAACCGTCAACGTGGTAGCGCTCCTGAACAGCATGATTTTTGCTAATTACGTTATCTAATTCGTTGATTGCATTTCCACTGTAGTTGTGTCCATCGATGTGGAAAGCATGATTTTCATGGCATCGACCCAAACAACACATTTCGCCGATTTCATTTTCAGCAAAAGTACCCGCTAGTTTGGCTTTTACCGCCGATTGCGTTCCTGCGGTCATACAAGCACTTCCGTTACATACGTATACCTTTTTACCCTGGTTTTCAGGTCTTAGGAAATCATAAAAACTGGCAGTTCCATAAACATTGGCATCGCCAAATAAGAATTCTTGAGCCAATTGCTCCATCGAATCTTTGGAGGGAGTACCCGTTTCTTTGGCTAATTTACCAAGTTCTTCAAAAAGGTTCGTTTTTAGCCCTTTTCTTCCGGAGAGTTCACTGAGGTTAACCGACATATAATCGCTTTAAAAACGAAAATAGGGATTTTTTTGATATCCTTACCGATATGGTAGTGCTACATAGGACAAATGACCAGTATTTCGGTCATTTTAGAGTTTTGCCAATGAGACCAATGCTTGGTTTAATTTTACACAGTCTTCAAATGTACTACTTAAGTGAGGTGTAACTCTTACACCTTTAACTCTTGGATGGTCAATGGCTACGGTATAAATACCAAATTTGTTCAGTAGTGTTTTTGCTAATTCGTTGGGGGAATAACCCGTTACCGAAACAGTTGCAATGGCCCCCTGATAGAAGTAAGTATCCTCAGGTAGCGAGTAAGAATATTCCGATTGATTTTTAATTTGAGAATTGTCGATAGGAAAAACTGAATCTATTGCCTGGGTTTTGTGAGCAATAGCTTGTGAATCTTTGTGTTTCTCAGTTGGAACTTGTTGCTTTCCAGTAGGGTTTTTCGTTTGTTCATTTCGAATTATCCATGGAAGACCATAGATATGTATCATAGGCTTACCATCGGCTGAAACTACAGTGCGTAAATCAACCAGTTGTTTGTTGAGTTTTTCCCATTTTTTAGGTAGCTTTTTTACTCCAAAATACGAAGTCTCATATTCCGAAAATTCTATTCCCATCCAACATAACTTCAGGTATTGTAATCGTTGTAATTTCGCTTCAGAGCTAATTATTCTATGCTGATTCACCGCTATTTTAATGGTTTGCAAACTTTGGATAGGCCTAGTTCCTTGGTGTTCAAATTTTCTAATATTATTTTTGGGTACCCCAGTGTCGCCCATCAACGGCCATATTTGTTCAATGCATGTTTTTTTCATTGCCAAAAAACCTACACCAATGGGGTTGCACAACCATTTATGAAGGCTTCCGCCGATTACGTCCACTCCGCTTGCGAATAACTCGGAAAATGAATATTTGTAGGGTCCAAGTGTATGGGCTAAGCTATGGGCTGCATCAACTACAATTAAAATCTTGGGATTGATTTTTTTAATGGCCGATGCTATTTGACGGGTTGGAATCACTTGTCCTGTTAAATTAATCATGTCGGTAATATGAACCATTCGGGTCTTATCGGTAATCATCTCCGTGTATCCTTTGACCACTGATTGTTCATATAAATATTGTTTACTTTCAGCACTAGGGGCTTCACGGTAAATCCCAGCATGTTGAGGTACAGCCACTTTTTTTACTGATATTCCATAACGTAATAAAGCTTGCTCAAATGCTTCTACCATACTTCCATAATCTTGATCGCCGATAATAACTTCATCTCCTGCATTCCAAGGAAATCCAAGAATAACCGTATTTAAACTCTCGGTGGTATTTCTGGTAAATGCTAACTCCTCAGGGTTGATCCCAATAAATTCCGAAAAAGAAACTCTAGCAGCTTCAATTTCCTGCTGTTGTTGAGTACGCATGAACCTACTGGTTTCCAAGTTAATATCAAACTCAAAATCCAAATGTTTATTAATCGTTTTCCAACTTTGATGACTGAAGTAGCCATTTTCTAAATTAATAATACCAGGTGTTCGGGGATAGTTTTTTTGAATTTTTCGCCAGCGGATTTCGTCGGCAGCATATAACTTACTGGTTGATTCAAAAGAGAATTCAGTTGATTCACGATTTGTATTTACGATAGTAGGAGAGTGGGTGTTGTTTAATTCATTTGGATCTAAATTTCTCAACATTGCCGTAGATTCAACAGAATTTAATGCACCTTTCGCAATTACGTTTCCAATTAGGTTTACAGATGCCGCCGTAATACCCATGGATCGGATGAATTTTTTTCTATCCATATCGGCAAAATACATAAAATTTTCTATTCTCGTCGAAATAGAAAAGGCTGCCTAAAAAGACAGCCTTTCAAACCTAAACAATTAAAAGTAATGAACTATTTAACCAAACTGAGCGTTGTGTAGTCCGCTTAATTCGCTGTAAATTATTGCCTGCTGTTCGAATTTAACGATTTACAATAGTTATTGGGAGAGTTTTACCATTTTCGAATTTCAAGAAATATAAACCTTGTGTTATTCCTTGTATTGGCAAAGATGGATTCGATGCAGATACTACAGCAGTTTTCACCACCATTCCATTGGATTGAATTAATGAAACGGTATAATCTCTGTTGCTTAGACCTTGAATAATTACATAATCAGCAGCCGGATTGGGATAAACTGACAAGGAAGCAATGTCTATATCAGAGGTATTCAATATACCAAACGCAACCATATTTGAGTTGATTGTTTCAGTACTGCTTGAACCAGAATTACAGTAATTGGTAGCATCTATACCAATATAATATCGGTTTCCGCCACTGGGTGGGTTTAAATCAGAATACGATTTAACATTAGTAGAAACTTTAGCCAATAAAGTAAATGCCCCGTTTTTATTACTGCGATAAATGCTATAGGTGGTTAATGGATAAATACCGAGATAATCACTCCAATTCAAGTTGTTTTCGCCGTTTACACCTAAACTGGCTGTTAGATGAAGCGTTGTATGTGCGTAAAATTTACTTTCTTCGGCCGTGTTGCCACAAGAATCCACTGCAGCGATGTAGTAGGAGTAGGGTCTAGCTTTTGGAATACTGTTGGTGTCCAAGAACTCCATAGATCCATTGTTATTGCTTACTTCCCCGATATCATTATAACTGAAGGCTATATTCCCTTCCCGATATATGATATATTTAGTAGCTGGTTCCCCTTGATTTTTCCAAACCAATTTGTTTTTACCGGTAGCACTATCAACGGTAACCATACATAGCTGAGCGGCAACGGGTTTTTTAAATCGAACATTTATTCTATTGGAGTAGGCATAGCAACCACTAAGCGAGTCTTGAACAAAAACATAGTACTCGCCATCATTAGTAACATCTGTTTTGGCTGCAGAGGTGTAATAAGGAAGCCAAAGTAATTTTCCTTCGTATTGATAACATTCTAATTTTACAGTATCGCCATAACACAAGGTTGTGTCTGTTAATGCTTTGATTTTCGGAGTTTTTAAAGTCACAACCGTAATGGATACCTTGTTTGAGGTATCATTACAATTGGATTTTGTTGTTTGAGTAACATAGTATTTACCCGATTTTGTCACAGTAATGCTATTGGTAGTATCCCCCGTATTCCATCGAAAACCTGAAGTGGATTTTGAATAACAAAATAATTTTACTGCTGTTCCATCACAAACTTTGGCTTCGGTGTATCCATATTCAGTATAAACAGTATTTTTTAAATCAGAAACTTGTACATAAATCCATTCAGATGTATCGGCACACCAACTTGAATCATCAAAAATGGCCACCTGGTAGTATCCAGAATACCCAATAATACGATTTGCTCCTACATAACCATCCGACCAATAAATAGTTTGGTTACTTCCTTTGTATGTTGTACCCAGTTGCGCTGTGTCAGCACATACATTTAAAGGACCCTTTCGGTTAAACTTTAAATCATAGTTGTTATTGAAACAATTGGTCCAATTGTGAAATTGACTGTAAGCAAAATTCCAACCCGTAGAAAGAAAGGAAAAAAGAAATACAAGTCCGTAAAAAGTTGATTTACTTGGCTTCATGCTCAAATAACCATCAACAACAACGATAAGTTTTGATTTTGATTGTCATTTAATTGTCAACGGGAGCTCGTAGGGAAAATTCTCATCGTAGCATGATCTAAACGGTAAGATTAGCTTAGGGAATAATAAAAAAATCCTCGGTAAAAAACAACCGAGGATTTTTTATAAAATCTAATGCGTCAACGTATTTTAATACAACGCACAGTAATTATTTTTTTAGGAACGCCCGTCTCATAGGAGTGTTTTCAGGCTTATTGTCCCCCGCTTTTTGTTTAAACAGTTCGAATCGAGAAATTTCAGGAGCTTGTTTGGGCCAGGATTGATTTGATTCGTCTATGTCTGCGGTTTCTTTGAAGGGATCAATCTGGATTGAGGCAACTTCTTTCCGTTTAACAAAATTTTTGGTGACATTGAATTCATTTTTTCTCCAAATGTATGCCGAGATATAATCAACTTCGGATGTCCCATCGGTATAATTCCATTGGATAATAATGGGCATCACTGCGCCTCCTTTATTGCTAAAAGTAAGTTCGTAATAATATTTGTCTGTGAATTCTTTGGCTTCTGTAATTGGCACGATATCCAAATCCTTATTTCGATCAATTACTTGTGGCTCTCCGGTCTTCGCTTTGGCTGCTAATTGCTCTTTAGACCAGTTTCCAAACGTGTCTTTATCTGCGTTGTAGTAGTAATAGAAGTCGCGCAATGTAGTATCCTTATCAACGGCGAATACCATGCCACTGGCTTTATTTCTTAATTTACTTACATGTTGAAAATCGCCTTTGGTAATAGCGGGTCCCGTTCTGCGGTTTTTCCCTTGGCCGGTACCTAATCCCTGAGATCTTCCTGTATTGGATCTTATTGTGTCCCATTTAGGGGCAACAGAAGTTGTTGCAAATACACGGTATGCTGTTACTGAATCTAAACTGATATCAACGGGTTCAATATCATAAAACCACGCTCTCCAAAACCAATCCAAATCAACGCCACTAGCATCTTCCATCGTTCTAAAGAAATCTGCGGGTGCCGGATGCTTGTAGGCCCAACGGGTACAATATTCTTTGAAAGCAAAATCAAATAATTCTCTACCCATTACGGTTTCTCTGAGAATATTTAGCGCAGTAGCGGGTTTGGCATACGCATTCGGTCCGAATTCAATAATATTCTCCGAGTTCGTCATTATGGGTTCCAATCGATCCTTGGGAAGCTGCATGTACGGAACAATTTTATGCGCCGGGCCACGCTGAGAAGGGTAGTTGTTGTCAAATTCTTGTTCGGTTAGAAATTGAACAAACGTGTTTAATCCTTCGTCCATCCAACTCCAATTTCTTTCATCCGAATTGATAATCATAGGGAAGAAATTATGGCCAACTTCATGAATGATTACTCCAATCATTCCATATTTTGTGCGTTCGCTGTAGTTCCCTAGATCGTCAGTCCTGCCATAATTGAAGCAAATCATCGGATATTCCATACCGCTGGAGGCCTCTACGCTAATGGCCACTGGATATTGATAGGGAATCGTGTATTTGCTGTAGGTTTTAATGGTATGATCTACTACTTTGGTAGAATACTTTCGATAGAGATGGTAGGATTCTTTTGGGTAATAACTCATGCTCATGATTTTCTTTCCTTCCACGATGGTGGGCATGGCATCCCATACAAACTTTCGTGAGCTTCCCCAAGCGAAATCACGTACGTTGCTTGCTTTATATCGCCATAATTTTGTGGAAATAGAATCTTTATTCAACTCTCTATTTTTTGCTTCCGATAAGGTTACAATTTCAATAGGTTCTGAAGATTTTTGGGCCAACATCCAGCGATTGTATTGGTCAGTAGTTAATACTTCTTTGTAGTTTTGACATTCCCCTGTTGCTGCAATTACGTGATCAGCAGGTACTTGCATGGTGACATCGAAATCCCCAAAAACCAATGAAAACTCACCTCTTCCGGTAAATTGTTTGTGGTTCCATCCTTGGTAATCGCTGTAAACACACATTCTTGGATACCACTGTGAAATGGTAAATAAGCAGTTGTTGTTATCGGGAAAATGCTCATATCCTCCACGACCTCCAATTTTCATTCTTTCTGGAATTTTATAATTCCATTTTACCTTAAATACATATTTTTCCTTTGGATTTAGGCCTTTGGGTAAGTCAACGCGCATCATGGTCATATTAATGACAAAGTGCAATGGTTTTCCTGATGCATCGGTTACTGATTCTATATTTACGCCGTATCCAGCTAATCGGGATGCTACATCCAGTCCTTCCAACTGACCCGGGGTCATCGGGGTTGATTTTTCGCTACCATTAAAATAGTTGGATTCATTGGTAGGATTATGCTCATTTTCATCCAATTGTAGCCACAAATATTGCAATACGTCCGGTGATTGATTGTGGTAAGTAATCGTCTCTTCGCCATACAACCAACGTTTTTTCTCATCCAATCGAGCGAAAATCTTGTAATCGGCTTTTTGTTGCCAATATTGACTTCCTGGAGCTCCAGAGGCTGTCCTATACCCGTTGGCATCGGGTAAAATTGTCCCTAATTGTTCAAATTTATTGCCGTGATTAGAGCTGGGGTTGTTTTTTAAATTTTGTGCAATTCCTAGGTTAAGTAAACAGGAAAGCCCTATGGAAACTGCAAAATGCTTTGTATTCGGAAGAAACATAATGTGCTTAAAAATTAACTCAAAGGATACAAAAATAATCTTTTATGCCGTTAAGGCGATAACTCGTTCAACAATCATTGGTAAAGACAAAAGAATTCCTATAAATAAGGATACGGTAATAAACGTAGAATAGATACTCTGCGTTATTGAATGCAAGAATGATGCAATACTTAATATCGCTAAGACATACAATAATTGACCAAATTCAATTCCCATATTAAATGCAAATAAGGGTCCTACCATTTCACTTTCTTTTCCTAGCAATTCGATTAATAAATTTGAAAATCCCATGCCGTGAATAAACCCAAATCCCAAAGCTAATAGATAATACGATTTTGAAGTTTGTTGAATAGTAGAAAGCATTGAAAATGAAATGTTTGTGGACTGATTTATAGCTTTTAAAAATGGAAGTATTGCCGATATTAGAATGGTTAAAGCGATAGAAAGTTCAACCCATGGTGATGGGATCGACAATAATCCTGTGGTACATGCAACTAATGTGATACAATGACCTATAGTAAATGCTGTCACAAGAATGATTACCGATTTCCATGAGTTTAATGTGTATCGGATGCATAAACACCATAAAAACAACATGTGATCATATCCATCTAAATCTAAAATGTGATATAGTCCCGTAGTAAACCATGTTGGAAATTCATTTAATAACCAATCTATCATTGTACTATTGTAAATTCGCAATGCAATCTAACAAATACAGCGTTAAAATGGGGTATGCTTACTAGAATATCTGTGAAATGTCATCAATTTAAATTGTAAAAAGTGATTGCTAGGTCTTTTTATAGAATTAGAATCGTAATTATTGCGTTGTCAATATGGGCCATTATCCCATCCATGGTACATCCATTTTATATTGGATTAACCGAAATTGAATACAAGCCCAAGTCCAAATTGATTCAAGTGAGTATCAAGTTGTTTTTGGACGATGTGATGTCGGAAATCAATGCTAAATCCTCGGTTAAATTCAATCCAGAAAAGAAAAATTCCTCGGACAACAATCGATTATTATCGGAATTCGTGGGTAATAATTTTTCGATAAAATCAGCAGCTGATCAAAAGAAGCTTAACAAAGCTAAGAAAATACCTTTGTCGTTTATTGGCTGGGAATTGGAAGAAGGTGCAATTTGGATGTATTGGGAATCTGGAAATGTACTGGAGAAAAATATAGCTGTTGAGAACAAGTTGTTGTGTTCCTCGATTAATCAGCAGATTCATATAATTAAAATAATCAGACCAGGTTTTGTTAGATCTGAAAGAATTAGTTGCAGTTCACCCAATTGTTTATTTTAATGTAATATGGTGAATTGTAGTAAGTTGAATCTATTCTGTTAAGTATTTATCCACATTTTTTTCTACATTTTTTTCGTTTGTTTTTACTTAAGTTGTTGAATATTAATTGTTTGTAATAATTTTCAAGGGGTAAAGTATCGCGGTCTTTGTTTCTTATCGGTGATTAATGTTATTTCATCGAAAAAAGTATGTTAAAAATTCATTACGATTGTAGCTGTAAATTTTTAACAATCAGTCTAATGAACAAAAAGTCTCTATTGATGGTCATGGCTGCTGGTGCTTGTGCGATTCCTTTCGCTAAAGCTCAGACAGCGGGTTCGGGCGGAAGCACGGACGGTGACACCCTGAATGTAGGTACAGTGACTGTAACGGCAATTGGTACTACCAAAAGTGTCCGTAAAACGGGTTACACAGTATCTCAGGTTCAGGGAAAGGGTTTAGTTTCTTCTGGCGAAAGCGGAGTAATCCAAGCATTAACCGGAAAGGCATCAAACGTCCAAATTACCAGATCTGCGGGTGACCCAGGTGCCGGAGCCTACATTCAAATTCGAGGTCAGAACACTATTTCAGGAAGTAACCAACCGTTAATCGTAGTGGATGGAATTCCTGTGAGCAATTCCAGTTTTGGTGGTGGTACAGACGGAGTAGTTCAACAATCGCGTTTAAATGACTTAAACCCATCGGATATTGAGTCCATTGAAGTTCTAAAAGGTGCCGCTGCGGCTGCCGTTTGGGGTACTCGTGCCGCTAACGGTGTAATCGTTATCACCACCAAAAAAGGTAAGCGCGGGATGTCCATCGAATTCAGTTCTACTTATTCCATTGATCAGGTTAATCGCGAATATGAAAAGCAAGGAACTTTTGGTCAGGGTTCGGTAGGTAAATTTACGGCTAACGCAGCCAATAGCTTTGGTGATCGTATCGCTTTACGTGATGGATCGGATAGCATAAATACTGCTGGGGCAAAATTTGTAGCTGACGATGGAACAGTATATGGAACCTATGCAAACGTTGCCACGAATGCTGCAAATTCAGCGGGTCCCAAAGGTGACAAAACCGTTTATAACGATAAAAATAGAGATCAGGTGTTCCGTAATGGTATCACCATGAACAACAATCTTTCTATTTCATCGGCTAACGAAAAGAGCAACATGTTCTTTAGCTTAAGCGATTGGAATCAGCAGGGCATTTTAAATGGTACCTCTGATTACCGCAGAACAACGGCTCGTTTGAATTTTACACAACACGTTAATAACAAATTGGATGTGGGTTTGAATGCGTTTATGTCGAAAACCAATAGTAATCGTATTCAACAGGGTTCAAACTTAGACGGCTTATATTTAGGTTATTTACGTACATCCCCAGATTACGATAATACTCATTACAAAGGCACTTATTATACCGCTTCGGGCATTCCAACTTTTAATGCTCACAGAGGGTACCGCCGCTATTTGGGTAACGCTGCTCCAACTTACAATAACCCAGGTTGGACCTTAAATGAGCAAACCAATACTTCCAATGTAACTCGTTTTACCATGACTCCAGAATTGGGTTATAAGTGGAAAGAAAATTCGAAGTTTATCGCTCGTATGGGATATGATATGTCTACGGATCGCAGAATTACTTATTTCCCAGTTAATTCCGCTGGTAGTTTTGCAAATGGTTCATTTTCAGATCAAAACATTCAAGAATCTGAGTTAAGTATGCATTTCATCAACCAAAGTAGCTTCAAATTAAGTAATTCAATCAATTTGAATACTACTGCGGGTTACTTGTATACGTACAACACTTTGTATAGTATTGGTGGATCTGCTTCTCAGTTCATCATTAGAGACCAAGATCGTTTTGCGTTTATTAATGCAACCACTGAAAACCAAGATCCATTTAATTCATACAGCGAATTGTTGAATAATCGTTTGTATGCGGTTTTGGATTTTGATATTCAAGATAAATTCTTCATTCAAGCAACTGCAGCCTCAGAAGCTTCTTCAACTTTTGCTGAGAGATTCTTTTCACCCAGTGCAAGTTTAGCATATGAACTTTCTAAAGATTTACCAAAAAGTGATCTATTAAGTTACGCTAAATTAAGAGCTTCTGGAGGCCGTGTAGGTGTTGCTCCTCCAGCGTACATATGGAATACTAACTACGTAAGTGCAGGTTCTTCTTCAGGATGGGGTGACTATATGGATGCTTCCTTGTTTGGTGGTTCTATCTATCGCAGTTCAACTCAGGGAAATCCTGATATCCGTCCTGAAATGAAAACGGAAATCGAGATTGGTGCTGACTTTAAATTCTTCAAGAATAAAGTTTCTTTAGGAGTTACTTACTACAAAAACAACATCGAAGGTGCTGTATTACCCATTACCGTTGCTAATTCTACTGGCTACTCTAATCAGTGGAAAAATGCTGCCGATCTATCCAACAAAGGATTTGAAGCAGATCTTAATGTAAACGTAATTAAAAAGAAAGATCTAGTAGTTAATGTTTATGGTAACTTCGGTATGAACCGCAACATGGTGGAAAGCTTAAGCGGTGCTGCACCAATATTCTTACAAGGTTTCACTGGTACTTCATC
>CAZKOM010000063.1:0-12839 GCA_964554385.1 uncultured Flavobacteriaceae bacterium | reverse complement strand
ACTACCTACAATTAGAGGGATTGGTGTATAAGTTTGTGCCTATTAATGGTGGTCAGGCGGGTAGAGAGCCATTGCGCATGGACGAAGAAAAGTTATTCAACAATTTGGTGAAGAACTATCGTTACTACGGAATGAAGGAAAAGAAAAATTTCTTCTTGGACGAAAAGGCATCCTATGTACCAAACGATTACATCAAGTGGGGATTGTACTATGCGAAGGCTTCTTACGCCCATATCGACCAATTTAAACGCATTCAAGAGGCGGTAAATAAAGGCGAAATCAAAACTACTTCTACGCGTGCTGAAGTATTGAAAATGGGTGCTAATATTGGCAGTCATGCTACGGTAGGTGACTATTTGACTTACGAGGCAGGTCAATTGGAAACTTATAAATCCAAGGGTGTAGAGGCATTGCGTAAGATGTTGGTAGAGATACCTTCTACGGTGATGCAAATGCGCAGAGACATGAAGGCCGAATATGCGATGGCTTTCTTGGATTTGGGTGCAGAGAAAGATGCCAAACAGATGTTGGATGATTGCGTTAAGGATTGTATTGAATACGGTACGTATTTCCAGCGTTGGGATGATCAAATGTTTGGTATGCGTGAGGTTCAAATTTCTCGAGAGATCTTAGAACAAGCCATTCAGAAGTGCGAAGGAGCAGGGAAAGCAGACTGGGCAAAAGAGATTAAAACGAAAGCATCCGGAGTATTGTAACGGATTATAAATAACTAAATTTAAAAGAAGGTAGGTCCTTGGGCCTACCTTTTTTCGCACTATGGAGAAAATAAAAAAAGATACATTCGTATACGGAATCAAGCCGGTAATGGAGGCTTTGGAGGCGGGTAAAACCATTGATAAGGCATGGTTGATGGAAGGGCATTTGCAGGGTCAATTGCTGGAGGTAATGAAATTATTCAGGGCCAACAATGTGATATGGAAATCGGTACCCAATGAGCGGTTAAATCATTTGGTAAAAGGAAACCACCAAGGCGTAATTGTGGCGATTTCAGCGGTAGAATTCGCTAGTTTAGAGAATGTGATTGCCGATGCTTATGAGAAGGGGGAAGATCCCTTTATTTTGGTTTTAGATGGAGTAACGGATGTACGAAATTTCGGTGCAATTGCTAGAACGGCCGCTTGCGCAGGGGTTCATGCAATTTTGGTTCCAGAAAAGGGATCGGCCCCGTTGAGTTCGGATGCGGTTCGTACATCGGCTGGAGCGTTATTAAAAGTTCCTGTTTGCAGAACCCAATCCTTGTATCATTCCATTAAACAGTTGAAGAACTCGGGTTTGAAAATTGTGGGTTCTACGGAGAAGACCACCGATAGTTTGTACGATGCTGATTTAAGTGGGCCGGTTGCTGTTATCATGGGATCGGAGGAAACAGGGTTAAGCGCCGATACCTGGAAGCAGTGCGATGCATTGGTAAAAATTCCTTTATCGCCCAAAGGGGTTGGTAGTTTAAATGTATCTGTGGCAACAGGTTTGGTAACCTATGAAGTATTGCGCACTCGGATTAGTCAAGAGTAATTGCATTGATTTTGGAATAGGTTAATATTGCTATTGGAAATTCGGTTTAATATTTAGAGTTAATAGATGTATTAATTATCCGATAAATGAGCACTGAGAATCAACCCATAGCTATGTTGGATCTGGTAGGACAGTATCGGCGATTACAGCCTGAAGTGGATGCTGCCATTGCTTCGGTGTTACAAGCGGGTGATTTTATACAAGGTAAATCGGTAAAACAATTTGAGACGGATTTAGCTGATTATTTATCGGTAAAGCATGTAGTTTCTTGTGGTAATGGAACGGATGCCTTGCAACTGGCATTTATGGCTTTGAAGTTACCCAAAGGAAGTGAGGTGATTATTCCTTCCTTTGCGTATGCAGCGTTGGCAGAGGTGGTGTTGCTGTTGGATTTAGTACCGGTTTATGTTGAAGTTGATGCTCACGATTACACCATGAAGGTGGAAGAAATTGAGCAACAAATAACCCCTAGGACCAAGGTTATTGCACCGGTGCATCTGTTCGGTAAATTGGCGAATATGGATAGCATCATGTCTATAGCCAATAAATACAATTTGTATGTAATTGAAGATGCGGCTCAGGCCATTGGTGCATATTATAACGGGGAGAAGTTCCGTGGTTTCGCAGGAACTATTGGCACAGTGGGTACCACTTCGTTTTTCCCTTCTAAGAATTTAGGATGTTTCGGGGATGGTGGTGCTGTATTTTGCAACGATCCTATATTGGCTGGGGAGATTAGGCAGTTAGCTAACCACGGTCAAAGCACGAAATATATTCACGATGTAGTAGGTGTTAACTCTCGATTGGACACGCTGCAGGCGGCGGTTTTGCGGGTTAAATTGAACTATTTAAATGAGTTTAGTTTCAACCGCATTAAAATTGCTTTAAATTATTGTTCTCAATTAAGAGATTTAGAGGTAACGGGACAAATACGCTTACCATTAACTGTGGATGAATGCAAAGGCTTATCACATTCACTAGGGATAGGGGGCTCAGGTAGAAGGACTAGTCCTGGAGAAACCGAGGAAGGTATTTCAGTGGCAGTGAGCGGTCATGTTTTTCATCAATTTACCTTGCAAGTAATTGCATACGAAAAAAGAGATGCTCTTCGTCAATTTCTGTTAGACCGAGGTATCTCAACCATGGTATATTATCCATTACCTTTGCACCGCCAAAAAGCGTATTATCAGGAAGTGGATTTACCGGAGACAGAAAGATTGTGTAAATCGGTGTTGAGTATTCCCATTTGTCCTGAATTAGGCGAAAACGAGCAGTTAAGAATTATTACAAGTATCAAAGATTTTTTTAAATCCCTATAAAAAGAATATATCCCCAGCATGAAAATAGCAGTTGTAGGTACCGGTTATGTAGGTTTGGTGAGCGGAACATGTTTCGCAGAGACTGGAAATGATGTGATTTGTGTAGATATCGATCAACGTAAGGTTGATATGTTATCTTCGGGTCAGATTACCATTTTCGAACCCGGTTTAGAGATATTATTTAAGCGCAATTTGAAAGAGGGTAGACTAACGTTTACCAACAATTTGGAAGAAGCGATCAAGGACAGTTTGGTAATCTTTTTGGCGTTACCTACCCCTCCAGGTGAAGGCGGAGCTGCTGATCTGAAGTACGTTTTAGGCGTAGCGGATCATTTGGGTAAAATCATGACCGACTACAAGGTGATTGTAGATAAGAGTACCGTACCCGTGGGAACAGCGGATAAGGTTCATGCGGCGATTGCGGCCAATTATAAGGGTGAGTTTGACGTGGTGAGCAATCCCGAGTTTTTGAGGGAAGGCGTTGCTGTGGATGATTTTATGAAACCAGATCGTGTGGTGATTGGAGCGTCTTCGGCGCGTGCCTTTGAAGTGATGGACGAATTATACGCGCCCTACGTTAGACAAGGTAATCCTGTGATGCATATGGATACACGGAGTGCGGAACTTACCAAGTATGCCGCGAACAGCTTCTTAGCTACCAAGATTTCATTTATGAACGAAATTGCTCGTTTGTGCGAATTGTTGGGTGCCGATGTAGACATGGTTCGTAAAGGTGTAGGTTCTGACGATAGAATTGGAAAGCGCTTTTTATTCCCAGGAATAGGCTACGGTGGAAGTTGTTTCCCCAAAGATGTTCAGGCTTTGGTACATAGTGCTTCTGAGGTGAATTACGATTTCAAAATTTTGAAGGCGGTAGAGGCGGTAAATTATGATCAGAAAAAGATTATGATGCCCAAAATCGATGCCCGTTATCCTTCGGTAGCTGGTACGACAGTGGCGATGTGGGGGTTAGCATTTAAACCCAATACAGACGATATCCGTGAAGCACCGGCATTGGAGTTGATAGATGAATTATTAAAACGAGGAGCTAAAGTACGGGCTTTTGATCCTGAAGCCATGCCCAATGTTCAGCGGTTATTAGGGGATTCCATTGTATTTGCCGATTCAATGTATCATGCCTTGGAAGGGTCAGACTTCTTAATTGTTGCTACGGAATGGCCCGAATTTAGAACTCCGGATTTCGGTAAAATTGAAACATTGTTATCGGAAAAGGTTATTTTCGACGGTCGGAATGTGTTTGATTTAGAGACCATGGAGAAAAAGGGATTTGAATACTACAGCATAGGCCGAAAAGATATTAAATAATGAAAAAAGAACGCGTATTAATTACCGGTGCAGCCGGTTTTTTAGGAAGTCATCTTAGCGAACGATTTATAAAGGAAGGTTTCCATGTAATTGGTATGGATAACCTAATAACTGGTGATTTGCGTAATATCGAACACCTGTTTGGAAAAGAGGATTTTGAGTTTCACCACCACGATGTAAGCAAGTTTGTTCATGTGCCGGGTGAATTAAAGTATATCCTTCATTTTGCTTCACCGGCTAGCCCTATCGATTATTTGAAAATTCCTATTCAAACATTGAAAGTGGGATCTTTAGGTACCCATAATTTGTTGGGTTTAGCGATGGCCAAGAAAGCTAGAATTTTAGTAGCAAGTACTTCTGAAGTATACGGAGATCCTACGGTACACCCTCAAACCGAAGACTATTGGGGGAATGTAAACCCGGTAGGTCCGCGTGGCGTATACGATGAAGCTAAGCGCTTCCAGGAAGCAATGACGATGGCTTACCATACTTACCATGGATTAGAGACCAGAATTGTGAGGATTTTTAATACGTATGGTCCTCGTATGCGACTGAATGATGGTAGAGTTTTACCCGCATTTATGGGACAGGCATTGCGCGGTGAAGATCTTACTGTATTTGGGGACGGATCTCAAACCCGGAGTTTCTGTTTTGTAGATGATTTGGTGGAGGGTATTTATCGTTTATTGTTGAGCGACTGCCCTGATCCAGTAAACATCGGTAATCCCAATGAAATAACAATTGGCCAGTTTGCGGAAGAAATTATTAAACTTACAGGTACGGATCAAAAAGTAATTTATAAGCCGTTGCCAACAGACGATCCAAAGCAACGTCAACCTAACATTGACAAAGCAAGAGCTGTATTGGGTTGGGAGCCAAAAGTAGACCGCAGTGAGGGACTTCGCATTACTTGGGAATACTTTAAGTCCTTGCCTAAGGAAAGACTTTATGAAGAAGCGCATCACCGCGATTTTGTGAAGTAGTAAAGTTTTCATTTACTATGGAATTTATATTCGAAGCCTTTCCATAATATTTGAGGGTTTGCGTTTTTAAAGTTCTAAATTTATTTTTGGATAAGTTAATTTATTGATGAAAAATATCGTTTTAACCCTGTTCGTATTTTACATTTTTGTAACGGGAAACGCTCAAAATATCACTAAAATCCATGTCGCAGGTGCTGCAGTGAGCACATCTTTATTAAGTCCAGTTATTCAGCCTGCAACAAGTTTTTACCCTATGGTTACGAATCCAGCGTCACCTATTTCTAAGGACGTTGAAATACATTATTCAGGTCTTGCATCAGGTGATTCTATTGTAGTTTGGGCCGATGTTACTGGTGTTCAGGGGAGAAATAGTTCTATTTCTTCTTCTTGGTTCACCATTCCAAGAAAGCCATCTTCACCTTCCACTTGGTCTAACGGGCAGGGAACCTATGGTTTCACAGTTTCAAATGCGTCCGATTCTATAGTTTTTCAATTTAGATTTACATCTACTCCTACCACGGCAGTAAATATTTATGTTGGCGTAAAAAGAAATAGTTCAACTACCTTATTGAGTAATCGACCAAGCATTAATTTTTCAAATACGAATCAATTTATTGCTGTGCGGAGATCTTACAAGTGGACAGGCTCAATTGATTCAGTTTGGCAAACCGCTGGGAATTGGGAACCAACGAGAACATCTGTTCATGACTCCGATTATTTAATTTTTGACAATACGAACACTCAATTGGTAAATATTCCATATAATGGGGGGAAATTCACTCAAACTGTTTCCAAACTCTTAATAGGCCGATATAGTGATGTACGGTTTTCTAACTATACCAAAGGTAATGGATCATTTGCGAAATCTACAATTAATGTGAGTAGTTTGTATCAGTATGGCTGGTTTATGGATTTCGCTAGAATGGGTTTTTCTGGAACCGATACAATAGAAATTGAAGTACAAAATGGGGGATCAATTTATGTGTATAATTCGGTATTATACACAAATAATTCATTTGGAACAGGTGGGTGCTTAGTATTGAGTTCTTATAATACCAGTGCATGGGGAAGTTTTTTGTTAAGTTGTAATATAATTCCGGTTGCCGGTGTTAATATTCAGTTAGGAGACGATAGAGAGCAAACGATCGCATTTGGCAACTCAAATCTTGGTGGTACAGGAGAAGTAGTTGTAAAAAATAATGCCACATTCGCACCTAATGCAGAATTCGGAGGCAATAATGTTACGTTAAATGGTCGATTAAGCATATATGGTTTTTTAGATAATTCTAATATGTTTGGCACATTCAGTTCTAATAGTCCAGCTAGTAGTAGTGCAGCTGATTGGAATTCGTGGATTCCTTACCTGCAATTAAGGAATAATGGCACTGGTAGAGGTATGATAAAGACTTATGGAAGTATAACAGGCGGAGTGTTATGGGAGATGTACAACAGTGGCAATCGAGCATGGAGAACGGTGGGTTTTCCGATGAAGAATTCCGTAAATATTTCTCAAATTACCGATGATATTGTAATTAGTGGAACCAATAGCGGTGATAATAGAGATTCGTTTTTCTCATTCAACACATCTTGTTCTTATTGCGCTCCTTCCATTAAATATTGGAATGAAATTACCAGTTCGTGGGCAGATTACACTTCCGGAAATTCGGCCAATAAAATTCCCGTAGGTCAGGGTATATTATTGTTTTTCCGTGGAATGGGGACTCAAGGTTTAGGTAATAATTTAGCTTCCGCTACTGCGGGATCCATGGATTTCAAAGGTCAAATTCATTCTGGAAGTAAGACCGTGAATTTATCGTACAGTGGTTCTGGTTCATTAAAGGGTTATAATTTGATTGCTAACCCGTATCCTGCCAACGTTGATTTTAACTTAATAACACGCAGTAACGTTGCCAATAAATATTTGGTATACGAACCGAAGCAACGGATGTATAACATTTACGATAGATCCAGTGGAAGTGTGGTGTTAACGGGTTCTACTGCCTTTGAGGCTTCCACAACAGCGCAATCCAGCATTATAGAAATGGGTGCCTCGGTGTTTATGATTGCAACGGGCTCAAGTCCTAGTGTGACCTTCGATGAGGCAGATAGGGTATATACGCAACCGAATGTATCGGCTTTTCGCATGACTAATAACGTACCATGCAATCAGTTGAAAATAAAACTATCATATGAAAACGAATCGGCCAGCCCCTTGATGGATAAGTGTTTATTGGAATGGAATCAATCGGCTAACGGGGCGAAAGAAGGTGTGGATGCCATGGATATGAATAAGCTGTATGCAGGGTATTTGGGTGTTGGAACAATAAGTGCGGATAAAGAATGGTTAGGAATTGATAGACGAGAAGATGTGGTTGTGAATGCGATAATGGTTCCATTAAGAATAAAAACATTGGATACCTTTGGCTATAAATTTACTTTTAATACTTGCGATCAACAGGAGTTATACTCGATTGAATTGTTGGATGTGGTAACAGGAGTTAGGACTAAGGTTATTAATGAAAGCACGTATTTGTTTAAGCGCAAGAGCAGCGACTTACAGGTAGAGGACAATCGATTTTCATTGGTAATTACCCCAACGGAGCAGGCAGGCGTACAGGGTAAGATTCAGCGAGTAACGGAAGTCGTACGTTTACAACCGGTACCTGTTAAAGCAGGTGAAGTAATGCAAATTTCTGTAGAGGATGGAAATGATATTTTGGGAGTAGCGTTAATGGATATGCAGGGAAGGATTTTGAAGGAGATAGCGGTAGGTCGGAAAAACCAAATTGATTTCAAATTACCGTTGGAACTAACATCGGGAAATTATCTATTGAAAGTAAAGCATCGTAACGGGGAAGAATCCAAGTTACTTCCTATAATAAAGTAATTATTTTTTTTGCTATTAACTCAACTTATTAGCGAGTTGGCCGCAGGCGGCATCGATATCTTTGCCTCGGGATCTGCGAACATTGACTATAAGTTTGCGCGCTTCCAGTCCGCGAGCGAATGCATCCAATCTTCCGGTTGGTTGGAAATCTGCCAGGGAAATGGGGTTGTATTCAATCAGGTTAATTTTTGATGGAAACTTTCTTGCGAAATTGGCTAAATCAATTTCTTCTTGAACACCATCATTAACACCTTCAATTACTGTATACTCAAGGGTAGGTCTCACCCCGGTTTTTTCGTACCAATAGCTTAATGATTCTGCCAACATTTCCAAGGTATTGGATTCGTTGATAGGCATGATCGCCGAGCGTTTTGCATTGTTGGCTGCATGTAAACTCAGGGCTAGATGGGTTCTACATCCGTCGTCTGCTAATTTTTGAATCATTTTAGCAATGCCTGCTGTAGATATTGTAATCCTAGAAGGACTCATTGCCCAACCGTCTGGGCTAGTTAACAAGTGAACGCTGCGCATCACCGCTGCGTAATTAAGCAGTGGCTCGCCCATCCCCATGTATACGATGTTATCTAATCGTTTTCCGTAGTTTTCTTCGGCTAAATTATTGATTAATCGAACCTGATCTACGATTTCGGCTGCCGTTAAATTCCGTTCTCTCTTCAAATAACCGGTAGCACAAAATTTGCAATCCAAGGAGCATCCAACCTGCGAACTCACGCAAGCTGTGGTACGCGATGATGTTGGAATGAGTACTCCTTCAATTTTAAACCCATCGTGCAATTGGAAAGCAATTTTTATAGTGCCATCAGAAGATTTTTGAGCGGTATGGATGGTGGTAATGGCAAACGAGAAATTCTCTTTAAGTTTATCACGCAGAGGTTTCGATAAATTGGTCATTGCGTCAAAATCAGTGGCGCCTTTCTGCCATAACCATTGATAAATTTGTTTGGCGCGAAATGAGGGCTCACCCCATTCTTTAAGTGCATCGGTTATCTGAGTAAGGTCTAAATCCCGAATGTCTTTCATTGTAATTGGTGTTTTTCTGTAGGGCGTGGGCGTGATTCAATGAAATCAGAGAACTCCGATAAACGAAGAAAATTCTATTTTTTTCTAAAGAACAAACTGATAGGAATGCCTGAAAATGGGAACGATTCTCTCAATTTATTTTCAAGAAATCTTGAATAACTATCTGCTACGTACTGAGGTAAATTGCAGAATAATGCGAAAGCAATTCTCTTGGAAGGTAATTGGGTTACGAATTTGATTCTCACAAACTTACCTTTTTTACTTGGTGGGGGATAGGCTTCTATAATCGGTAATAAGAAATCGTTTAACTTATGGGTAGGAATTCTATAGGTTAGATTTTCGTACACCTGCATAATGGTTTCCATTGCTTGGAAAATCCGCTGTTTGTTTAATGCTGAAATATAAAGAATAGGCACATCTACAAACGGTGAAATGCTTTCCTTGATAACTTTGGAATATTCAATGTGTGTATTGGTGTCTTTTTCTACCAAATCCCACTTATTCACAAGAATAATGATCCCTTTACCCTGTCTCTGTGCCATCCAGAACAAGTTCAAATCTTGCGACTCAAGACCCTGTGTAGCATCAATTACAAGTACTACAATATCGGCATTTTCCAAGGCTCTTAAGCTTCGCATCACCGAATAAAATTCTATGTTTTCGTGAACTTTGCTCTTTTTACGGATTCCGGCAGTGTCGATTAGTACAAATTCTTTTCCGAAAGCATTGTAATGAGTATCGATGCTATCTCGGGTAGTTCCTGCAATTTCGGTAACTATGTTTCTATCTTTTCCTAGAAGTGCATTGATTAAAGAGCTTTTGCCCACGTTAGGTCTTCCAACAATAGCAATTCTTGGTAAATTGGCCAATGTATCTTCCTCGGTATTGGGAGCTTCTTCTTTTAAGAATTCTACAACCTCGTCCAATAATTCACCCGTACCTCCTCCGTTAGTAGCAGAAATTTCATGGTAATGATCAAATCCTAAGGCATAAAATACCGAAGTCTCCATTCGAAGTCTGTCGTTATCTACTTTGTTCACGCAAAGCACTACCGGTTTTTTACTCTTTCGTAGAATTTGAGCAAACTCTTCGTCCATGGGATTGACATCGCTTTGCACATCCACCATAAAGATTAAAACAGAGGCTTCGTCAATGGCAATATGAACTTGATCTCGAATAGCGGATTCAAATACATCCGAACTTTCGGGTACAAAACCACCGGTATCAATAACGGTGAAGTCGATCCCATTCCAATCAGACATTCCATAATGTCTATCTCGGGTTACCCCGCTGTAGTCATCCACTATGGCTTTAAATTCCCCGGTTAAACGATTAAACAAGGTACTTTTACCCACATTAGGCCTACCCACGATGGCAACAATTCTACTCATAACAAATTTGAACTTGCAAAGATACGGCTATATCGGCAGATTTAGTGGGTTTAAACGAATATAAACGATTAGAAACGGGTATAAACGACTAATTTCAACGGGTTTTAGCGATTTTGTAGTAAGTTTGAATTATGGAATTAGCACTCATTGCGGCGGTAGGGAAAAATCGTGAACTAGGAGCGGGCAACGAATTGCTGTGGCATTTACCCAAGGATTTTTCGTGGTTTATCAAACATACCAAAAATAAGCCGGTAATCATGGGTAGAAAAACCATGGAAAGCCTTGGAAAACCGTTGAAAAATCGATTAAATATCGTTTTAACGAGATCATCGGACGTTATGGAAGGGTTTGAAAAGGTAAATTCCTGGGAGGAGGCATTGGAAGTTGCAAAAACATGGCTACAGAACCGAGAAAAGTTGGAAATTCCTAATGCTGCCGAAGGGTATTCAGTAAATTCTGAAGAGATTATGATTATTGGAGGGGGTGAGATTTATAACCAAGCTATTGAGAGAGTTGAAAGGATGTACATTACGGAAGTAGATGCAGAATTTCCGAATGCGGATACGTACTTCCCCGAAATTTCAAATTCATGGAAGCCGGTTTATTCAGAAGCAGTATCGACCGATGAAAAACACGCATTTGATTTTCGATTTGTAGTCTTTGAACGCGGTTCTAATATTTAGGTACTACCTTTGTTGTTGTAACAATATTCTAACTAATGAAAGTCGCAGTATTTGCCAAATCCGTTCGAGACCCCAAACATCAGGAGGGCTTTGAGCGTCTGTTGATGGTATTGCGAGATCGTGGACACGAGATTTATGTGCCACCGGTGCTGGAAGATCATTTGAGAATCACCATATCTAGCGATATAAAAATTCAGGTATTCGACTATTTTGACAAAAATAAAGAGGTTGTAGACGTAATGATTTGTGTGGGAGGAGACGGAACAATTTTGGATACGTTACATCTCATCCGAGACTCCAATATTCCTGTTTTAGCCCTCAATACCGGTCGATTAGGATTCCTAGCCGACGTTCAAGTGGATTTATTGGAATCGGCCATTGAGGACATAGAAAAAGGGAACTTCACTTTGGAATCCCGCAGTTTACTGCATTTAGAGTCGTCTATTTCCATGTTTGATTATAATTTCGCATTGAACGACTTTGTTATTCACAAGAAAGAGACGTCCAGTATGATCGTGGTTCACGCCTATTTGAATGGAGAGTTTTTGAATAGTTATTGGAGTGATGGATTGATTATTTCAACCCCAACCGGCAGTACAGGGTATTCTTTGAGTTGTGGTGGACCAATCATTTTTCCCAAGAGCGACAGTTTTGTTATCACACCCATAGCTCCTCACAACTTAAATGTTAGACCGGTTGTAGTTCCCGATGATGTGGTGATAAGTTTTGAAATTGAGGGGAGAGCCAGTAGCTATTTGGCCAGCATGGATGCGCGATCGCATTCTATTTCGGGGGAAGTGAACATGGCTGTTCGTAAAGCGGATCACAAATTGCAATTGATGCGATTGTCAAATATTCATTTTTTAGATACACTGAGAAGCAAATTACATTGGGGTTTTGATCGCAGAAATTGATGCTTAAGAAGCGTGTAATCGGAATATTGTTTTTGGGGTATTTTCTAAATCTTGGGATTTCCCAGGTGCCTAAAATTGGTAGCGATTCTACTTTGGATATCGCCAATTGGAACATTGAATGGTTTGGCGATAGTTTAAATGGACCAAGTAACGAAAACACGCAGTTAACCAATGCGGTTAAAGTGATAAAATCCATGGATATGGATATTTGGGGATTGTGTGAAATTAGCAATTCTGGGTATTGGCAAAAATTGCAAAATGAATTAGGGGATTACGGCGCGGTGATAACAAATTATGCTCAAACACAAAAAACAGCATTGCTGTATCGAAAATCGCAGTTTAAACTGATTTACAGTAAGTCGATATTACTTGCTTATGAATTTGAGTTTGCTTCTGGAAGATTCCCGTTGGAAGTAGCGTTAGAATGGGATAGAAATGGACAAAAAGACACCTTGTATTGCTGGGTAATCCATTTAAAAGCGAATACTGGATCCACAACGGAAAAGCAAAGTGCTTATAATCGCAGGCAATTAGCCGCGGAGGCATTGAAAAAATATATTGATGCCAGAAAAAGTTGGAAGGGTGTGGTATTGGGCGATTGGAATGATGATTTAGATATCAGTATTTTTTCTTCTAAAGAAACACCATTTTTAGGTTGGCGAAACGATACGAATTATATTTTTCCTAGTTACCGTTTATCTCAAAATAGAGTAAAAAGTACAGCTAGTTATTCCGATATGATTGATCACCAATGTTTAACAC
>CAZKOM010000062.1:2812-13061 GCA_964554385.1 uncultured Flavobacteriaceae bacterium | reverse complement strand
AATGATATGCATCCGAAGTTTGATTGGTTGGATCCGTTAACCACCCAATTCTTGCATGATAAAATCGATTATCCGGTAAATGAACATCAATATTTTTCGCCGAAAAGATGGCTTTGCGTATGCTGTCCTCCGATATATCGTTAAAATCCCAAGTATATCGAAATTCTTTAAAAGCAATCCTTCGAGGATTTAAAAAATCAATGTTTGAATCAATTTCGATAAACATTTTCTCATGCACCCCAAAACTCCCCACGGACGGTCTATTATCACCACGCAGCAATTGCGATCGATTGGGTGGAAGAATCCTAGACGGTGCTTTCATCGGCAAAAAAGTTATGTTGTAATCTTTTCCTGAATCACCCGTGGAGGTAGACGAACTGATGCGAATTCGTGTTTTAGGATCGAAATTAACACCCCTACTCCAACCCCAATGATTGTATTGTTGACTAGCAATGCGGATGATCGAACCATTGCTAGAAATCGTAGGATTCCGAATATTAAAGTTATCGTCGAGATTAGAATTGGGAACCCCTTCTTGGTAGGTTGTGGCATGAATTTCTAGGTTCGTTATATTATCAACTGCTGGTCGAATTGCTGTTATTACTGGAAAATATTGGAATGGAATGGTATCATTTTCTCCCGGATACTCAATCACGGATGAAAACGAACTAGTAACTGCACCACCTCCATTATTTCCCGAATTATCATCGGCCGCTAAGTTGAACCAACATATTTGCGAGTACCCATTATTTTTAAATACTAAATTGTTATTAATGTCGAATGCCTTTACTCGAAAAACATAATTCACCCCGGGTCTCATTCCCAATTCTTGTGGGATTAACGTAAACAAGGGCGCTGTTGTTTCTACTTCGTGAAACGGCGGAGAACTGAATACCAAGTCATTAATAGCTCGATCAGTAACTACCTCATACAATTGTAATTCATACCGTAAATCACCTGGGCCACTGGATTGATTTAAAGCAACTGCGGGTTGACCTACTTGGATATTGATAAAGGCACTGTTTAAAGCATTGATGGTAGAACCGCAGTTCTGTTGTCCATTTACAGAAACAATAATTGGAGCTTCCACATATTGAATACCAATCATGGGACTGCAGCCACCGTTTACAGAACTCAACGGAGACGATGTCCCTGGCTGATCGAAATTATAACCAACAACACATAACTGATAATTACCTTCGGGTACTGTTCCGGACGCCAACAGAGCCGCAGGATCTATACCCGAATACGATACATGATTTCGGTCCAACATGGCTTCCATCTCATATTGTTCCAATTCCCTATTTTCATTGGGTAGAATTAATATTGGATTAGATGGTTGATAATCTGGAGCCGTTTGTATTGTTATCCCATTAGTACCCGTAAATTTTGCTTGAAACTTTGCCCTCAGCGTGCTTCCCGTTAAATTCTGTACGCGCACAGAAATCCGATCTAAGGATGATTCATCGTATGCTCCAATTTTCGGATCATAAGGAGGTTGGGTTGTTACGTAAACTACCAACTGTTGGGCCGATGCGGACGAAACCAACCCTATCAACAATACCGTGGCGGTAATGAAATGTTTAAAACGTGTAGCCATAATTAAATCCAAGTCGCTGTTGCGTAGCTATTTGAAATGAAGTTGAGGAAGTCGTATTATTTGAAAAAACGGTTCGAACACCAAATTTGTGTTTCTTTTTTATTTGATAATTGACATTTATTGATAGTGATTGAATCTTACCATCCAACACTTGTTCCTTGAATCGTTGTTGATGGGTGTAACTAGCATTTACCCGAAACTTACCTTTCTTTTGAGCCCATGAAATCGAGGTGGATGGACCTGCGGTTTGATAATTTCCTGCATAATTGCTATATTCATTGTACATGTAACCTAATCCAAACGTTGTTTTGATTTTATTTAGCGAAAAACTTCCATTGGCAGTTCCTACCAACACATCGCTCGCTGAAAACCTAGCGGTTACGATATTAAAATCGTTTACACTTTGCTTATTGGTGGAGAGCATTACGTTCGATGTCACCCGTTTCCCCGGTAAGGTATAAGACCAAGTCCCTCCGTAGGACGAATTCACCTGACTTATTTTGATGGAATCATTGAACTGAATTTTACCGCTGGACTGATCGGTTCCGAAATTGGAATACTGAACCTGAAACATCATGTTTTTTAATGGCATGATTCCCACATTCGCCGATTGAATTAACCTGGTTGTAGTAATAATTTTTTGCTCTGCAACATTATCTGACTGCAGTCCTACAGAACCAGCAAGGGTTAATCTTCCTTTAAATAATCGAAGTGATGGACTAACCGAATAACGCATTACATCATTTTGCATAAAATACATCGCTAACGATCGAAAATTCGCGCCGATATATTCAAATTGACCTGTTAAATCAAAGTTTTTTATACTTAGCCCTGCAAGAAATTTTGCGGCAGGATTTGCCGTAGAACTAGAGTTCAACTCTATAAATTTACTCACCGATTCCGGAATACCAGTGGTAATTTCAGGTTTGTACAAATTTTCAGTTAAAACTGAAACGGCAACTTCAGCTTCGGTGCGAAACACTTTCCCAAAACTCAATTTATTTAACAATCCCACAGATAAATTCTCGCCGGGTAAAATGGCCGATTTAATCGGTCTATTGATTGAAGCAGTATCATCTTTGATGTGCGTAACAATTAAATCCAAAAAATTACTTTTGGTTCCCACTCCAATCTTTAAACCATACCCCCAACGTTCAAATGTTGGAATTACAGTAAAGTTAACACCGTAGTTATTTAACGTGTCTTCACCTATCGCCCGATTAAATCGACCATAAAAACCCATCAATCTCAATTTCCCAGGATTGTATTCAAATCCGCCGCCTAAAAACGTTGCACCCGCCAAGGTATAATTGGAAAAAGATAAATTCCGATACCCTAAATGCGCAGTGAACTTTTTGAATTTCGGACTTATCCCAATTTGGTTAAATGGTTGGGTATAATTAAACTCATTGTTTGAATAGATACCGCTAAAGGGGAATGTATAACTATTTACCGCAAAAGTGGGTTGACCTTGAACAAACCATTCCAATGTCTTACGCTGCAAGGTTGCGCTATTTATGGTCTGATACCATAGCCCAACATTGATGCTACCAGAAATTGAAAATTTTACTTTCTTTTTCGAAGAATCTGATGACAACAACCTAGCATTTAAACCAATTTCGGGGATCCGATTGGATGTTGGTTCAACAAATAATCTCCGAGAAGCTTTCCCCGATTCCGCATGCAACGCCTTTATAGAAAAGAAAGCGGCAACTATAAATATATAAATTTTAGGCATACTGCCAAATCTACTCGATCACGAAAGATGATTGGAAAATCACGTTTGAATCTTTGGATGCTACTGCGATATAATACAAACCAGAACTTAGATGTTGGGTTGGCATATATCCATTGGGCTGGATTTTAATCGATATCATGCGGCCTAAAGCATCCACCAATGTTACAGTTTCTGTATTGGCTGATGACGGCAATTGAAGATAAATTCCGTTTGAATTACTGGGGTTTGGATACACCAAAAACGATTGTTTGTTAGACCCAGGATCATTAAAAATGGCATTGGATCTTTTAATGATGGAAGTAATTCCCAATTTATTGGCTCCGAAAGCCCACATCTTATCGAAGCTTGCATTGGGCACAAATTCATCTACAGCGGTTGCCATCTCAATAACTTCTTTTGTTTCAAGATTGAATTTGATCCCTGCTTGGGTTTTCATGGCAGAATCCCAACCCGTAATCCATAGATCATTGTTTACATCGGTACTCAAGCGATACAATAAATCGGGCTGAATATTATCAGGCAACATGTTTCTCAACCAAGTATTGGGATTTTTCCATTTATACACTTCGTGCATTCGATTAGAAATCAAATAAATCTCACCATTACCGGCCATTTCAATGTCAATTTCTGGCTTAGTATTAATTGAATAGGCTCCAATGTATTCATAGGTAGTTCCGTTATACTTATAAATCCAACCTCGGGTATCTATTAACCAAAGGTTTTTTCTACTATCAGAAAATAATCGATATACACCGGGAATGGATAATGATGTTAACTCAGATTGAATATTTACTGTTTTTTCGGTAATCAAATTATATCTATCAACTTGGTTAGTATCCCAGTAATTAATCCACAAGTTCCCCCAAGAATCAGCTGATATTTTCTTGGGTATCAATGACATATTGAACTTCAATTTCAACTCTAATTCACCCATAGATTTATACCTATACAGTCCTGAATCTATCAATGCATACGTCTCACCATTACTAGCCCGCTCTTGATCATACACCACTCCAAAAATTTTATAATTGGGTGTTTTTACATAGGTAGATTGCAATTTCATTGGGGTAACCTGCATAACCATTGGTCGCAAACCTGCTATATAACAAGTATCCCCTCCTCCAGACTCCGCATTCCATAGAGCGGGCATAACCAATCGATTTCGATAACAAATTTCTCGCGTCCATACGTTTGTAGACGGAGTAATTCGTGTTAACTGCGCATTCAAATCACCAAAATCATAATAATCTAACCCTGAACCAACCCAAATTTTATCTGCATTTTGATATAAAAATGTGATATTGGATGCAGGTAAACTGCCATAAACATCCTTTTGATTTAGACTAAAAAGACCAGTGATATTTGTAACTATTAACCCTATTGGAGTTCCTACATAAAATCGGTGTGCCGCAGGGAAATAAGCAAGTCCGGTTACCCTGTTTGATTGTAATTTAGATTTAGCGGAATCCAAATATCCAATTGTCTTCGTTTTGAAATTATAATTTATTAACCCTTTGCTTGAATTTGCCCACCAAATTAAACCCGCTGTATCCATAACCGGCGAATGATTATTTGTATATAAACCCGAGGGATTTTTAAAGACATTAAGAATATTCAATGAGGCATCCGCTACTTCAACACCCATTGAATTGCAAATAATTAATACATCTTTAAACCAACGTAAACTATTAACGCGGTCTCCAGTTAACCCATTTTTTATCGTAAAATTAATAAATTTGGCACCCGTAAATTGGGACATTCCTTGAGTTGTTCCTATCAAGATTGTGCCATCCGGAGATTTAGTTAAACATAAAATTGTATCCCCAATTAATCCGTCTTTTGTGGTGTACGATTTAATATTCCCGGTATTGTCCATGTAAAACAATCCCAATCCACTAGTTCCGAAATACATATTACCCGATACATCTCCTAAAAAACAGGATACGTAATTGGTGTATTTATCTTTGGTATACCATGAATCTATGGTACCCGACTCATTTCTACGTAAAATACCATAATTATTAACCGAAATCCATAAATCTTTCTGAGGACTGATATAAGTTGCGGTAATTTTTCCTTTACCAATAGTAAACCAATCCCAACTTTGTGCTTTAATCGGCGATACATTAAGTAATGTAAAAAGCACAACTGCAAATAAGAACATTGTGCAATTTGGTTTCTTTGAAAAGCTATGGTCAATATTCATAGGCGGCGAATATACTAAATATCAATAATAGTCAAATCAAAATACATTTTAAACTACTAATTTTCAATTGAATAAGAGCTAGTATTCTCAGGAAGAGTTTTAATAAAAATAAAATAACAATCCGATTTTACTCAATAAACAATTCTACTATGTCAAGTATTACCCTATTCAGAAAAATGCTATATCGGTAAACAAAAACAGGAACTCTTCAAGTTCCTGTTTCGATAAAATTCAATTACAAAATTAAATTAGTGGTGATGACCACCTTGGCCATGAACGTGACCGTGATCTAACTCTTCCTCGGTTGCTTCACGAATGGACATAACCTTTCCGGTAAAGTTCAACGTTTGACCAGCCAATGGATGATTGAAATCCATCGTTACGATATTTTCATCAAACGACACTACCTTACCATCTAACGGGTTTCCTTCTTGGTCTTGCATCGGCAACATAGCACCTACTTGCAATAAATCATCAGGGACATCATCACCACCGAAAACGCTACGTGGCAAGTTTATAACCCAATTATTATCATACTCACCGTAACCTTCTTCAGCCGTTAAGGAAAAAGTAAAATTATCGCCAATTTTCAATCCATTTAAATTCTCATCAAAAGCGGGTAAGGTTTGACCAATACCGTGGATAAACATCAAAGGGTTGGCTTCTTCGGCAAAATCAGCGACTTCGCCGTTGGTCAATGTAAGTGTATATGTAACACCTACTACGTGATTGGGGGAAATTTGTTGCATAGTTAAAAAACACTGCAAGTTAACCCGAATTGTCCCCCCCACCAAAAAAGCGCAATAACATTTGTGGATTGTGTATAACTATTACCAACAATACTTGGCATCCACGGTGAAGATTTTACTATTTTGCAGTAACATGAATTTCGATCCACAACAACGGATTTCACAACTCACCCAGCAGTTAATTGACCATAATTATCGGTACTACATATTAGCAGAACCCAGTATTTCCGACCAAGAATTTGATTTACTACTCAAGGAATTAGAACAGTTGGAAAAACAATTCCCGCAATATAAATGGAGCAACAGTCCAACCCAGACGGTAGGCGGTGGATTGTTAGAGGAATTCAAGACCGTACCACACAAACGCAGAATGCTTTCTCTGGGTAACACATACTCGAAGGAGGAACTTGCGGATTTCAATCAACGGGTTTGTGAATCCTTAGGGATAAACGAAGTGGAATATGTGTGTGAACTAAAAATTGACGGATTGGCTATTTCTATCTTTTATCAAAACGGCAAATTAGTACAAGCGGTAACTCGAGGCGATGGATTTCAGGGCGATGATGTTACAGAAAACGTAAAAACAATACGATCTCTTGTACATACATTATCGGGAGATTATCCTGAAGAGTTTGAAATACGTGGAGAAATTTTCATGCACCGAAAAGGATTTGAAAAACTCAATGAACAACGTGTATCACAAGGAGAACCACTTTATGCCAACCCGAGAAACGTTGCATCCGGTTCGTTAAAAATTAAAGATCCCAGCGAAGTTGCAAAACGACCGTTGGATATTACCCTGTATCACTTTTTAAGCGACCAGAATCCATTTGAAACCCATTGGAAATCGTTGGAATCGGCCAAAAACTGGGGAATTAAAACGCCAGAAAACAGCAGACTTTGCAATGGGCTAGAAGAAGTATTCGCATTCTTAGATTATTGGGATGAAGCCAGAAAATCTTTGAGCTACGATACAGACGGTGTAGTAATTAAAGTTAATAATTTCCGATATCAACAAGAATTAGGGTTTACTGCCAAAGTTCCACGTTGGGCTATCGCGTATAAATTTCAAACCGAAACCGCATGCACCCAACTTAATGGGATAACTTACCAAGTAGGTAGAACCGGAGCTATTACTCCCGTTGCAGAACTTACTCCTGTTGCGCTATTAGGTACAACAGTGAAGCGAGCTAGCTTACACAATGCCAATGAGATTCAACGCCTGGGCATTGCAGTAGGTGATTATGTTTTTGTTGAAAAAGGCGGAGAAATTATACCCAAAATTGTGGGTGTGGATTTTTCACGTAGAGCAGAAAATACCGCGGAGGTAGATTTCATTACTCATTGTCCCGAATGCAATTCGGAACTCATCCGCAACGAAGGGGAAGCACAGCATTACTGCCCCAACTCCGAGGAGTGTCCACCCCAAGTGATCGGGAAAATTGAACATTTTGTTGCGCGCAAGGCCATGGACATCCAAAGTATTGGTAGCGAAATGGCAGAAACACTCTATCGTAATGGATTAGTAAAACGAATTCCCGATTTATACAACATAACATTGGAACAATTACTTACGCTAGATCGTATGGGTCAAAAATCGGCGCAAAACATTATCGATGGAATTCAAGCCAGTAAGGCGCAACCGTTTGAACGCGTTTTATTTGGACTTGGAATCCGATATGTAGGCGAAACCGTTGCAAAAAAATTATCTCAGGCGTTATTAAACATCCATGCAATACAGAATTCCAGCGTTGAACAACTAGTTCAAATCGATGAGATTGGACAGAGAATCGCTGAATCTGTGGTAGCCTATTTCCAAGAAGAAAAAAACAATCAAGATATCCAGTTATTGATTGAACATGGTCTGACATTCACCACCCAAGCAAAGGAGAGTTTAGGCAATTCTTTGCAAGGCAAGACCTTCGTTATTTCTGGTGTATTCGCCAACTTTGAGCGAGACGAAATCAAAGCGATGATTGAATCCCATGGCGGCAAAGTGGGTTCCGGAGTAACGGGAAAAACCAATTACTTAGTTGCTGGTGACGGGATCGGCCCTTCAAAGCTTCAGAAGGCACAAGATTTAAAAGTGGCAATTATAGACGAACAACAACTCCTAACCCTGATCAACCATGAGTAAAACCGGAATTGTTTCAACCATTATTGGAAAATTACACAAAAGAAAAGCCAAGCAATTCGGCAAACTCAACTTTGCACCAAACTACCAACGATCCAAATCGTTTGCCTTGATTTGGGATGGACAAACAACAACCTCTGAAAAAATACAAATCCAAGAGTTCATCAAGGAATTGTTGGCCGATGGGAAACAGGTAACTCGATTGGTTTATTTCGATGTAAAAAAGAAAGAAGAAATCCCCTTAGTCCCCGAAGCGAACATGTATTATTTAGGTAAATGGGACTTTGATAAAACCCGATTCCCTAAAAGCGATTCAATTAAAAACGTATTACGGAGGGATTACGATTTCTTGATATCCTTTGATTTATCGGGTGATTGGCATTATGTGGGTATGGCAGCCGTAGGAAAAGCAGCTTGCAAAATTGGATATTATCAGCCACAACACTTAAGTGTTTATGATATCCTCCTTCGTCAAAATTCGGAGAAGCCCAATTTGAATCAGTACCTTTGTGGAATTAAAGATACCTTAGCAAAATTAGGATGAGAGAGTTAATTGGAACCGGAACCGCATTAATCACCCCTTTCAAGAAAGATTTCAGCATCGATTTCGAAGCACTGGGAAAGATTGTAGAGCATCAAATTAACAATGGCACCAACTACCTGGTTGTACTTGGAACCACAGGCGAAAGTGCAACACTTTCCAAATCGGAGCAACAATCGGTGATTGCTTGTATCAAAGAAGCAAACGCAAATCGATTGCCGTTGGTACTGGGAATAGGGGGGAATAACACCTCAGCAATGGAAGAAACATACACTACTTCAGACCTATCCGGCTTCTGTGCGATTTTATCGGTAAGTCCCTACTACAATAAACCCAACCAAGAGGGTATTTACCAACATTATAAAACCTTAAACGAAGTTGCAAAACTTCCAATTATCATTTACAATGTACCCGGAAGAACAGGGTCCAATATGTCGGCCGAAACCCAGTTACGCTTAGCAGAATTGCCAAACATCGTTGCTACCAAAGAAGCCTCTGGGAATATGGAACAAGTTATGACGATCTTGTCTAAAAAACCGGATGATTTTCTAGTGATTAGTGGCGATGACGCTCTAACTTTCCCCATTACGGCCTGTGGAGGCAGCGGAGTAATTTCCGTAATTAATCACGCTTACCCCAAAACGTTTACCGCTATGGTACAGGCCGCATTGCTGGGTGATATGCACACTGCTCGCACATTACACAATAAAACGCTGGAAGGAAGCATCGCTATTTTTGCCGATGGTAGTCCTGGTGGGATAAAAACCATGCTGAACGAAATGGGATTGTGCGAAACTACCGTAAGACCGCCCTTGTGGGCCGTGAATGCTTCCGTAGAATCAAATTTGCGTCGTTTAGCTACCTTAGGTTTATAATTGCGCCATGAACCCGAATTTAAATCCCAATTCAGAACCATTGAATTCCACCGAAAAGGAAATCGAACGTGTTTTACGTCCGGCAGATTTTGGTGATTTTTCGGGTCAGCCAGCGATCATTGAAAATCTTCGTGTTTTCGTTCAAGCCGCCATACAACGCGGTGAAGCACTTGACCATTTATTGCTTCATGGCCCTCCAGGCTTAGGGAAGACCACCTTATCCCATATTGTAGCCAATGCCATGGGTAGTAGTATGAAAATCACCTCAGGTCCAGTGCTTGAAAAACCAGGTGATTTGGCAGGATTATTAACCAATCTGCAAAAAGGCGACGTACTATTTATCGATGAAATACACCGATTGAATAAAAATGTCGAGGAAGCTCTTTACCCGGCTATGGAAGACTAC
>CAZKOM010000062.1:2059-2802 GCA_964554385.1 uncultured Flavobacteriaceae bacterium | reverse complement strand
TAAGTCCCGTAATTGAAGAATATCTGTATTCGGCGATGGAAGATTACCGAATTGATATTATGATTGACACAGGTCCCAACGCAAGATCGGTACAAATTGCACTGCAACCGTTTACATTGGTGGGTGCTACAACCCGTTCAGGTATGTTAACCGCACCGCTTCGAGCACGTTTTGGAATTACCTGTAGGTTAGAATATTACGACGCCGAAACTTTAAGCGGTATCGTTATGCGAAGCGCTTTCATTCTCAATACTCCCATAACCGAAGAAGCAGCTTTTGAGATTGCACGGAGATCACGAGGGACCCCAAGAATTGCCAATGCATTATTGAGACGAACCCGCGATTTTGCTCAAATCAAGGGAGATGGAAGAATTACCATCGAAATTGCAAAAATGGCACTTACGGCATTGAATGTAGATGCAAATGGCTTGGACGAAATGGATAATAAGATTCTGTCAACCATCATAGACAAATTCAAAGGCGGTCCGGTTGGGCTAAATACAATCGCCACCGCCGTTGGTGAAGATGCAGGTACCATTGAAGAAGTATATGAACCGTTCTTAATCCAAGAAGGATACCTACAACGAACCGCCCGTGGCAGAGAAGCTACTGCGCACGCCTACAAACATTTAGGGAAATTGGACAGAAGAAACCCCAATACCTTATTTTAAAATTTGTTGGTCTCATTCCTTTGAGTCGTTTACCCAATATTAAAATCGATGAACCCAGCGGCCGATATGGTT
>CAZKOM010000062.1:0-2049 GCA_964554385.1 uncultured Flavobacteriaceae bacterium | reverse complement strand
AAAATTAAACAATGGGCCGAAGAATTAGGTTTTCTAGCTTGTGGAATAACCACTGCTAGACCTATTTCAGCAGAAGATCAAGAAAAATTAAACCAATGGTTGGATTCGGGTTTTCATGGCGAAATGCAGTACATGGAAAATCATCGAGAAAAACGTATTCATCCCGCCGACTTAGTTGAAGGTGCACAATCGGTAATTTGCTTAGCTTATAATTATTTCCCGGATTCACCCAACCCAATGGTAGAAAATAGTCCGAAGATTGCAAAATACGCTTGGGGAGAAGACTACCACCGTGTTGTAAAGGATAAGGTTTTCCATTTGATGCAAAAAATCGCCGATGAAAACCCGAACTTTCATGGAAGAGGTTTCACCGATTCCGCACCAATTATGGAACGGCAACTTGCCGTTAGAGCTGGGTTAGGATGGATTGGAAAAAACAGTTTATTACTTCGCAAAGGCGTAGGTAGCTTTTTCTTTTTAGCGGAAATAATCTGTAATCTTCCATTACCTGAAGACTTCCCTATTACCACAGACCATTGCGGGACTTGTACGGCTTGTATTGATGCTTGTCCAACGCAAGCTATTGTTCAACCTCAAGTGATAAATAGCAAACTTTGTATTTCCTATCAGACAATCGAAAAAAAAGGCCCCTCTGATTTACCCATTGAGCAACAACAGGGCTGGATCTACGGTTGCGATATTTGTCAGGATGTGTGCCCCTGGAATCGTTTTTCTGAACCATCTACAGAAACTCGTTTTGAAGCCAGACCCTATGTAAATGCCGATGTAGATCAATGGGAGCAATGGATAGAAAATCCATCCCTTTTAAAAAAACAACTTAAAACTACCGCTGCTGAACGTACAGGGCACGTGAAACTATTAGCTGAAGCACAGCGATTTTTGAACAACTCCCCTAACATCAAGGATTCTAAGTCTGCAAATCCTAGTTTTTAACATGTAATAGGCATCCAACGCGATTTACATTCTGATGCCTAAAAACTAAAATACCGATATCAATTCAATCGAATTTATCCTGTAGATTCAACCTCCCTAATGGGAAATTTAACTACGAATGTTGTCCCAGTTTCCAATTGTGTTGTATAATAAATTTCACCTCCAAACTGCTCTACCATTTTTTTCACCATTGCCAGCCCCAATCCCATTCCACTATTCTTCGTAGAAAAATTCGGAGAGAAAATTCTGTCACGCAATGACTCAGGTATTCCTTTTCCGTTGTCTTTAATATTAACCGCTACATAGTGTTTGTCAGAAACCTTAGAATTGTTCAGTTCTTCTAACCAAACGGTTATTTCCCCTTCCCTATCTTCTGGAATCGCTTGAACAGCATTTTTGAGAATATTATTAAAAATTCGCACCAACATATTCGCATCGGCCCAAACAGAATAATCCCCTAATTCTCCATTGATTTTAGGTTTAACAGCGTTTTCCCTACCCATCAAGGCCACCGAATCTCTCAAAGTTTGAGATAAATTCACCAGTCCCAATTGTGGATCGGGCATTTTTGCAAAGGACGAAAACTCTTCGGCCATTTCGCTCAACGCATCAATTTGTCGAATTAATAAATCCGATGTTTTTTGAATTTTTTCTTTTAGATTATCGTCATTTCGTTGGATAGAATATTGCAAATGTTGTAAGGATAATCGCATCGGAGTTAAAGGATTTTTAATCTCATGAGCAACCTGTTTGGCCATTTCACGCCATGCTCCTTGTCGTTCGCTTTCCGCTAATCGATTCAAACTTGAATCCAACTCTTCCAACATTTTGTTATACTCTCGCACCAACAAACCAATTTCATCATTTCTATCCCACTGCAATGCCTGGTTCCGTTCGCCGATTTTAACCAAAGACATTTGTTTACGAATAATATTTAACGGCAGTGCAATTCTCTGCGCCAATAAATAAGCCACTAAAATAGCCATTGCAAACACTACGGCAAACAGGTTCAAAATGGTAACGGTATAATCCGAAATCTCTCGAAATAAATCCCTACGATTAGAGAAATAAGGCAAATTCAAATATCCTTTGATA
>CAZKOM010000061.1:0-13204 GCA_964554385.1 uncultured Flavobacteriaceae bacterium | reverse complement strand
TGAGCACCTGCTGGGCTTTTGGTCAATTCCCATTCGTATCCAAATAAATTTTCAAAATAGTTATTTGACCATTGGGTTGGTGTAGTTGTCCAAGCACCTTCTAATCCAGAGGTAATTGTATTTTCTCCATGACCTGTACCCATAGTATTTTTCCAACCGGTACTCATTTCCTCGATAGAGGCACCTGCAGGCTCTGGCCCAACATATTTGGATGGATCTCCTGCACCGTGTGATTTTCCGAATGTATGTCCACCTGCGATTAATGCTACAGTTTCTTCATCATTCATAGCCATTCTACCGAAGGTTTCACGAATATCGCGCGCCGCTGCGATAGGATCAGGATTACCGTTAGGTCCTTCTGGATTTACATAAATCAATCCCATCTGAACTGCTCCTAATGGATTTTCCAAATCGCGGTCTCCGCTGTAACGCTTATCACCTAACCACTCGCTTTCAGAACCCCAATAAATGTCTTCTTCTGGCTCCCAAACATCTTCTCTACCACCACCAAAACCAAAAGTTTTGAATCCCATAGACTCTAAGGCAACATTACCTGCTAAAATCATTAAATCAGCCCAGGATAATTTTTTACCATATTTCTGCTTGATCGGCCAAAGCAACAATCTCGCCTTGTCTAAATTGGCGTTATCGGGCCAGCTGTTCAATGGTGCAAAACGCTGAGTTCCTGTTCCCGCTCCACCTCTACCATCATGAATACGATAGGTTCCAGCACTGTGCCAAGCCATTCTGATAAAAAATGGTCCATAATGACCGTAGTCTGCAGGCCACCAGTCCTGAGAAGTTGTCATCAATTCTTCGATATCTTTCTTTACTGCTGCCAAATCTAAGGTCTTAAATTCCTCGGCATAGTTAAAATCGGGATCCATAGGATTCGACAATGTTGAATGTTGACGAAGAATGTTCAGTTTTAATTGATTAGGCCACCAATCGCGGTTGGAGGGACCTCCGCCTGCGGATTTACGCAAAACGCTTCCTGAAAATGGGCATTTACTTTCGCTGTTTACGTTGTAAGAATTCTTGCTTAAATCTTGACTCATATACTGATATTTTATTGTTCTTAATTGTTAAAACAAAGATACAAAATATTGGTTTCAATCGAAGGTTATAACATCTTTATCCTTGCATTTCTTCAACAATTTAAACCTCAATTATAACCCTGAGGAACCTAAAAATATTGCAATCCACTATCTTACAATCGGGTAATTTCTTTGCAGTCGATTGCATATAAAAAAAATAATTATTCTTTTTTTTCAGTTTACACAATATTCTTTAACAATTGTCGTTTTTATGTCATTGAATAGACTTTTACTCCCTCCTGCATTTTTCGTTTAGGTTAGGTTTATCAGGAGATAATTTAAAAGACCCGGTGCTCACCCGGGTCTTTTTTTTCTATATATTGAAGAGTGTTTTTTTACCTAATAGGGTTGTTTTTTACACTTACCTGTGTTTTATAACTCGCCCTAATCATTCACTGTTCAATAAATCAATTTCTTTCCAAACTCCATACTGCTACCATTAAAGAGGTAAGGATAGCCTTACTAGGGGGGCCCAACCCGTACCTTTAATTTTTGAAGTGGGGTCTGGGTATACTCGACTGTATTTCAAGACTTGAGTTTCGCACAGTATTCCTGCAGAAAACTGGTATTTCGCTCGATTGGATCGAATGAGAAATGACAATGATTCTTTGGGAATCCAAATGTTCTCGTCCGGTAAATTTTTACTTTTACCCGGTATATATCCTATTTCAAAACCCAAAGAAACGGGTTCTTCCATGCCCTGATTTTGAATGTACATCCATCCAATTTGGTAACTAGAACTGTAGTTACTTTGAATTCCACTTCTAGATTCAAGAAAGTTTGATGACCAATAGGTAGATATGCCCCCGTACCACCAGGATATGGGCACATATTTTTTAAATTGTCTATATATCGGCAATTCCACGGTGGTACCAATAGCGTACTCTCTAGCAATAGTCATTGCGTTCAAGGATAATCCATGGGGCCAAAAATTTGTTTTAGATTCAATTCCACTTACACCAATTACTGTGGTCCTTGTGGATTTCCCCTTTACATCACCGGGACCAATGTAAGGTCGTTTTAAATTTTTCGAAGAAGCTAAAGAATCTAACCAAAACAAATCTACATCCTTTTCAGGAACGAAATTTAATTGATCGTAATAATAGTATCGAAATCGCTGCATAGCATGATTTATTGGCGCTGGATTGGTAACCAATCGAACGTGCGCCAGAAAAGAATCAACGGAAATTGGGAATTTTATGCTGTCATTAAATATATGATTCCATGTTTTTCCTTGCGAAAATGTATCAATTATAGCAAGCTCTTTGAACGATGATAAATAAATCGACAAATTCACAGAATTCTGCACATCGTACAATTGATAGCATATATTGGGTAAACTATCGAGAAAGAATTTCAACTCTTCTTTAAAACTTTGTTTATCTCCTACAAAATCCGGATTTTGTAATTTTAACTGTCGTTTCCCATTGGGAATGCAGAAATAGGAGGCGCCCAACGGATAATCCGATGTATCTAGCCCATTAACACTCTGTTTAAAATCCGTCATAAAGTGATTTAAAACGGTAGTTGTATGTTGGTAATTACCGATATGATACAATGTAGGTCCTGAAAAAATGATGCGTGAACACCCCTTAATTCCAAAAACGGCGGTATCTCTGCGAGGAACATCGGTTTTTATCATTTTTGTTTGCAGCTGAACGGATGTCCCAGTAATCTGTGTTGATTGTGCCGAAATAAACGGGGCAATCATGCATGATATAAATACCGTGTATACTAGATTAAATCTCATATAAAATTAGGTTAAATGATTAAGTAGTGTTTGTTATTTGTATTAATTATCCTGGTTGGGGTAAAGGATTGTTTCTTCTTTTTGAGGTAATCGTTTGATTAATTCAAATCCTCGGTCGCCTAATACAAAAAAATCAAAGTTTCGATTGTGCAATTTGGGTTGAGGATTAAGCGCTTCAGGGGCAATTGAAATAATGTTGTATTTACGCTGTTTTTTTAATTGGCTCACCCATTTTGGACTTAATTTTTCAACTACGGTATCTTTTGATTTGAGTAAAGCCAAAGTAGGAACAACTTTTTGCGCTATGATTGTATCCTGTTTTTGGATATTTGTTAATGAATCCGATGATTGATGTTCAATACTGCGATTTAATTTCTCAATATTCTTAATTTCAGCTATTTCTACCTGTTTCTGCATGTTGGAATAATCTTCAATAACTTCAGATTTAATTGACTTTTTATTAGATAATGCAACCTTTTTTATGGATGATGAGGAATTAAACTCAAAAAAAACAAAAACAGCCGCAACGAAAATAATGGATGCCGCAATCCAGAGCCATCGGGAATTCGGGCGTTTCGATTGCATTTCTTGCTGCAGCCTTTTTGTTCGATAATATTGTTTTTTAACATCGGGAACATAACCTTTGGGGTAATTCGTTAAATCCGAAAGTTGGGATGCCATTTTCTCAAGTTCTTGTGGTTTCATAATTATTGGGATTGAACGTTAGACAGACCGCCAGTGGCTTTGGTTTGGTATTTAATTAATAATTTTTGCAATTGATTTCTAGCTCTGAGATACTGAGATTTACTTGTTGATTCCGAAATCTGAAGCATAGTAGCAATTTCTTTATGGGAAAACCCTTCCACTGCAAATAAGTTGAAAACGGTTCGATAACCGGGGGGAAGCTGTTCAATACAAAATCGCAAATGCTCTATATCTATAGAGTTTTCAATATCTGGTTGACTAACTGTTTCATCGGCCTCCTCCAGAGGTACCAAGTGAAAATTACCCGTAGTCTTTATTATTTTAATGGATTCGTTAATAACAATTTTTTTCAACCAAAAATAGAAGGCATTGTCGTGTTTAAGTTGAAACTTGTTGATTTGAGCCAGTGCATTCACCCAAGCCATCATCACTGCATCTTCGGCATTGTTTATATCGTTTGAGTATCGATACGCCACAGAAAACAACATAGGATACAGCTGGTTAAATACCCGGTGCAAGGTATTTTCATCCTGTTGTTGCATCAAGTTTAATTCTATCTGGGTAACCGATTTCATGGGGTGGCTATGAATGCCCTACACTACTTAAAGCGAATTCTGCCCCCAATAGTTGCATAGACATCAAAAAATAAATATTCAGGTTTCTATTTAATCGACACAAACTACGAGTTTCTATCCATTCTCTGGATAAGGTAAGGGATGACTACAAACGGATTATCCAATTCCAACCAAACAATTTACAGCAATGACCTCACCATAAGCATCAAACTGATAATTAACAATATCGGCCCAAAATATTGTTTAAATTGAGGATTAGTAAACCTACTAAAAACTCTTTTATCGGCCACGAAAAACACCAGTAATGCTATCGGAATAAAAACCCAATACGATGAAATCCCACTGTAACCACCTCCATTACTTGTTTGATTATCAACAACTAACAAAGTAATCAACTGAACTATTACCAACAAGCCGTACCCCACAGCAATAGTGGATCGGGCTTGAACTTTATCTGGAATTTTTGCAATTACAAAGGAGGACAAGAGGGATCCGCCTAAATTAGTAAGTCCATGCAGAATGCCGCATAAGGTTAGATAAACACTTCTTCGATGCATGGCTCTTTCGATTAAATTGGGAAAGGCGTTAAAATAAAATCCAATAGTGAAGATAAGAAGATACAGTGCAATCCAAAATTGCAAATGCGGGATATTAGGATTTTTGGAAATATATAGAGTTCCTAATACTGTAAATGGCAAGGTGTAAAGGCAGAGTCTGACAATAATTTCCCATCGAATAAACTTCCAACCGCGAAATACTTGGACCATGCTAACTGCTAAGGAAACGGGTAAAACAATCCACAGTACTTGTTGAAATGGATAGCCTAACAACAATAACAGTGGGGTACCAAACAACAGGATTCCCACCCCAAAAATGGATTGAATTGCCGAAACAATAATCAGTATTCCTGCGATTTCCAATAAATTGATTGACTCTTGGGAAATGGGCATAGAACAAACTTCGAGGAAAGCGATTAAAATTCCAATGAAAAAAGGTACGAATGATTATTTTTGAACGATGAATCCATTGGTTGATCGATTTTTTGAAGTTGGCTGTATGCGTTGTAAACTCGGCGGAACACCGGCCTGTAAAGTTCATTTATGGACGGAGCCCATGGAAATCATGCGGATTTGGTTGCTGGATTCTGGGTTAACCGAAGAGTTGAAATGGGGCATGCCTTGTTATACCCATAATGGTAAAAACATTTCCATGCTTTACGCATTCAAGGAATGTTGTGGATTGAGTTTTTTCAAAGGGGGATTAATGAAGGATCCTTCTGGAATATTGGAAAAACCCGGAGAAAATTCTCAACATGGCAGAATGATTAAAGTAAGGCATATTCAGGAGTTATTGGAAATAGAACCCATCGTTAAATCCTATATCCAAGAAGCAATTGCCATAGAAGAATCGGGGGCAAAAATCATAAGCAAACCGGTTGATGAATATCCTTATCCTGAGGAATTAAAAGAAATATTGGACTCCCATTTGGATTGGAAGCAAGCCTTTGAAGCACTTACCCCAGGTAGACAAAAGGGTTATTTATTGCATTTTTCCTCGGCAAAGCAATCGGCTACGCGTATTACTCGAATCCACAAGTGGATCCCGCAAATATTATTAGGAAAAGGGATGCACGATTAACGGTTGATTTTTAACAAAATCAATACCAATAATATTTGTAGTACAAAGATTACAACTCCAAACAGAATTCCTCGATTTCCCGATTTGAGCAACTTATTAAAGCTCACTTTTAAGCCAATGGCGGCCATGGCGATGGTTAATATGATTTTACCGATATATTCCAACGATTTAGAGGTCTCCTTTGGTATATCAATTATCGAAACGATTACGGTAACCGCAATAAATCCGATCAAATACCAGGGTAGTTTAAAATAGGATTTCCAATTTGTTTGAGTATCTCGATTTACTAGATAATTCATATAAATCAACCCTGGGGTGAGCATGGCTACGCGGGCTAACTTCACCGTAATTGCAGCATCCCCGGCTTCCTTTCCAATTGTAAATCCTGCACCTGCTACGTTACCAACCGAGTGCAAGGTGGCTCCAATGATATAGCCTAAATCTGCATTAGAAAAATTGAGTTGCATCACAATCCAAGGTAGCAACAACATCCCTATTGTCCCCATTAAATTCACCACTGCCATCGATATGGCCACATCTTCTTTTTCTTTATTCTTTAATGATGGAGCTAACGCTGCAATCGCACTTGAACCACAAATTGCCGTTCCAAAACCAACCAATAGACCCGTATTTGTTGGACATTGAAAATACTTGCTCATAAAAAATGTAAGCGTAACAATGAATAAAACCATCACCGCAATTCCCCAAAAGCTACTTAATCCTAAAGCAGAAATCTGAGTGTAGTTTATTCCTACAGCCAAAAACAAAATGGAGAGTTCCAGCATTTTTGAGCCGGTATACCCCACCCCAGGTTCCAATGATTTAGGCAGCGATAAGGTGTTTCCTAATACAATCCCCATGAGTAAAGCAATTAAAATACTGTTGAATGCCGACGGGGTGAATTTTTCTAAAACCATCGACAATAGACCCATGGTCACCGCAAATAAGACCCCTTTATAATTTTCCTTCCAATTCATGAATTTGTTTTTGAATCCAGGTATTTTAACGTTGTAACAGTCACCAGATTTTGTTACAAAAATGATAGGTTTCCTTGTTAGTTTGTGTGTTAAAAGTTACAAAAAGTTATTTTATTGTATGAATTACTGCAATAAATGAGCATATCATTCTTGAATTATGCTTGAATAAGTAGAAATTCGCGGTGCGAAAATTTTAGCGATATAGCATGACAAGAATTACTATTGCCAAAGGAGATGGAATTGGGCCAGAAATCATGGAGGCCACATTGAAAGTTCTAAATGCCGCAGGTGCAGCGTTGGAGTACGACGAAATTGAAGTTGGTGAAAAGGTATATTTATCGGGCAATACTTCAGGAATTTCGAATGAAGCATGGGACATTATCCGGAGGAATAAAGTATTCTTGAAATCGCCGATAACTACTCCTCAGGGTGGTGGTTATAAAAGTTTAAATGTTACCACCCGTAAGTTTTTAGGATTATATGCAAATATTCGTCCGTGTACAAGTCTGCATCCCTTTGTTCAGACCAAACACCCCAAAATGGATTTGGTTATCGTAAGAGAAAACGAAGAAGATTTATATGCTGGAATTGAGCACCAGCAAACAGACGAAGTAATTCAGTGTTTGAAATTAATCAGTAGACCCGGTTGTGAGAAAATTGTTCGATATGCCTTTGAATATGCCAAGCAATACGGACGTAAAAAGGTAACTTGTTTCTCTAAAGACAATATAATGAAGCAAACGGATGGTTTGTTTCATCAGGTTTTCAATGAAATCGCATTAGAATATCCCGAAATCGAAACGGAACATTGGATCATTGATATTGGAGCCGCATTGATTGCGGATTCTCCCGAACGATTTGACGTGATTGTAATGGCGAATTTATATGGTGATATTGTGAGTGATATTGCCGCTCAAATTACAGGATCGGTGGGATTGGCTGGCTCAGCAAACATTGGAGAAGAATGTGCCATGTTTGAAGCGATACACGGTTCTGCACCCATGATTGCTGGTCAAAATATTGCGAATCCATCCGGGTTATTGCAAGGGGCGATTCAAATGTTAGCCCATATCGGACAAGTTGAAATTGCAGAAACCATACAAAATGCCTGGTTAACCACTATTGAACAGGGTATTCACACAGCTGATATTTATAAAGAAGGAACTAGTATTAAGAAAGTTGGGACCCAAGAATTTGCCGATGCGGTGATTGCCAATTTAGGTAAAAAACCCGGTGAATTGAAGGCTGTAATTTATGAAAAAGGTTCTTCCATGGTATTGAAAAAATACGAACGGAAACCAGCAAAAAACAAAGAATTGGTTGGGGTGGATTTATTTATCCATTGGGCTGGTACGAATCCAAATGAATTAGCTGAGAAGATACATCAACTGGATGTTGAATCTGCTGAGTTAAGCATGATCACCAATCGTGGAATTAAAGTTTATCCCGATGGGTTCCCCGAAACTTTTTGCACTGATCATTGGCGTTGCAGATTTAAAAACCCCAATGGTTTATTTACGAAACAGCAAATCTTGGATTTAATGGGCAGTGCCGAAAAAATGGGATTGGAGGTTATTAAAACGGAAAGCCTATATCATTTCGACGGTAAACCCGCTTTCTCCTTGGGACAAGGACAATAGTTCAAGTAGTAACCAATTGAAATCTAAACGGATTTCAATCGGTTAACCATAAGATTTATTATACCCGCTCTACGAGAATTCTTTCTGTTACTGCAGAACTTACAGTTTCTTTCTTATTATTATAGTTAATGGTCATTGACTGATCGAATTGCTCAAACGCTTCGATTCCAATCTCCAAACCTAAATGAATTTGTTTCCCGTTAAGGAAGGTTAAAAACTCATGCGACGTATTTACAACGGCGGTAATCTTTACTTTTTCCCCTGCCTTGCAATGACTTAATTTTTGATACTCTCTTGGAATCATTTTCCCTGAACTATCAGGAATTGGCGAACCATGAGGATCCAGTGCGGGGAACCCCAATAATTCATCCATTTTAGCAAATAATTCGGGTGATTGAATGTGCTCAATTTGCTCCGCAATATGATGTACCTCTTCCCAGCCAAAACCCATTTTTTCTACCAAATACATTTCCGTTAAACGATGTTTTCGAATGATTAACGCAGCATCCACCCTACCCTTTTCCGTAAGTCTTATTGGCTTGTAACTTTCATAAATCACTAAGTTTTTATTGGCTAGTTTCTTCATCATACTAGAAACTGTTGGCATTTTTATCGCCAAACGTTGAGATAGTTCATTTACCATTACCTCCCCATTTTCATCCATGAGTGCAAAAATTGCCTTTAAGTAATTTTCTTCGGCCAAGGTATTCATAGTACAAAAGTAGAAATAATTTGATTGCCTTTATAAATTCGTCGATATTGATAAAATAAATTTGTTAGATACAACTAACAATTTTAAATTTACAAAACTAACAAGATGTATCATGCAGGTAATCAAGACAAGGAGAATTAGAATGTGTGGCACAAGAGCTTTAGGGTTTTGGATTGCAATGACCCTAAACTGTTACGGCTTAACAGCGCAGAAAACCATCCAGACTAAGGATACATTGGATAGACTGGAGGAAATTGTCATTTCCGGAACCTTACAAGAAGTGAGCAAATCTTCCAGTTCTGTACCCATAGAACTTTACACAGCTCAATTTTTTCGTAGCAATCCGGCACCCAGCCTATTTGAAGGCCTATTTCAGGTAAACGGTGTTCAACCGCAGGTGAATTGCAATGTATGCAGTGCGGGCGACATCCATATTAATGGAATGGAAGGACCCTATACCCTAGTATTAATTGATGGCATGCCGATTGTAAGCGGACTTTCCACTGTTTATGGATTATTTGGTATTCCACAATCTCTAATTGACCGTGTTGAAATTGTTAAGGGTCCTGCCTCTACGTTATACGGTAGCGAAGCCGTGGGCGGATTAATTAACGTAATTACTAAGAAGTCTTCCAATGCTCCCCGTTTTGTTGTGGACTTGTTGCAAAATTCATGGGGCGAATTTTCTGCCGATATTGGAGGAAAATTAACAATCGCAAAAAATCATCACCTATTGCTAGGGCTGAACACCTACAATTATCAACAGTTACATGATAAAAACAAGGATAATTTCACTGATATACCGCAAGTTCAACGAGCATCAGTTTTCGCAAAATGGAATATTCAACGTAAAGAATTTCGAACATTTTCGGTGGCCATGCGTTGGGTTGGTGAAAATCGTTGGGGAGGTGATATTCGATGGAATAAACAATTTCAGGGGGGAGACAGTATCTACGGCGAACAAATCGCGACCAATAGATGGGAAATTTTTGGTACCTATCAACTGCCAACTATCGAAAATATCAAACTACAATTTAGTGGCAATGGCCATGATCAACACAGCTATTACGGTAAATTAAAATTCCAAGCCAACCAACAAATATTATTTGGTCAATTATTATGGAATAAATCAGTTTCCAAGCACTCTATTCTCGCTGGTTTCGCCTATCGATTTACCTATTACGATGACAATACGCCTGCTACTTTTTCATATCGTCCAGTAATCGCTTCGGGAATCAATATGCCTTCTCGAGTCCATTTGCCCGGTTTTTTCGTGCAGGATGAAATAGTATGTAACAACCGTAGCAAATTCCTATTTGGAATTCGATACGATATTCATTCGGTTCATGGGACGATACTATCACCGCGTGTGAATTACAAATGGAATAGCAAAAACAACCTACATATTTTACGATGGAGCTTAGGGAATGGCTACCGAGTTGCCAATATTTTCACCGAAGATCACGCTTCTTTAACCGGAGCTCGAACGGTGGTTTTTCAAGAGGAACTCAAACCCGAACAATCTTGGAATTCAAATATAAATTGGAACTATACAGCCAGTAAAAAATCGGATTTGCTGTGGACCGTAGATGCCTCGCTCTTTTATACCCATTTTAGCAATAAAATTATTGCCGATTACGATTCGGATCCCAATACTATTTTCTATTCAAACCTGAATGGTTATTCTGTGAGTAGAGGAATATCGGCCAACATAAACACCCAATTCTATCAACGATTTACTGCCAATGTGGGTGTAACTGTTTTGGATGTTTTCGTGCAGGAAGTAGGAATGCGATGGACGCCTTTGTTTCAATCTAGATTTTCGGGGGTATGGCTATTAAAATATCAACTGCCTCAAATACATACTACCCTTGAATACACAGGGAACTTTCATAGTCCAATGCGACTTCCATTATTGGGGAACTTAGATCCAAGACAGGAATATTCACCCTGGTGGAGTTTACAAAACATTCAGATTTCTACGAAGATTAATCCTAGATGTAGCGTTAACTGCGGTATTAAAAATCTACTCAATTGGACCCCTGCCAAACAAAATCCCTTTCTAATTGCACGCGCGCACGATCCTTTTGATAAGCAAGTTGAATACTCTGCGGACGGTCAAGTTTTACCAACCTTAGAAAATCCTTATGCATTGACTTTCGACCCCAGTTATGTTTATGCACCGAATCAAGGAAGAAGAATTTACCTAGGTCTCTCGGTAAATTTTTAAAATCAAAAATTTTTTGTATATTCTCATTTGATAAAAAAAACGCAATAACCTATGGAATCGGATGCGAACAAATCTAGAAAAATTGGGGATTTATTGGTTGGCTCGATATATCCGTTATACGTAAATAAAGTAGTAAGAAAAGGTAGATCCGAAGAAGAACTATTGGAAGTATTCCGCTGGTTCACAGGATTAAACAATCAGGAAATTGTGAATTTTTGTGCTACACCTACTACGTTTGAATCCTTTTTTAATCAATGCACAATCAATCCGCGAGCTTCATTAATTACCGGGGTTATTTGTGGTATACGCGTTGAAAACATCGAGGATCCACTTACCCAAAAAGTCCGTTACTTAGACAAATTAGTGGATGAATTAGCCAAGGGAAAACCGATATCTAAGATTTTGCGTTAGGATTTTTCATGATAATAATTCACCTGTAACATCTATAATTTATGCATTCATTTTGGGAAAAAGTAATTTTAAACACAACGATTAAGCGTTTTCAAAAACACAAGGATACCAAAAATGGGTATTCTCAGTTTGTATTAATAAAAGCTTACAGAATATTAATGATTACACTGCGAAGGTCGCTAAAGGATTTTCTATTAATTACTATCGGTATTTTTTCAGCAGCGTTCGGATTTAAAGGTTTTTTATTAACCAATCATTTTATTGATGGGGGGGCTACAGGTATTTCTTTGCTGATATCTCAGTTATCAAATATTCCTTTACCCTTACTGATTATCCTGGTAAACCTGCCCTTTATAATAATGGCTAAAAACATTGTTAGCAAGCTATTTGCAATTAAAACCACCATTGCAATTTTAGGTCTATCGGTAGTTTTGGCTACAGTTAATTTCCCCAATGTAACCAACGATAATTTACTGGTGGCTGTTTTTGGGGGATTCTTTTTGGGTGCAGGGATAGGGTTTGCTATTCGGGGTGGGGCTGTAATTGACGGTACTGAAGTGTTGGCGATTTATTTAAGTAAAAAAACTGGATTTACAATTGGAGATATTATCATCATTATCAATATCATAATTTTTGGAACAGCCGCTCATTATTTAGGCATTGAAATCGCATTGTATTCTATGATTACCTATTTATCAGCATCCAAAACACTAGATTTTATCGTTGAAGGAATAGAAGAATATATTGGAGTTACCATTGTTGCAACTAAATGCGACGAGATTAAAAACATGATAACCAATAGCATGGGCAGGGGTGTAACAATTTACAAAGGAAAAAAAGGATTCGGAAGGCGCGGTGAAATGACGGATACTGATATTATTTACACGGTTGTTACTCGGTTGGAGTTAAATAAATTGAATATTGAAATTGAAAAAATTGAACCTAATGCTTTTGTCGTAATGAATTCGGTTAAAGAGACAAAGGGAGGCATGATAAAACGCAGACCATTATCACACTAATCGAAAATACGTGAAAACCGAGGTCATTTTTTCTTTTTTTCATTGTAAATTCACCCAAAATTTCATGGCAGATAATAGCAATATAAACATCGATAATTATTTAGATAGTCACTACATTCATCGCAGTAATTGGTTGCGCGCTGCGGTATTAGGCGCTAATGACGGAATTATTTCTATATCAAGTTTGGCTATTGGTATTGCAACAGCAAGTTCCACGCGGGAACCCATCATTTTAGCCACCGTTGCTGGATTGGTTGCAGGGGCTTTATCGATGGCAGCAGGAGAATATGTTTCTGTAAGTTCTCAAACCGATATTGAAACTGCGGATATTGAACGTGAAAAGCAGGAATTGGAGGAAATGCCCGAAGAAGAATTAACCATCCTTGCTCAGATTTATGAGCGCCGAGGATTAACAAAAGAGACCGCAAGACAAGTTGCCATTGAGTTGAC
>CAZKOM010000060.1:5608-13420 GCA_964554385.1 uncultured Flavobacteriaceae bacterium | reverse complement strand
TTTTGGAAGGTGTTGAATCCGTTTTTGAAGGGAATATCGGTTCTGAACCGGCAACGTTTGTAATCCAGTTCTTCGGAGATATAGATTCTTTAACTAAAAAGAAAATAACCAAAATAACTGGTCATTATTATCTAAAAAAAGACGAAATTTCAATTCCTTTTACGGGGAATAGCGATGTCTCTATCGATAAATTCAACTTACAGTTGCCAGACGGTACTGCAAATTTATCAAGGGCTACCGAAACAATTGGGGAAGCAACAGCAACTGTTTACAAAGGAACCTTTAAAATAAAAAGCAAGGTTTACCCCGTATCATTTCAAGAAATATTGGATGATTTACCGGCGTATTCTAGAAGTAAACGACTTATGGATATCCCATTGTTGAAGTTAGATCATCCTACAAAATCTGCCTATGTTGGAATTGTAATTGCTTGGCCTTTAGACGATTCTCCCGAATCCAAAGCCTTACGAGCGTTTACCTGGGATAACTTAGTGGGACTGGAATCGTTAGGTGAGGAGGAGTCCAATACCTCCCGATACATTGCCATGCCCAATGCCGAAGACGTAGATGTTGTGGTTCAACAAATGAAACGAGTACAAAAGAAATTGCAAAATTTATCACAACAATATGGGCCAGACTCAGGGATGCCCGATTATCAGTATGCTTTAAATTTGGTATACAAGCGAGATTTTTCTTCCATTAAATACCAAAATCATAGTTATTTGGAATATCAATTTACGGGTGGTGCACATGGTATGTACGGGGAAAGTACATTATGCATTAATGCTCAATCAGGGAATATTATGGAAGTTGAAAAGAATATCCCTGCCAATGTTTTGCCAAAAATTCCAGCCCTACTAAAGAAATATTATTTGTTGAAGCAAAACGAATACCTCTGGACCAAAGAAAAACCCTATAAATCCTTGTCTGAGCTATTGTTTGTAGAAGAATTTCCTGGCTTAGGCCCAAATTTATATTGCACGGATTTAGGTTTAACAACCTATTGGGGTTTATACGAAATAGCTCCCTATTCATCGGGAATTGTTAAAGTTACCATTCCTTGGAAAGAATTAAAATAAGCAATAGTTCTTCGTTAGCATTTAATATAACAATCAAACTATGCCTGAAGGACACTTAGATTTACTAAAAAAACCAAAAACTTGGGTTTCAATAATCATAATGTTTTTTGCGGGATTTGCTGCGGCTTGGTACATGAATAGATCCGATAGGACATCTAATTTACCAATCGTCAAGTACGAAAAAATTGAAAATAAATCCTTGGAAGAGGTATTAGATTTAACAACAGGTAATAACGATTACTTTCTTATTAAATCTATATGCAGTAAACTTTTACAGGAAATCCCCCAGGTTGATTCTAGTAAACTTATAGAAGAATCAGGACTGAAGTATTACAAATTATTATCCGATTCAACACTGATGTATGATAAAGCCGTAAAAGGGGCAGGAGATGGCTTTTTCTTGGGTTCCTTTTTACAAAACTATGAAATTGACACCACGGGTATTCGATTCAAGTATCGCGGTGATAAGCTACTTAGGTCAAATAAAACCACTATCAAGGATACAGGGCTAACAATTTCGATTCACCTAAACTGGAATCAACTAAGCTTCTGCAAAAAGTAATAGTTTAATATCCATGAGAACGCAGGAATTTCTGCGAAGTATACATGGGAATAGAAGATGGTATAAAACCACTGAAATCTCGTCTGAGAATCAAACTTTGTTTATGTTGTTGTGCAATGCACATGAGTATTCCATCTTCCGTGTAATGACTATAAAAAAAGGGACTCCGAAGAGTCCCTTTCGCAAACGTTAACCTAACCGTTTTATTCTATTACTGCTTGATAAATTTGCTGTGTGCAACTTTACCCGCGCTGTAAATTTCAATTCCATAAACACCTGCTTTCAATGTAGAAATATTTATGGTAGTATTTGCTTGGCTAGAATTTAATTCTAATACCAATCTTCCACTAATGTCGGTTACACGAATATCCATGTTTGTTTTTTCCAAATTGCTAACCATTAACTCGCTGCTAGCAGGGTTTGGATAAATAGAAACAGGCAATTGCGTATGACGAACGGCATTAGGTGTACAAACTTTTACGAAAATACTATCGGTAACTTCCATGTTAGTACAACCAGGGGCAGAAAACTTATAGGTAATAGCTACGTACCCGCTAGATTTGATTTTAGTTACATCGAAAGTATTACCTGTTACACCCTCGCCACTGAAAACACCTTTATTCGGATACCCAGTAAGATTTACTAATTCAGTTTCTTCGATACAAATAGTATCTTGGCTCAATTCAAAACGAATGATGTTATTTGTTTCATGTGCTCCAACATCACGACGGTTGATGATCTCAAAGCCGCGTTGGTCTCTATCGGGTGTTTCAGCATAATTAGTAGCACTATCTAAAGCAGGGGATCCATTTAATAACGCAAACGTACGAGTAGGGCTGCAATTGAATGCCAACGTATCCAATAAAGGATTGATTTTCTTAAATGATCCAACAAAATTCTTCGTAGTGTCTTTGTAAACATTGTTGAAGTTACCGATGAAGGAACCTTCAGTGTACATTATACCGTTAGTAACGTATATGTCCTTACCCAAAGTTCCTTTGTTATTCCAACAAATACTATTGATAATCCACATTGAATCTTGAGACCAAATACCGCCTCCAACACCTTCGTTGGGGTATTGAGCGTTATCAAAATTACCATCTACTTTGTTGTCTGTAATTGTACTATTGATTAGATACAAGTTACCCATGAAGTTACCAATAGCGGCACCACCAATTCTTGAATAGTTTTTTGCAAATGTGCTGTTTTCGATGCGGTGAGGTCTGCTCCAATCTTGCATTGCAACTCCACCACCATAAACTTGACCATTTTTACCTGAATTGTCACAAATGTTTCCAACAACCTCACAATTGGTCATAATCAAATTGGCGCAAAATAATCCGCCAGCAACGGTTTGGCTGCTACCATTTCCAAAATAAGCACGGTTGTTGATCACTCGACAATTATTGATTGTAATTTGTTGTCCACCGTTGATACCACCAGAACGAGTATCATTTCCATTCTGGAAGGTAATCCCATCAATGTTACATTGCATGGTACTTCCAATATCCAATACCCTTGTCTTCGCAGTAAATGGAGTTACATCCGCTTGTAAGATGGTTTTGTCTGGACCATCTCCTTTAATAGTTAAATACCGAACGTTAATGGGCGCCTTTATACTATCTTCTGTATAAACACCTTCTTTGATATAAATCACATCACCGTCATTTAACGCAGCAAACCCTTCAGTTACAGTAACAAAATCACCACCTGTTTTAGCAACAGTGATAAGTTTGATGAAATTGATATTGATTTTAACAGAGCTATTGGTAGTACTATCTGCTTTACCACCATTAGTAAAGGCGGCGTCCGTGAAACTAACCAATATGCTAGTATCAGTTGAATTGTCTGTAGCAGAACCATCTAAAACGAAATCAACGGTAGAGTCAGTAGTTACAAAAACCGAAGCCGTCATACCCGCTGGTACGCGATCTACTTTTACTGCACCACTAGCAACTAAGTCAGAACCTACAGTGCCAGCAAAAGTTTGACCTTTTAACTTGTTATGACGGATGTTAATGATATCATTAATTTTTCCATCGTCATTGATAGATTCTGTCATTAAGGTTGCACTGAATTTTAATGCAGGTCCCTCAACGGTAACTACTAATTGTCCCCAACCTGTTGTAGGGTAGGTATTGGTAGTTGTACTAGCATCTTGGCGATAGAAATCCTGCCATTGAGTGGTATCGGTTAGTGTTCCAAACTGATTTGGTACGTACAACCAATTTTTCAATTGTTTTCCGAAATAAATTACACTTTGAGAATAGGAAGGGTTTTGTTTTGGACCAATCCAATACGGTTTGTTGTTGTACATTCCCTTGTATTCAAAAACTCCTGAAGCAGAAGGATTGAATTTTTGTTCCACAACTAAGTTGGGAATTTGTGCGGATATTTTGCCAATCAGCAAAAACATCGCAGCAATGATAACTTGTAGTTTTTTCATTATATCTTGAATAGATTTTTTAATCTTCGAGGCGCATTATATATGTTTAATAACAGAATAATAAACGCTCCACAAAAGTAGATTCAATCTGTTCATTTTACTCATTTCGAGGGCTCTAATAAAACCTAACATAGGCCTACTATTCCATAGTATTTTCAAGGGTTTAGTGTTTATTCGTAAGTCTAAAGTTTTAAAAGCATCTTTGTACGGTCAATTGTGTAATTATCCATGGGTCATTTTCAAATCAAACTAAAGTTTCTTTTGGTCCTATTCGTGATCTGTCCAATACAACTTGGAGCCCAAATGACTGTGGTTTCATATAACATTCGCTATGATAACTCCGGTGATTCTTTAAATTCTTGGACGTTTAGAAAAGCTGAAATGGTGACCTTTCTTAAATCTCAAAAACCAGATATTTTATCGCTGCAAGAAGTTTTAAATCATCAATTGTTAGAATTGGATTCCTTATTGAATGAAAATAATAATGCACTTTCAGAATATGCTTGGATAGGTGTAGGTAGAGATGACGGACAACAATCAGGGGAGTATTGTCCGATTTTTTATTCTAAAAATAAATATAAAGTACTTGCTTGGGAAACACGATGGCTATCTACAACGTCGTCCATTCCATCTAAAGGTTGGGATGCAGCATTACCAAGAATTGCAACGATTGCAAAAATGCAAGAGTTACAAACAAAACGAGAATTTGTGGTTATAAATACCCATTTGGATCATAAAGGGGAACAAGCACGACTGAATTCAGCGAAACTCATCGTAACTTGGTTGGATACATTAGCGGAAGAAGGAGTTCCTGTAATATTGATGGGGGATTTTAACGGCGATAGAAAATCAAGCCCAATACGTTGGATAAATGCTTCTCAACGATTAATCCTTGCCAATGATCCTAAATCCGCGTATCCAAAAGTAACCTTTAATGGATTTAATGATAGCCTCGCAAAACGTGGCCCAGAAATCGATTTTATTTTTTATTCCAATCAGTTTCATCTATTATCATCAACAATTGATTATACCCAACGCGGAACTGGGCTATTTTTATCGGATCATTATCCGGTAATTGCAAGATTTGATAACTCAGTGCCTACACTGAATATCAGTATTTGTAGTCCTCTAGCCTGGACTGTTCAGAAAATTAGAGTCCAAGCGGAGATTCCTTTCTCAGAAAAAAAATCGTTAGGAGTAGTGCTAACGAGACAGAATGTACTGTGGCAAACACAATCTATCGGACTGGAATATCGCCACTTTTCAACGATACGGAAAAACTCCAAGTCAGGGTATTACGGAAATTTAACCAACGGATTTGGAAAAGCAGATCATTACGGAAATGGTATTTATTCAGCAGTTTCGGGAGGATTTATACAACAAAAATTTTCAGGTAAAAACAAACAATGGTTATTTGAAATTCAATTTGGTGGTAGAGCAGGAGTAATGTTAACCGGAGACTTGGAAAGTGGAGGTGGTTTTGGTGGCCTATTGTATATTGCAGGACCCTTGAGTATTGTGGATTTTCGTATGAATATGGGATATCGTTTTTAACAAATTAGAAATTATTAAATCAATGCTAAACTGGGAAAAAAATGCAATCCCCATTGCCCTATTGCTGATTCTGGTATCGATGATTTTTCCCTTTCGTTGGGGAGAAATTGCATTTTATAACGATCGTGTGGATCTGTTGGGTACAACTTGGAGCGTTTCACATGTTTCAAATGCCATTAGAGAAGGTCATAACCCCTGGTTTACTAATCAAATGCTGGCACCCGATGGAATTTCTTTACTATCACATACCTCTGTTTTTATTATAGGTCTTTTCGATGTATTTATTCAAAACCCAGTATCATCAATAAATCTAGTATTATTTCTCAATTTCGTTTTTTTAGCTTGGGGTTTCTATAAACTATCCTCAATTTGGATTAACGAACCATGGATGCAATTGTGTATTGCAGTAATGTCGGTATTTACCACTTACTATCAGGCAAAGTTCGGGATACATATCAACCTTGTATTGCAATGCACGGTGCCTTGGTCTGCCTACTATATTCTTACTTCTGTAAATTTAGTCCATGTTCTATACGTTCATAATAAACTAAAATTATTAATAGGAATTCTGCTGGCGGGGATAGGATTGATTTTCGATTACTACACCATTGTATCCCTTGCGTTTTTATTATTGCCTACTTTTTTATGGAATTTAGGTGTTGAAAATGTGTTATCGCGGAGTAAACGAAAACACGGGTTGTTAGCAGCAATCGCTCTTGTAATATTTCATTTTATAAGTAGGTTGCTTTATATGGCAGGTTATGACAAAAAAGGAGGTATTTGGGAAGCGGCAGATTTTAGGCAATTATTTATCCCATCGTCGTTGGGTAAGTGGGTACATTCCAAGGCTGCGTTTCCTCAATCGCCTGTAACAGAAAATTTCATTTACCTCGGGTGGAGTTTACTGATTGCACTAATTTTATTCGGTTTAATATTATGGTATCAAAAGAGAAAATTTCATTTTCCTAATCGAATTACGGCTATTTGGTTTGGCCTGATATTATCATTAATCGTTGTACTCCCAGTAATTCGGTTAGAAGGTGAAAATCTGTGGTACACACCATCGGCATGGCTGCATTTTATTCCTGTTTTGGATCATTTTAGGATGCCAACTCGGATAATTCCCTTGGTGAATTTCTATATGGCTTTATTGGTTGTCCATTACCTATTAGAACTTCCATCCCAGATTAATAAATGGAAACTGCCGTTATTACTGCTAATTTCTTTCTTTTTTGTTTTGGAACACAAAACCCGAACGCCTCAGTATTTTTCGATAAATGACTTTTCAATAAGTAAAAAAGAAAAAGAAATGATCAAAGGAAAAACCGTGTTGAGTTTTCCTTGGGGGATACGCGATGGGTTAAAGGAAATGGGTAGTTACAACCCGCATGATTATGTGCTAATGTTACAACCCGATGTTAAATTGATTTCGGCCTATATTTCTCGAATTTCACCCCAGCGATGGCAACAATTGCAGACCGATTCTTTTTTAATTTTGATGGATAAAACCCAAAAAGATGCGAAGGTTAGTTGGACAAAAAAGCAAATGGATATTGTAAAACTGGGATTGGACAGTAGAAATATCGATGTAGTCCGAATCCCCAACGAATACTCCTTTATGGCCGAAAAGTTTAAAGCGATGGAGAGCATTACATGGCTTGAAACAAAATCGACTACTGGCTTGTATTTAATAAAAAGCCATCCCTAAATCATTCAAAAGGTAATTGATAGTAATGTTGCAATGACTAATTCCACCGAATCCAACAGCAGACATTTAACTATAGTACTTTTTGACGGTGATTGTGTATTATGTAACTTTTGGATATCGATGATAAAAAGAAATAAGCATTCGGCGAAGTTTCGATGTATATCATTGCAATCTTGGATGAAGTCAGGTGCCAATAATTCAAATATCGAGTTTAAAGAATTGAGCGACTATTTACAGCATTCATTTACTAAACTGCCGGATTCTGTGATCGTATTAAAAGACAAAAGAATTTTCATGGAATCGGATGCAGTTCTAGTAGTAATCAGACAATTAGCAGGACCAGTAAAATTCCTGTTACTTGGTTATGCTATTCCCAAAGGAATTAGAAATATTCTATACCGTTGGGTGGCTAAAAATCGATACCGCTGGTTTGGTAGAAAAAATAGCTGTTAGTGGATGAAAT
>CAZKOM010000060.1:0-5508 GCA_964554385.1 uncultured Flavobacteriaceae bacterium | reverse complement strand
TAAACGTTTAAAGTAATTCCATTTGAAAACAACTGAAAATTAATTTGATAAGCCGAAGCCATTCAACGATTTTCGTGTCAATTATCCCAAAATAAATAGATTTCAAACGCGTCCTAAAATCATCTTCCTCCTTAAAAATACCTCATGATTCGATTATTTATTTGCCTAAGTCTCAGCCTATGTTCAATGATTCCAACACAAGGTCAGACAGTTAAGTATCTGTTCTGTTCTTACTGTGATATTAAGCCTGGGGATACTTTTTATGTATCTAATTCAACAACCGTTTTGAAATCCAAACCAACGGATAATTCTAAAACGCTATCAACCTTAAAGATTGGGGAGATGCTCATCGTGTCAAAAACATCGGAATCCAAATTAAATGGAAAGAATGGCGAATCAATCCAAAATTCTAGCACAGAAAATAGATATAAAACCGAAAATCCAATTGCCTTTCTTCCCGTTTCGCACCAAGGAAAAACCGGGTTTGTACCAACCCATGCTTTGGGTATTGCCAAGCTACAAACACAAGTGCCACAAACCTATTTTTTGGTAAAATCCAATTTTATGGGAAGTACAACAAATGATAGTCTAACGTTTATTGAAGTAAAAGATAATCAAATGGTTAATGAATTTTTTACGCGCATTTTTGGATCGCTAATTTCTATTAGTGTTAACGGAAATGCCGGACTTGATAGTGTAACCCATTTATTGCGAATCGATTATTATTCGGAAGCTTGTGGAGATGAATCCGGTATGACCTATTTTACATGGAACCCGCAGGACTTAAAATTGTTGGGTCATTTGGCTGCCTCTGCAGATATTGGAATTCAATACGGCGAAGCATTTTATTTTCCCTCTGATGTAGGTGGAGCCCCAGGTAAAATTATTTTTCGCGCCGAAACCTTTGAGGTTTTCGATGAAACTACCAATTGGACGAGGAGATCAGTGGAAGAAAGAGTTTATACGTGGTCAAATGGATATTTGACACCGTCTTTTAAAGATTCTTCGGAGGAATAATAAACCGATGCATTTGCATTTTTTAGTCAACTATGTAATCGATGATAGGTGAGCATACCATAGAAAAACCAAAAGTTCGCAGTTCTTTTCGAAGAAAGTTAGGTAGACACTTCTTTATTTGGAAACGTAAATTTACATGGTGGTTGGGGAAGGAGCGATATGCCGTTCCAACGGAGAGTTCGTTCCAAAAATCGAATGGCAATAGAACTCATAGAAATGTTTATAACATTATTAACCCAGTTTCTGTAATTCAGCACAAATCCGTCCTATTGAGGCCACTCAAAGATGTAGAAATGTATTTACAGCACAACAAGGTGATTAATCTTCAAATTGCATGCAAAGCAATTAATGGAACCGTAATTCACCCCGGTGAAACGTTTTCTTTATGGAAATTGGTTGGAAAACCCTCTAAGGCTAAGGGATATTTAGAAGGACTGGCTTTGCACAACGGAAAAATTGCCACAGATATTGGGGGTGGATTATGTCAATTAGGTAATTTACTTTATTGGATGGTACTTCATACGCCTATGCACATTACGGAACGGTGGCGACACGGATACGATGTGTTTCCCGATGTAAATAGAACCATTCCGTTTGCTTGTGGAGCAACATTGGCATACAATTATATCGACCTACAATGGATTAACAATACTTCAGATACCTTTCAACTAAATGTTTGGTTAGCAGGTGAATATTTGCACGGTGAGATTGTTTGCGATCGAGATTTACAAGTAAAATACGAAGTTTTTGAAACGGATCATTTTTTTAAGCAACAATGGTGGGGTGGTTATACTCGACACAATAAAATCTGGAAACGGATAATTCATACACAAACCGGAGAAATTCAAGAAGAACTCGTTTCCGAAAATAACGCGATAATGATGTATAATCCCTTGCTAGAAAATTAGAGAGAAAAACAAGATTAAAATGCTTCGCCGATATAGAAGTAAATCCCATAGCCGTGCTTTTCAAAACCTACGTCTAATCGGGTAAAAATATCTTTTTTCGGGAATAATAAATATCGCAATCCAGCACCACCCGTAAGTTTATAGTTTGCAGTAGGCACTGTAGAAGAAACACTTCCCACACCGGCAAAAACGGCGCCCCCCAATCGTTTACTAAACCCAAATGGCAAAAACCGATATTCCGCTTGAGCTGCTAAATACTGTTTGTCTCTGTATTTTCCTAAATACATGCCGCGCATCATCATCTCTCCACCCATTAGACTTAATTGATTAAAAGGTACTTCTCCTGATGAGAATTGTCCCAATACTTGAAGCGCTAATACTTGATTTTTCTTTACGGCGTGAAAATATCGACCATCTAAAAACAACGTATTCATCGGAAAAGATTCGTTGAAGTAATTACCGTAATGAAGGAAGGCTACTTCAGCCAAAAATCCTTCCCGTACATTTAAAATGTTATGCCGAGAATCCCACAACAATCCCATTCCCACACCCAAGTTCCTGCTGCCATTAGCACCAACGGGTAGCGTAGGGTTTTGCGCAGCAATCGACTCCTCCCATAGAAATTGGGCGTTGGTTAAATGCTGATAATCCAATTCCAATCCCGTAAATAAATTACCACCCAAACGATATACTAACCGTTCACGAATAGAATAATAATGGGCAGGTACAACGGCTAAGGGCTGTTTATGACTGTTGTTGCCGATACCATAATACTTCAAAGGGTAATTTTGAAGTCGGATTTTTCCTAAAGCAAGAATATTATTGTTTTTGCCGTAAATCGCATGATCCATCCACAATCCCAGCTGTTTCATTTCGGTGTAAAAACCAAATGCACTGATTTCGCTTAATCGCAAGGTAGTGTCGTTGTTGTAATGAAAAACAACCAAACCACTAGCGCCAAATTCCCAGCGCGTTTCCGGAGAAAATCCAATGGTTGGGTAAAATAGAATTCGAGGTTTCGCCGAACTTCCCGTATCATTCATTAAGTGATTTACCCATTCAGGTAATATCAATTTTGATGGTTTGGGTTCAACGAGGGATGTTCCGATATCTTGACCAAAAAGATTTATAGACCAACTATATAGGATACAAGCAATTACGCTTTTCTTAATCATGATGAGAATCCAATATTACACCGAAATTCTGGGATTTAGTTAAGAAAATAGGCTGTTAGATATTGAAATTGCACATACCTAGCGCGTGTTTCATGTTTTTATGTCATTTCGTCCACACCGGAAATACAATTTGTTGAAGAGGTTAAATAAAACCCTCCCCTCGAATAAATTATTTAATAATCAATAAATAATGAATATTATTGTTTTCGAAAAACGAATATGTTGAAATCACTATTTATTGGCTTGTCATTTACTGCGATCACGTTAACGGCACAAATCAAAGCCATCACAGAAAACGGAGATGAGGTGTTGTTGTACGAAAATGGTACATGGAAGTCCCAAGTGAAACATTCTGATTTATTTGGTAACGCTGAAATTCCAGAGAATAGTGTCCCATTTAAAAAAGATTCGAAATCTACTTTTTTATTGAAAAGTAAGGTGGTGAATGTTGGAGTCTGGTTGAATCCCAATAAGTGGACCATTTCAAAAGGTAATGAACCTCAAGAGTACAAGTTCACCTTGAAAGGGGAGAGTGTTTATGGAATGATGATTACCGAGAAAGTAGAATTTTCTTTGGAAACACTGAAGAAAGCAGCACTAACGAACGCACAAAATGCTTCGGCGGATCTGGAATTAGTTCGTGAGGAATATAGAACTGTAAATGGAAATCGTGTATTGATGATGCAATTGGAAGGGACTTTACAAGGAATAAAGTTTGATTTTTATGGGTATTATTTTTCTACTAGTCAGGGGTCAGTTCAGCTTGTCACCTGGACGGTAAAAGATTTATTTTCATCGCAACAAATGGAAATGGAAAATCTTTTAAATGGAATGGTAGTGACTACCCCGTAATAATTGCGTGAGTGGGGTTTCGAGTATTTTGTATTTCCGCTATAATTGCTATATTGGGTTGTCAACACACTCAAAAAAACACGGAAGTAATTCAAATAAACCCATCTGAGAATTTACCTTTAAATACCTTTGTTATTGAAGGGCTAAGTTCGGATTCTATCCAGTTGGATTCGTCGAAATTTTTGGAAGCATTAATAAAAAGTCTAGGTTTATCTGTAATGGGCGATGGAGGTTTTCTTCGATACCAATGGGTAACTGTATTTCCCCTTGGAGTTAATTTATTATTACGATTCGAGGTTGGATCGATTTTCAGCCTCAAAAAACAACACGACCCAATACAAGCTTCTTAATTAACACAAGCTGGCCCAAGTGGTAATAACTGTGTTCCATTAATCCTTCAAAGTTTCTTAGGTAATTTCCATATTTAGGATCAAAAAATGGCTGGGCTAATTGCTGAATTTCTAACGACTCAATTATACCTGCTAATTTTTCCGCATTTTGGAGTAATTCTTCAACCAGACTATTCCAATCATCTTGATTCACAATGTTGTGGGAGTCAAAACTAAATGAATCTCTAATTTCCAGGTTTCCTGTTTTATGAGCCGTTAATATTCCTTTAAGATAATAATTGATATGGTAGGTAAGATCCAAAATGGAATTTAACGTGTCAATTTTATAGGTGGCAGCTTCCCATGAAATGTGTTCAAGTTCGTTTTTGTAATTGGTATTAGCAATCCATATACCAGAGATAAATAACTCTCTAACTCGATCAGCAAGTAACAATGGCAAATTCATGTGGAGGGTTAAAAACAAAATTACATCGAAAAGTAGAACAAGTTTATAATTGAATTTTGGAAACTGAATTCCATAAAATTACATTTGATTTATGAATATTAAAAATCTCCTCTTAGTAACGATAGTAGCAGGGACACTTTCGTTGGCATCCTGTGCCAAGGTTTTTTACAGCCCGGATGCTAAAGAGATGGCACAAAAACAGCGAATCGTTGCTGTTTTGCCCCCTTCCGTGTCTATTGCTAGCAGAAAAGGAATGGATCCTGAAGCGATGAAAGAGCAACAAAAAACGGAATCTTTAAACTTTCAAAAGGAAATTTATTCTTGGTTGTTAAATCGTACTATGCAAGGTGAAATGACCCAAGAAATTCAAGACGTTGAGACCACCAATGCGAAATTACAGCAGGCTGGCTATCCGGAAAAAGCCCTAACCAAAGATCAATTATGCCAAGTTTTGGGAGTGGATGGTGTTAATAGTTCTAACTTTAGTTTAACCCATCCGATGTAGGATGGCGCAGCCGTGGCGCTAATTTTATTGGCCAATACTTACGCACCAACCAATGAGGTGAATGTAACCATGAGTATTCACGATTGTCCCAATAACAAGTTGATTTGGAACTACAACCACCGATTTACAGGCGGGTTTGGAAGTACGCCTTCCAGCATGGTGAATTCGTTGATGCGCCGCGCAAGCAAGCGAATGCCATATGTACTGAAATAATTAATTTCGGTATTGGCTTGGGATTGAGTAATCAATCAACGGG
>CAZKOM010000059.1:0-14178 GCA_964554385.1 uncultured Flavobacteriaceae bacterium | reverse complement strand
TGATTTCGGGTTCGGTGTCTTTTTCTACAACCAAGTTATCGATGATGAATTCTTGTCTTTCCGGGGTATTCTTACCCATGAAGTAATTCAACATTTTTTCGATGTTGGATTCTTGGTTCAAAATCACCGGCTCCAAACGTATGTCTCCACCAATGAATCCAGCAAATTCGTCTGGAGAAATCTCACCCAATCCTTTAAATCGCGTGATTTGTGGCTTGCTGCCCAATTTGGCGATGGCGTTTCTGCGTTCTTCATCGGAATAGCAATAAATGGTTTCCTTTTTGTTTCGTACTCTAAACAAAGGGGTTTGAAGAATATATAAATGCCCGTTTCTCACTAAATCGGGGAAGAACTGCAAGAAAAAAGTCATCATCAGCAAACGAATGTGCATTCCATCCACGTCTGCATCGGTTGCTATCACTATTCGATTATATCGTAAATTTTCTAAACTCTCTTCGATATCTAAGGCATGTTGTAACAGGTTGAACTCCTCGTTCTCGTATACGATTTTTTTCTTTAGGCCAAAGCAATTCAATGGTTTTCCCCGTAAACTAAAAACAGCTTGGAGGTTGGGGTCTCTACTTTTGGTAATAGAGCCACTTGCTGAGTCTCCCTCCGTAATAAAAAGGGTTGTATCGAATCGGGTTTCTTGTTTGGTATCGGGTAGATGGTATCGGCAATCACGGAGTTTTTTGTTGTGTAAATTGGCACGTTTTGCACGTTCTTTGGCCAATTTTTGTACACCGGCCATGTCTTTGCGTTCCCGCTCGTTTTGCAAGATCTTTTTCAGCAATGCATCAGCAACGGTGGGGTTTTTATGCAAGTAATCGTCAACATGTTTCTTCACGAAATCCATCATGCCTGTCTTGATGGATGGTCCCTCAGGACCCATATCAGTAGAGCCTAATTTGGTTTTGGTCTGACTTTCAAAAACGGGTTCAATTATTCGGATACTTACGGCAGCGGTTATAGAGCCACGGATATCGGAGCCATCAAATTCCTTTTTATAAAAATCTCTAACGGTTCTTACGATTGCCTCTCGGAATGCGGCCAAATGAGTACCGCCTTGGGTAGTATACTGGCCGTTTACAAAGGAATAATATTCTTCCCCGTAACTGTCTGTATGGGTGAAAGCAATTTCAAAGTCTTCGGCTTTTAAATGAATAACGGGATAAAGGGCGGTTTCAGCGGGGACTTTATGTTCTAATAAATCCAATAATCCTCGGCGTGAGGCAAAGGATTCTCCATTAAATTTAATGGTAAGGTTGGAATTTAGGTAAGTATAATTTTTTATTTGTTCCTTTAAAAATCCCCCAATAAATCGGTAATTTTTAAATATGGAAGCATCGGGTTCAAAAGAGATTGCGGTTCCATTTTGGTCTGTTGTTTCAAATTCGGGAACATCGTCTATTAAAAATCCTTTTTCGAAAATTGCTTTTTTCGATTTGCCATCCCGAAAACTTTGTACCATAAAGTAATTACTCAAGGCATTTACCGCCTTGGTACCCACCCCGTTTAACCCTACTGACTTTTGAAATGCCTTGGAATCGTATTTACCCCCGGTGTTGATTTTTGAAACACAATCGATCACCTTTCCCAAGGGAATTCCTCGGCCATAATCTCGAACATTTACTCGTTTTTCATCGATTTGAATATCGATTCTTCTGCCATGGCCCATCACGTGTTCATCGATGGAGTTGTCAAGAATTTCCTTCACCAATACATAGATACCATCATCGGCCGCGGTTCCATCGCCCAATTTGCCGATATACATACCGGGTCTTAACCGAATATGGTCTTTCCAATCAAGACTTATGATTTCATCTTCGGTGTACCTAACTTCCTGGCTCATATATGCAATATTACGTCTTGGAAATTTGAAATAGTCCTTGAGTTTTTCACAATTGATTGAAGTATGTTAAATCAGTGATAGTATCTTTGAAAACAGTTAAAGTATGAAACAATTTAGTGCAAATTGGGGAATTGGAAGATGGCTGGGATTGGCTTTTTTGGTGGTTGGATTGATGGGTTGCGAAGCAAAAATCGATCGTGAATACAAAAAGGTTGTGCCCTACATGAATCACGTTAAAAAGTTGCAATGGGATTCATTGCCCGATTCAGCAGCCACGGTGATGATGAAGTTTGTAAGAGATTTTCCGGAGCATCCCGATGCTGGTTCGATGACGATAGCTAGTTTTCGGATTGCGGAACGAAAAAACTGGGTATTTAAAGCTTCGGAGTGGTCCCAATACTATTTAGATACTTACAAGCCGAAAGGTCAGGCCTATTGGGAGATGTTGGTGATTTCGGCTCATTTTCATGAACAGGCAGGATTGTACGAAAAAGCGATTACTAATTATCGGTTGTTGAAGGCCGAGGTAGATTCGGGTCGATTGGCGGGGAAGGATTATGCCGATATTTACAAGCAGGCGTTGATTGTTCTGGAGATGTTGGAAAAGGGATTGGTTACACCGGAACAGCAGGCCGAGTTTATTATTAAAAGGGCAATTTCCCAGGATAGTAGTTACAAAGAAAGTCCGGCTATTAATTAGCGGTAGGTTTTCTCTTGAGTTTCCAAGCTTACGTATTTGAGTATTTCCGCGGTTTAGTATTTGATTGTTTGTGCTTTGCAGCAATCAGCATTAAAGTATAACCGAAATTCACCGCTTCAGCAAGGTTAATTTACGCTGATTAGAGTTGAGGATGTGTTAACTAATAGTTGGGTTTCTGGGGTTTTTTCTTTTTGAAATCGCCTCGTTTCCACGCTTCTATAAATTGTGCCCAGGCTGCGGGGCTGAAAATTTGTTGCGGAGGCGCTTGTTTGTAGTAATATAACTGATTTGCACGGGCTTGAGTGAGGTAATTTTGAGCTGATCCTGCATCGGGAGCGCGTTGTTTGAATTCTTCTTTTCTACGTTCGTTTTCTAGGTTTTGTCTAGCAATTTCGTATTTGTCTGAAGCAATTTCTTGTTTGACGAAGGTGTTGTCGAACAAGGATTTAAGCGGCATGGCTCGGATGTAAATGGTAGGTAAGGTAAGCGTGTCCTGAACCATAAGCGTCACTACGTGGTATCTGGAATTGGTGAGCGTATCGGGGACTATATGTCGAACGGGTTTTTGCTCGATTTGGATGAAATCCACGGTATCGCCTTTTCTCACAATTACGTTAAAATATCCGCTTTGATCGGAATGGCCTAACATTCCTAATTGACTATTCCTGATAACAACGTATGGAATAGCTTTTAGGGAATCGGAAGTTAAAACTAACCCAGTAAATAAGATGTAAGGATTGTTGGGGTTGGGTTTAATGGGTTGGGCCTTGACGGATTTATTGAATCCGAAAAATACCAATAAAGCAATAGGTAGGAGCGTTGAAGTAAAGTGTTTTCTCAACGAAATCATTTAGTACAAATATATCGAATTGCAATTAGATGGGCATTAACCATCCAACGAGTATCGCAAATAAAACGATAAAGGGAGTATGTACCTTTTTGGTGTAGAGTGCAAGCAATGATAAGGAGAATATTCCAATGTTAATGACATTCATCCAATTCGGCTGGGTGCTTATTTGGTGGATTTGCTGTTGAATAAAGTGTTGATTGATTAATAAGCAGGCTGTTAATATAAAACCCACGGAGGCCGCAAAAATTCCATCCAAAGCCAGTCTGATTTTTCGATAATGGGCTAAGGTATTCCAAATAGGGTAGGCAAAGAATACCATTAAAGTTCCCGGTAAAAAGATGGCTACCAGTCCAATAACACTTCCTAATAATTGACCCAAGAAATTAAAGTGGTAGTTCTTCATGGCTAGGGTGTTTAGGTAAATAGCAAAATTGAAATTAGGTCCTGGTAATGCTTGTAGTAATCCTAAACCGGTGTTAAATTCTTGAGGGGTTAAACGAGGATGGTATTGTACATATTGCTCATAACTCATGGCCGCCATGGTATTACCCCCGCCAAATGAAAGTGCTCCAATTCGGTAGGTGTTTTCTAATAATACAATGGGTTTAGCTATATCTAAAAATTGTTCGTTTTGCGATAATACTAACCCGATACCTCCAAAAAACAAGAATAATCCGCCTACGGCAATTAGGTTTTTCCAAATGATAGGTTTTTGGGGATGTTTTGGTATGGTGTTGAGTTCGTATCGGTTAAAAAATGCACTGGCTATGCCACCCAACAAAACGCCAAAAGGAAAAATCAAGGGGGTGTTGAATGCAAATCCAGCAATGCCACATATTCCAAAAATCAAGTAATTGATATTGCTGCGTTTAATCCACGGAAACATGCTTAAAACTGCATAAACCAAAAAAGCAGCTACCATGGGTTGCATAAAACGCAGTTCGTTAGATCCTAGAAATTTGGGTGATAAGGCTATGATGGACATTAAAATAGCACCGGGAATAGCCCAGGCAGTAAGCGCTAAAATGGCTAATAGTGGGCCACCCAATTTCATCCCAATCGAAGTTATGGTCTGGGTGGTAGATGGGCCGGGTAGAATACTGCAGAATGCGTTTATTTCCGAAAGTTCTTCAGCCGTTATAAATCGGTGTTTATCTACTAATCGACGTTTAAAATGAGGTAGATGCAACTGTGGACCTCCAAAAGCGGTTAACCCCAGCCAGAAGACAGAACGGATGAAGGTTATCTGTTTTGCAGTTCTTATCTTTGTGCCATGTTGCATAAATTGGCGTTATTGTCGGGCAAATGTCCGAAAAATACTTGGTTTTTAGTATTTATTTTTTTTCTATTTCCCGCTTGCCAATTCAGTTCTGATAAGGCTTCGGAAGAAGAAAGGGGGTTAATGCAACAGCATGTTGATAGTTTATGGGCGAAACAGAAGTCCGTTCAGGGTTTATTTCGACTTCGATTGGATGAGTTAGAAAGCCGGAAGACGGAGATGGGGGCGGATTTGCAACAGTTGAAATTTGCAAACGGAGAGTGGTTGTCGGCGGAGGAAAAAGACAATATAATAAAATGGGAGGCGATGTATCGAATTTATAAAGGAATAGAGGGCAGATATAAAACGGCTGTTGGAGAAGGGGAAGCTCAATTTTACACGGTGAAATCCATGGAAAAAATGGTGAAAAACGGTTCATATTCCGGAAAAAAAGAGGAATTCAAAGCGTTATACCAAAAGACCAACGCCTCGTTAGCGCAATTGTTAATCGAAGCTGGAGCCATTGATAAAGAAATTAGTGCCATTGAGCCTACATATCAACGTTTGTTAGAACCGATGGCCGCAACAATGGAACGTATTTCCACTAAGTTGGGCGCAAAAACGCCTTGATTCGGTTTGTTTAGCAATAGGTTCGATTCCATATCATTGCTTTAGATTTGATTCGCTGGTTTTACTTCAGATTTAATTTTCTGGGGCATGAAATCGAATTGTATGCAACGGGTTTTGTTTCAATCTTAAAGGTATAAGTTATTTCGTTGTGATATGTTGGTTTTGTTTCCAGTTTTTGAGGTTTGTGGCTAGCTGTTCCTGTTCGGTTTGGGAGTAATAGGTTTCAATAAAACGCTGAAAAATATAATCTTCTGTCCATGAGGAAGGATGCATAAGATCGTCTTTAAAAAATCGGAAATCATTTAATTCTTCTTGCAGAATTTCGTAAGCGGGAAAGTAGGAGACATGGGTGTATTTGTTTTCTGATAGCAATTCGTGGATTGCACACAGCAAAGTAGATTTGGATTGTAAGTTCTGTGAAATGCCATCGCGTAAATGCCTAACCGGACTCACCGTAAAAATCCAGTTTTTATTGGGTAATGTGGTTGTGCATTGGCTTAGAAAGTCATGAAGTAATTGTTTGATTTCCCCAACGGTGGAGCATATTTTTTCAAATTGCTGCCCGGGTAATTTATGACAATTCCCCACAATGGATTGGGTAGGTATATGTTGATAATACCAAGCAGTTCCAAGGGTAATAATTATTGTGGAGGCTTTCTCTATGTGTTGTGCTGCGGTTTTTTGTGTATTTGAAATTAATTGAACGAGTTCTGATGGGTTAGCATTGGAAAATTTATAAGCATGGGGCAATGAATGAAATGTAGAATTAAATTCAAAAAAGTTAGTATTCGTTATCGTTTCGCCGGAAATATTATCCATAGAATATTTTTGAGAAACCGTTTTTTGAGGTATTAAATCTATGATTTTTTTCAATTCGTTTAGTAAAGGAATTGGGTGGTAGATGGTGCCAAAGGGATTGCTATTTGCAGTTATATTTCTTTGATGAAATCGGGATAGCATGGCGTCCGAAAAACATGAACCCATTAAGTAAATGGAATTAGTAGACTCAAGCAATTCAAGTGGTTGAATGAAAAACTGAGGTTGAAGTTTATCTTTCATTCTGCTGGAAAGAGAAATTGAATTTTCCATTGTAAATTGATGCAAAACTATAATTGATTTTATACAGTACGGGTGTTTTGTTGGTAAATTATACTTTAGGAATTAGGCTTAACATTATTTATTGAAGTAAATTGTACTGCTTTATTAAAAAGATGATTAAAAACATTACAAACATTAGTTTCTGGTTTCTTTTATTTGTATGCGGTTGGACGGGTAATTATGCTACGGCACAATTGTCTGGAAATTACACCATTGGGGGTGCTTCTGGAGCATCGAATTTTGCCACATGGTCTGATTTTGCTACAGAACTGAATAAGAATGGAGTGAGTGGTAAGACTGTAATAACGGTTCAATCCAATTTGTCGGTTACCTCAACTATTGAACTAAAGCAGCATGCAAGTAATAATCCTACATCCAGTAATACATTAACTATTGATGGTAATGGATATACACTTAGTGGGTCATTAACATACGAAGTGATTTGGTTTAATGGCTTGGACTATACCGAAATAAAAAACTTGAAAATTGTTAACTCGGGAACGGGCTCAGGGATTTTAGGAATTCGATTTTCAGCTGGGGCCAATAATAACACTATTAGTGGTTGTACGATTGATTTTAGTGGTAGTTTTTCGGCTTCGCGTGCAGGTAATGCCTATATCGCATTTGCGGCAAGTAATTCCTCGCCGTTGTCTGCATCATCCCAGCATAACGGTGTGAAGAATACCATAAAAGGGTGCACATTAACTACATCGGGGTCTGTTTCGCCGGGTCCAACATTTGCAATTTTAAATCAGCAGGGTAGTAGTGTTTATAGTAGCAGTGGATCGGACAATACCTTCTCAGGTAACAGCATTCGAAATTTCTTTTCCTCGGCGTATTATGCTCGATATAACAATGGAGATCAATTCTTGGATAACGATATTAGTAGAGCGGCCGCTTCCTCTTCCAGTCCCATCGACACCTTTGTAACCGGTGTTAATTGCTTGTACGGTTACTCAACCAATCGACATACGGCGATTTCGGGGAATGTGATTCATGATTTGCCATTTTTGGGTGCCACGACCTCTTCTTCCGTGAGTATGAATCGATGCTATGGGGTTATTTTACAGAGTTATACTCCTTCCAGCACTTATGGAATTGTGATTGAGAAAAATACGATTCGAAATACGGTGATGTTGAAATCGTTCCGAGCCGTTTCTGTGGATGCTGCAGGTAGTGTTTCGGTATCGGCAAATACGATAAAAGACAATGAATCCGCCGACGGTATATCCTATGGTATTTTAATATTTAATACCTCCGATGCAGAAGTAGTTGGAAATCGAATTCAACGTGAAAAAATGGGCCCTGGAAAGACTGGGAATTATACGGCTATTTACTTAGAGTCAGTGTACAATAAAAGTTGGAGCGTTAATCGTGTAGTTGAGAATGTAGTGGATTCGTGTTTGAGCAATGAAACTTTGTATGGTTTGGTTGTGGCTTGGGATGGTTCTTGGGAGGTGTTAAGAAATAGAATTACCTTTAATCGTGCGGTTGGTGGTAAATCGGTTCAAGTAGGAACCTATTTTATATATCCATTGAATCTTTCTTTAGTCTCCAATACCATCGGCAATAATTTTGCTACGGCTGAGACCTACGGTATTTACAATATCAACTACTACAACGGATACATGGGGATATACCGAAACAATACGGTTTATATTCGGAATTCTGAAACAGGACATATGGCCTACGGTGCTTACATTGAGGATGAAAGCGAAGTAACATTTTCAGGTAACATTATCGATGTGGTGACCTCTTCCAATGCGGCGCCGATAACACTCTATAGTAGTACGAATTTTAAAGAAGTAAATTACAATACATTTTATACAAAAAACAGCAGTGAGAGCTGGGGGATTGGAACAGGTAGTTTTTCGAACTTTAATGGTTACAGAACCAGTGGTTCGGTTGGAAGCTCGGAGAATTTCAACAATGTGAATTTTAAAGATCCTAGTAAATCCGATTATTCCCATTTCTGTTTTGAAGCGCAAAATAATGTTCCCTATGTGCCAATTAGTAGTCCTGATATTAGTGGTACAAAGCGAAATACTAGTAAACATGATCGCGGAGCTATTGAGTCTGTAATGGATATACAGACTCTGAGTGTATATTATAATTTGCCCAGTACTATCTGTGCCGGGTACGAGAGTTCAGCTCAGATTACGGTAAAAAATAATTTTACGGATACCGTGTATAATTTTAACGTAGCGTTTTCTGTGAATGGCAAGATTACCAAGCAGTTGGTAACCAATAAAATCTTGCCCGGAGATACGCTAAAAGTTAAATTTACTTCGCCCGTTGCCATTCCCATTGCTGTTCCAACGGTTGTTAAAGTGTATGTGGATGCTTACGACGACAAATTGAGTAATGATTCGTTTACTTACAAAACAACCGTAAAAGCGGCGCCTGGCGGAGGGAAGTTTGAACCGTCGGCAAAGACCTCATCGCCCAATAATCCTACCTATTTGCGTGCCAAACCTTTTGATATTACTGTGGTAGATGTGCCTGTGATTTATGATATCAACCCACCTCGAATTTACAGTAATTCAAATTATGGCGCTACCGGAAAGTGGATCGCATCATTTAGTGCGTTCACCTCGGCGGGCAAATTGGTTTCGGGCACCAGCATAACCGCCCCATCATCGAGTAAAAATTTAGAAATACAATTTAAAACATCGGATACCTTGTTGGAGGATAGTACAATTTTCATGGTACTTAAAATTAGCGATTTAACCAATGGATGTGATACGTTTATACGCAGACAAGTGTTAATTGCACCCCGGGTTGTCCCCAATGTGAAATTACCTACTAAGATTTGTGTAGGAGATACAATTTTATTTGAAAATAGATCGAGAATTCGAAGCGGATATATGACGTTCTGGTGGGATTTTGGCACCGGTGACCCAAACGATACCACGCAAGAAACAGATCCAACCTTTGTGTTTAGTAAAAAAGGTACGTATAATGTTGTACTAAAGGCCTATTCTGGATTGTATGGTTTCGTCTTCAGTAAAGTAGTTCCATTAACAGTAAACGAGATTCCTGTTGTTGATTTTACACGCAGCAATGCTTGTGCTGGCGATAAATTGGTATTCGTTAATAAGACTACACCTAAATCAGCAGCGCGGTACTGGGATTTCGGAGATGGAAAAGGATTTGTATTGAATAATGCGGATACAGTAAAGTTGAGTTATTCGCTACCTGGGACCTACACCGTAATATTAAAGGCTGATTATTTAGGCTGTGTTTCTCAAAGCACACAAAAGGCGTTTGCATTTGTAAAACCTAAAGCTGATTTTGACTTGAAACTAGGAAGATGTGAGAATAACCGATTTGAATTTGAAAATAAATCCACCATTTCTTCTGGAACCATTGGAAGTAAATGGTTTATGAATAGTTACGATAGCACTACCAATGAGCAAAATGGGAAATGGAAGTTTAAAACAGCGCCTTCTGTGTGGGTGTCGTTGTTGGTTAGGTCAGAATTTGGTTGTGTAGATTCGGTTCGTAAAACTTTCCGAGTTTATGATGCGCCAGAGGTGAAATTTACCATGGATAGGGCTTGTTTGATTTCGGGTTCGAAGTTTACAAATAGCACTGCTGTTGTTTCCGAAGGTGTTTCCAACTTTCAATGGAGTTTTAGTGATGGGACCACATTCTCTAGCGAAAATGTAACAAAGAGTTGGTTGGATTTAGGAAAGAAAATTGCCAAGTTAAAAGTTTCTGTTTCCAATGGTTGTATAGATTCATCGATACAGACCTTAGATGTTTTGGATCAGGGTACACCATCATTTGAAGCAAAAAATGCTTGTTCTGGGGATGAAATTGAATTTAAGAATACATCCACATTGAAATCGGGAAATACGGCATCCTTTAGTTGGGATTTTGGAGATAAAACAACTTCTAATTCGCAATCACCTAAAAAGAAGTTTTTAGTAAAGAGTACAACTTCCTATTTCGTGACATTAAGAATGCAGGTTACCAATGGTTGTTTCGATTCATTAACGCAGCGAATTGATATTTTTGAGAAGCCGATAACCTGCGATTTTGTGGCAACTCCCGATTACTCTCAGTATTACTGGGGGTTGAAGGTGGTTCCTAAGGATTCTATGGGTGTATTGGGAGGGCAAGCTAACGTAGATTATACCTTTATGATTTCTGGGGTGGATACCGTTTATGATAAGGATGCGGCGGCCATGGCCCTTGTGAATGTTGGTGCCGATGGTTCCTATGATGTACGCATGATTGCTACTATGCGAAATGGGGGAAATTGCAGTTGCGATGTGACGAAAAAGATGATCGTGGTAGACCGTTTGTCTGTGGATGCACCAACGCGATCTTGGAGTGCTGTGATGATGCCCAACCCTGCTCAATCCGAAGTTGTAGTCTTGATGCAAGGGGCTGAGGAGTTGAAACAGGTAGCGGTGTATTCGATGGATGGTCGATTAGTATATTCTTTCGAGAATCCTCAATTGTATCCTTCGCAGGGAAATTGGAAATTCTCTGTAGCCGAATTTAGTTCTGGAGTTTATTGGGTGAAATTGAAAACCGAGCACGGTGAAAAAGCAATGCGCTTGATTAAACAATAAACTATGGATTCAAATAAACTATTGAGATCAGAAAATTCAGAAGATAATTTCCAGCAGAAAATCCAAGAGAATATTCATATCGTCTTTTGGTTGCTAAAAGATTTTGCTTGGATAATGCATTTTCGTGCCTTTGGACTGCTCATGGCGATCCCAACGTTTGTGTTATCGGTCTATATAACCCTGAAGAGTTTATCTACGTGTTTCGACATTTACTACAAGTGGATGTTTTTACAAATTCGATATACATTGAAACTCACGGGGGGATTGGATGTTTCAGAAATTGCCAGTTGGCGCGATTTGCGATTTAACGAAATTTTTCAATCCGATTATGCACGCACCATGATGGATGATTCGAAATGGGCAATTGTTCGATTCTTGGCAATGGGTAAAATAACCATAGGTAATATTGCTCGATTGGATTACAGAGAGTTGATTAAAGGTGCTTCTGATCTGTACCATAACATTGCTATCACTTGTTGGATTTTAGGAAATGGAACATGGATGGTTGGCGAGTTTTATTTTGAAGACTCCATTCGGTATTTGGCCATTCCATTTTTTGTATTGGGATTGTTTTTTATTATTTGGTATTACTTGGTGGTGTTGGATAATTTAGAAAAGCAAAAGGCTTCCGAAGTGGAAGCCTAATGCAAACTAAACCCATAAACTTATACTTGTGATCTCTTGCAGTATATTGACGTTCTATACAACCAAAAAGTTGGTTTACCCCCATGGAGTTCATCGGTTAAAACAGTGCTTTTATCTGAATTGATCAAATTCTATTACTAAATGCTGATTTGTGTTTGATTCATTTTTTGAATAACAAGGAATTCTGAAATTTTCTCGAAGTTTCCAATTATTAAGAGTGTTCAGGTTTTCATACATTCCGTATTACCACTGTTATTGGGATTTTTGGGTTAACTTTGCGGAATCCTATGGAGACACAGGTTTATGTTCCGGTAAATAAGGTACGCGTAGTAACTGCTGCCAGTTTGTTCGACGGTCACGATGCTGCCATCAATGTGATGCGCAGAATTATACAAAGTACGGGTTGTGAGGTGATTCATTTGGGTCATGATCGCAGTGTTCAAGAAGTTGTGGAAACGGCGATACAGGAAGATGCCAATGCGATCGCGATGACTTCCTATCAAGGTGGACATAACGAGTACTTTCGGTACATGTACGATTTGTTGAAGGAGAGAGGTGCTAGCCATATCAAAATTTTTGGTGGTGGCGGAGGGGTTATTCTTCCCGAAGAAATTTCATCGTTGATGGAGTATGGGATTTCCCGTATTTATTCTCCAGATGATGGAAGAGCCATGGGATTACAAGGAATGATTAACGACCTGGTTAAACAAAGTGATTACCCTACTGGGCACCAATTGAATGGTGAAGTTAAACGCATTGATACTGGGGGATTAAGTAAGTTGGATATAGCCCGATTAATTTCGGCTGCCGAAAATCATCCAGAACTGCATGCATCGGCATTGAATGATATCCGCGATCGAGCATTAAGCATGGCTACTCCTGTTTTAGGTATTACAGGTACCGGTGGAGCGGGTAAGAGTTCGTTGGTAGATGAATTGGTGAGGAGATTTTTGATTGATTTTCCTGATAAAAAGTTGGGTATTATTTCGGTTGACCCTTCAAAGAGAAAGACCGGCGGCGCGTTATTGGGCGATAGAATCCGAATGAACAGCATTAACCATGATCGGGTTTATATGCGTTCAATGGCTACACGTCAGGCGAATTTAGCATTGAGTTCGCATGTAGACGATGCGGTTAGCATTTTGAAAGTGGCGGGGTATGATTTGGTGATTGTTGAGACCAGCGGAATAGGTCAAAGCGATACCATGATTACGGAACATTCCGATGTTACGTTGTATGTAATGACCCCGGAATACGGTGCAGCTACCCAATTGGAGAAGATTGATATGTTGGATTATGCCGATGTGGTTGCATTAAATAAGTTTGATAAACGCGGTGCATTGGATGCGTTGCGTGATGTACGTAAACAGTACCAACGCAATCATAAATTGTTTGAAGCGGAAGTGGATTCGATGCCTGTGTTTGGCACCATTGCTTCTCAATTCAATGATCCAGGCATGAACAGTTTGTATACAGCGTTGATGAATACCATCGCTGTTAAAACGGGGGCCGATTTTAATACGTCTTTCCATGCAGCGGGTGAGATGAGTGAGAAAATATTTATTATTCCACCCACTCGTAATCGCTATTTAAGCGAAATTTCTGAAACCAATCGCGGATACAACGCCGAGGCATTGGCTCAGAAGAAAGTAGCTCAACGGTTGTATGCCTTGCATGAGTCCATCGCACAACTAAATGAGACTGGGGCTTCTCCAGATTTGGCATCGGCCTTACAGAAAGAATATGATAAATTGTCTTTAGAGCTTTCTCCTAGAAATCGACAACTATTAGAAGGTTGGGCTCCATTACGTCAGTTGTATAAAGATTCGGAATACGTATTCAAAGTTCGGGATAAAGAAATCCGAATGGCTACGCATACCGAGAGCTTAAGTCATACTCAAGTTCCAAAAGTAAGTACGCCGCGATACGAAGCTTGGGGGGATTTGTTGCATTGGCAGTTGCAAGAGAATGTGCCGGGTGAGTTTCCATACACTTCGGGAATTTATCCGTTTAAACGGGATGGTGAAGATCCCACACGTATGTTTGCGGGTGAAGGTGGTCCAGAACGTACCAACAAGCGCTTTCATTACGTGAGTTTGGGCATGCCTGCTAAACGATTAAGTACGGCATTTGATTCGGTTACCTTATATGGCAGAGATCCACATACCCGCCCCGATATCTATGGGAAAATTGGAAACGCTGGAGTAAGCATTTGCTGTTTAGACGATGCAAAAAAACTCTACAGTGGATTTAATTTGGCCGATCCGAAAACCTCGGTATCCATGACCATTAACGGTCCTGCTCCTATGTTGTTGGGCTTCTTTATGAACGCTGCCATTGATCAGCAGTGCGAGTTGTACATTAAGAAGAACGGATTGGAGGATGAGGTAAATGCAAAAATCGACGCAATGTATGCGGCGAAAGGATTGCCAAGACCTCGCTATAATGCTGAATTACCCGAGGGAAATGATGGATTGGGGTTGATGTTGTTGGGGGTTACTGGAGATCAGGTGTTGCCTGCTGAGGTGTACCAAGAAATCAAAAATTGGACTTTAACGC
>CAZKOM010000058.1:0-14391 GCA_964554385.1 uncultured Flavobacteriaceae bacterium | reverse complement strand
GAGTTGTTTTAATTGCGAATTGAATTGTAATCCAGACAATACTTCGTGGTAATAAGACATTTCCATTGATCGTTGCCATAGCATTAAAACTGTATCCAATTCGGTTGGCTGAAATGCAACAAAAGGATCTCCAATAGCCTCCGAATTTACCCAGTGATTCATGGGTTCCCAGTCGCCTTCCAGTTTTAAGTATAATAAATCCAGCTCCAATAATAATTGGAATCGAATTATCTCGTCCAGCGTAATCGATCTAGGTCGTAGTAAGGTTTCAGGTTTGGATTCTATCGTAGCTACCAAACCAGACCACCCAGCATGAGTAAATTGTTGATCAAAAACGTATTGCTCAAATAATGTTCTTGAACCAAGTAATCGGTACAACAACGTTTCGGTAGTAAGTTCTTTCTGGAATAACAACTTTCTGGCTTGTTGGGAATGAATTACACTAGTAACACTGTTTGACTCCAACGCTTTAATGGCATCCCAAAAGGATAAATCAGCATAGGGAAATTTCCATACTGCAACCCCTTGGTCTAAGAAACCACCCAAAATTTGAAACAACATAGGCTGAATGAAAACATCAAAATCAATCCCCTTTTGAAATTTCCATTGGTCTCGCAATCGACCTACAGTAGGTTTATTTTCTAAAGGAAATTTACCCTGCAACATTGCATTTTTCCAGTGTGTCTCATCCGAAGTAGGCGCATATTTATGAATTACCGATAACAATATAGCTTCTGAAATATTACCCGAATTATATTTTTCACGATATTCACTCAAAGACATATATACTTGATAACCAAACCATTTTCGGGCCGTGCCAATACCAGTAAAAAAATCAAATTCTTGAAACCCATGTAGGGTGTTGTGGTGAATAAAATCTTTTAATGGCGATTGGGACGGTAGAAAATGTTTTAGTTTGTTTAGGCAATCTTGCCAGTCAAACTCTGATTTTTTCATTATTTATATTTTACTTCACCGTTTTTATTCAATCGCTCTTGTTTAGGTCGGTTTAAAGCACCCGTAGCATGTTTGCTTTTATTTGCTGATTTCATCGAGTCTAACCCAATTAAATTCAGTTTACCTCCGGCTTGATCAAACTCCAATTGTAAATGCAATAAATTATCCATTACGGTATGATCTACTAAATTGCATCGAGAAAAATCCAAGCTTAATTCAGAAGACCTAGTAAATTGTTCCAACTGCTTTCTTATACCCAACCAATTAGAGAAGACCGCAGCGCCAACAACATCCCAATGATTTTTATTTTTAATAATTTTAGCACTAAACATTCTGGCAATAGGCGCGCCCAATAAACCTTGAACAATTAATTTCACAGTAATACCCGCCGCAATTCCTATCAACAAATCTGTTAACAGAGTAACGATAATGGTAATGGTAAAGCCTAGAAGTTGTTCAAATCCTATTTGAGCCATTCTACCAAATTCCTTAGGGCTAGCCAATTTCAATCCTACACCAATAAGTAATGCGGCAAGAGCTGCATTGGGAATTAAATCGCTAAATTGAAGGTCAAAAAACAGAAAAATCAACATGAACAAACCATGAAAGAAATTGGCAAATCTTGTTTTAGCACCATTGTGAATATTTGCACTACTTCGAGCTACCTCGCTAATCATCGGCAAACCACCCACAATGGATGAAACGATATTACCAAATCCAACGGCCATTAAGTCTTTATTGGCATTACTTTTTCTCTGATATGGATCCATTACATCCATTGCTTTTACGGTTAACAAACTCTCCAAACTTCCTACCAAAGCAAACATCAAAACGTATTTTACAAATATTCCTATGTGCTGAATACCATCAAATCGTTCGTTCCATGCTATGGTATGAATAAAATCTTGGTCGAAATGAACCAAATATTTTTTGTCTAGGTGCATTAACTTGGCAAGAACAATTGACACGGTAAGCACTACCAACGGAGCAGGAATTTTACGTAACCAATGGATGTTAATTTTAGGCCAAACCAATACGATGAGCATACTTAATACACCAATCATTGCAACTGCAGGATCGGCATTCATGATAGAATGAGGAATGGCCAAAATCAAATCCAGTGGCTCCGACAATGCCTTTCCCATCTCATTTACTGGTGCTAAATTGAATAAAATATGGGATTGTTTGCTGATGATAATAATGCCAATGGCGGCCAGCATTCCATGGATAGTACTTAACGGGAAAAAATCCACCAAGGAACCCAATCGAATCAACCCAAACAGCATTTGCAGTACTCCAGCCACTAAAATTGCACCTAAAGCCGTGTGCCAACCTGCGATTGGATCCCCTTTACCAAACTCTTCTACTGCCCCTGCTACTATTACTATTAATCCTGCTGCGGGCCCTTTGATGGTTAATCGAGAACCTGCTAAAAAAGAAACCAAAACACCCCCAATCATGGCTGTCATTAAGCCCATGATGGCTGGGAAATCACTGGCTTTGGCGATACCTAAACTTAAGGGAAGAGCAATTAGGAATACCAAAAATCCCGATGTTGCATCGTCTACTATATTTTCTTTTAGCCCCTTCCAACCTTCTGCTGGAATAGCTTTACTATTATTATTTTTCATAAAAAATTACTAAAACAGCCTGTTAAGGGCGCTGCAACCCTGCGAAATAAATACGTTGAATCAGATTAATGATTATTACTACCTAAGCTATGGTAGAAAACAATAAGTACAAACGACTTAACTATAAACTCTCAGTTGCTCAAATTGTATATATCTTGGGCAAGACTGGTAAATTTCTCCAACAAATGAATGGACTCTAAATTGTTGAATTTCAAACAATACAAACAATCTAATATCGGCAACTACCGAGTAGATTGGTATAAAAACCGAACCAAATCCATGATTATCATCAACCAATTCCTCTTCAGAATCGGTAACTATTTCTAAGCAATTGAAATTGGAATCGGCACTTCCAAATTGTTGGTGTAACTCCAACGACGAAAATACAATCAACGAAAAAATCGCAATAAGGATTTTCCAGTAATTATATTTTTTCATTGTTGCATACATACCGAAAACAAAGGTAATGGTATAAAAACGCGAGTTATGTAATTTTATTGTCTAAAATTCAACTATGAAGAATTTCAATAGATAAGACAATACACTTATTTTTGCGTTCATGCTCCAAAATAAAATTAACCAAATCCATGATTTCTGGCAACCAATTTATTTTTAAAGAGCAACCCGGACCTGGGTATTTCCCTCACTCTTTCATTGGATATTTCAAACCAATCGTTTTATTTTTACTCTGCTTTACACCGATCATCGTAATTGGTCAACAAAAGATTATTGATATCAACAACGATTCAATAATTGTTTCACCACCCAAATCAAAATACACCGGGAATTTCTACGGACAAGTTTGGGATGGTGAAACCCGTGATCCCATGGCCTTTGCAAGTTTACGTTGGGGAACTACTGGGAAAGGAGGAATTACCAATTTCGAAGGGGAATTTAATTTAGGGAGAGGGCCCTTCCCGTCGGACACCTTTTGGATTGATTATATAGGATTTGAGACCTATTACATCCTGTTGGACACCGTGAAAGCCATGCCTTTACATATCAATTTAACCCGAAAAATTGAGCGATCGGATGCTGTAGTAATCACATTGGGCATCAATCCGGCGATGAAATGGTTAAAATTAGCAAAAGATAATCGAAAAAGGAACAGTCCTGCCAACATTCAAAGTTATCAATGTGAAACGTTTAGTAAAGCAACCGTTGCAATAAATAATATAAGCAAAACGCTGCAAAAAACCAAAATTGCAAAGAATATGGGGTCCTATTTTGATACCATTTCTTATATGACTGGTGATTCAAATAAGTCCATATTACCCGTACTTATTTCCGAAGTTCTCAGTGATTTCAGCTATCAAAAAACGCCTTACCTCACCAAGGAAGTAGTTAAAGCCACCCGCATTCGTGGACTTGGAGTTACGGATGGGAGTTTGGTAGGTCAGCTCATGGGTAATACCTTCACCAATTACAGCATATACGATGAGAGTTTGGTGGTTTTCGATAAGGGAATACCCTCCCCGATAGCCGATGCCGCTGAATTGTTATACGATTACCGATTGGTTCAAGTGGATTACACCCATACCCCCAAAGTGGTTCAGCTAAAAGTAACGCCCAAGAACCCTCGGGACTTAGCATTCAGCGGGTTTATTTGGATACAAGATAGCACTGGCGCAATTGTTCGGTTAGCTTTAGAAATTACCGGTGCCAGCAACTTAAATTATGTTGAGAAACTAAAATTTGCCCAAGAATATGAACGCGTAGAATCGGGAGAGTTTTTATGTACCAAAGTACGCGTTTTGATGGATATTGGCGAATTATCTAAACAAGCGGCGGGAATGATAGCGTCTAACACCACCACGGTGAAGAACATAAAAGTTGGGGTTGATTTTCCTCCAAGATTTTTTGACAACCGAATTGTAATGACTCCCGGTGCCAATCTTCATGCAGATACTTTTTGGTTGAATCATGCACACACCAAACAATCGGAAGAAGAGAAACGGGTAGCTTCAAAAATCGATACATTAAATGCGATACCAACGGTAAAGACCTACGTAGACTTAGTAAATTTCTTGGTAGACGGATATCAGCGGTTTGGAATACTCGATTACGGGCCTTATTACACCCTGGCCTCATGGAATTTATTGGAAGGCGCCCGATTAAAAATGGGTTTCAGAACCACCCCTGCCATTAGTAAAAACTCAGTAACCACGGGGTTTATTGCTTATGGATTTGCCGACAAAAAATGGAAATACGGTTTTAATTCAGATATTTATTTCAACGTGAAAAATTGGAGTAAGTTAACGCTAATGCATCGTAGAGATGTTGAGTTAATTGGCATCACAGACAACGACTTATATGGGACCAGTCTGTTTACGGCATTTAATTTATTTGGATCAAAATTTCTGAATTTTACCACGCAATCCAGAATTACCTATGGCATAGATTTGCGTCCGGGAATGCGCGTTTCTACTAGTTTATATCATGCTCATTATGATTTCCCTAAAGTAAGCGACTTCAAATTTGCCTGGTATGAGAATGTAACCGATCTCAATTCAATTTCCACGGAAATGACCAATGCCAGTGCAAGCTTTACGTTTGTGTATGAACCCCGGAGCTATTCCATCAAATCCGATTTGAGTTTAATGACATTCAGTGCACCAGGCCCCAGATATCAATTACTGTATCAAAAAGGAATTAAGGGATTGGTTGGTTCGCAATTTGAATATGATAAGGTTGTGCTTTCTTATTCTTACACGAAAGTATGGAGCATGTTAGGAAGGACGATTTATTCCGCTGACTTAGCCAAAGTTTGGGGGACACTACCCTATCCATTGCTTTCTGTATATGTTGGAAATCAAAGCTTTATGTACAATCAAAAGGCATACAACCAAATGCGGAATTTTGAATTTATTTCTGATCAAAGTGTGCAATTGGGATTTGAACACCATTTTAACGGCTATATTTTCAATCGAGTTCCGTTGTTAAATAAATTCAAATTGCGTGAAATAGTAACCAGCAAGGCTATTTATGGCACGTTGAATCAAGCCAATCGAGATATTATACCTACACGCTATCAAGTAGCTGATATTTCAGAATTTAAAAGCTTCTCGTACAAAGTCCCATACTGGGAATTGGGTGTTGGATTAGAAAATATTTTTAAGTGCATCCGGGTGGATTTCATTTGGCGTATGACCTACAGAGCGCCTGAAGATCCTCGAAATTTTGGAATAAAGGCTAGTTACAGTTTAAGTTTTTAATGGCCTACTGCCCAATGGGTAGTATTTTTGTGGTATGTCTATGAATATCCCCTCCTTTACCGCCTATGGTGCTGCGGGTAGAGTTACTGGAAGTAAACATTTAATTGTAACCCCCGAAGGCACTCAATTGCTTTTGGACTGCGGATTGATTCAAGGCGAAGGCCCGGAAGGACAAGAGTTAAATCGACATTTTGGATTCGACCCAAGAAGTATCGATAAAGTAATTTTATCTCATGCTCATATCGACCACACGGGCTTACTTCCGCGGTTGGTTCGTGAAGGATTTTCTGGAGATATTATTTGCAATCCTCCCACAAGGGACTTATGCGATTTGATGTTGCAAGATTCCGCACATATTCAACAAGCGGATTTGCGCTTTGTAAACAAACGCAGAGCGAACAAAGGATTAGAAAATATTGATCCCCTGTACGATGATGCTGATGTACTAAAGACAATGAAACTTTTCCAAACGGTAAAGGACGAAGTTTGGATAGAAATTGATAGCAGCACTAAATTATTCATGGTTCCCAACGCCCATATTTTGGGCAGTTCGTGTTTGCATTTTGAATTCACTTTAGCCAACGGAGAAAAAACAACCTTAACCTACACCGGTGACATTGGTAGGCCCAACGATCAAATATTGGAAGGGCCATTCCCATTTCCCGCCAGTGATTATATCATCTGTGAAAGTACCTACGGAGATCGATTGCATGCACCGTCCAAAGATGCGAAAGCCGAATTACTACATTTAATTCAGCGTATTTGCGTTGATAAACGAGGAAAAATCATTATCCCTGCATTTTCTATCGATCGAACCCAAGAAATTGTATATTTATTGGATCAATTAGCTCACGAAAAGCTGTTACCATCTATCCCAGTTTATGTAGATAGCCCCTTAAGTGTGAAAGCCACCCAAGTGATGGCAATGCATCGAGAATCATACAACCCACAAATCCTGGAATATATCACTCGCGATGGAGATCCTTTTTCTTTTCCTAATTTACGATACATTTCTAAAGTAGAAGATTCTAAGGCAATCAATAATTCCGAAGAGCCTTGCATCATCATTTCAGCTAGCGGAATGGCCGAAGCAGGACGAGTGAAACACCACATTGCCAACAGCATTGAAGATGCACGCAATGCGATTCTATTGGTAGGGTATGCCACTCCATTCAGCTTGGCGGGTAGATTGATGGCTGGCGAGGAAGAAGTGAAAATTTTTGGCGATGTATTCAAGGTAAATGCCGAAGTACATCGATTGGATAATTTCAGTGCACATGCCGATCGAAAAGAAATGATCGATTACCTAAAATGCCAAGTCCCCTCCACGGTTAAACGTTTATTCTTAGTTCATGGCGATGCCGAAAGTATGCAGAGTTTTAAGGCACACTTACTGAACGAAGGATTTACGGATGTTTTACCAGCTAAACACGGAGTCAGTTACTCTTTAATATAAGCATTTTTTTTCAAAATACAAAGCACGGAGTTGGGCGAGCCCACAGGCATTAATCGATCCAAGTAAAAACCTAAAAGACTCAATAACCAAGCTGGGAATAACATAATTCCTGCTAACAATCGAATTGGAAGCAAACTCCAATGCCTACTATTTTGCCATAACATCAATGCAAAACTAAACTGTTCATGGCCTATCGCTGCGAATGCATGGTAATGGTAGGTACAATGTACCGCTTCCACCGTTCCTTGTCCGCGAACTTCTTCTATAAATTGGGTAAATACCGATTTGCCGATTGGTTTACTTCGATTAAACGTTTGCTCGTAATTATTGAATTTACTAAATAAATAAGTATACCAGGGAGTATATTGATGATGATCGATGGGAAAGTAGATGAAGACCTCTGCCTTCTCCGGTAATGACTCCAACCAAATTCGTAATTCGCTGATCGGATTCGGCATATATTGCAACACACTTATAGACACCAAGGAATTCACACTGGGAAGTTTTTCTAGGAGGTATTTTGGATTTTTGATTAAGTCCAACGAATTATAGTTGAGCACAGTACCGTCGTCCAACAGCGCACGCCTCTGTTTATTTAAAAAATCAATCCAAAGCTGGGTGGTATCGATACCGAGTATACTTGAACCATTAATTCTATCGTGTTTTACATTCAATGAATGCAAATTTTCACCCACCGATTTTGATTTAGAATTTTTGAACTAATCCAAGGCTAAATAACAATACAACCCCTCACCACACCCCAAATCCACCATGGAAACGGATTCGTTTTGTTGGGTCTGTTTCTTAAACCAAGACTTGAAAACTGGCACGATGGCATGATTCCTCAATAATACCCATTGTTGTACTCTATAAATCCAATGCAAGCGACGCGGATGTTTCAACAACCAATGGGGCAAAGGATGAAATTCCTGGCTCATGCAACAAGTATAAAATACAAATTAAGGCAGATATTAGGCTAAAATTGCCAAATTAACCTGCTAATTTTGATGCATGAAACTCCGTCAGTTAGTATTTCTCCTATTTTCGGCATTAAGCTCCGTATCGTTTGGTCAGCCATTGTATTCCTGGACGGGTTTTTGGAAAGGCGATATTTCGGTAATGGGCAGTAAAATTGGAGTGATCATAGAAGTTTTAGAAAAATCCAACCCAAGTAAATCCGATAAATCGGATGGTAAAACAACAGAAGTTCTTTATAAATCCACCTTGGATGTACCCATGCAGGGAGCTCGTGGCATTGCTGTTTCAAAAACAGAAATCAATGGAAAAAATATCTTATGGGAAATTGACGCAATTGGTGCTAAATGCACGGGTATTCGTAAGGACAGTTTTAATATTGAGGCTCAATGGACCCAAGGTGGTAGAAGTTTCCCTTTCACGTTGCGATGGAGTTCAGCAAAATATTTAACTCGATATCAAACTCCTAAAGCGCCCTATGGCTATGCTACTAGAAACGCTCAACGATAGTTTATTGAACCTATGTATTACTGCCAACCCCGCACTTAAACCTACTATGCCAGTAGAGTCTAAACCAACGGTAATTCGAAGGGAAAAACGCGGCGATATAATTACAGAAATTACCGATGGAATTAAAAAATACCCGGTTATTCTATTACTGTCAGGTAGCGGTGCACAGGATAGAGATGAAACGATCGCCGATCATAAACCCTTTGCTGTTTGGGCAGATTATTTGAGTAGAAACGGAGTAGCGGTATTGCGTGTAGACGATAGAGGTGTTGGCGCATCCAAAGGTCAACCTGAGTTCCTCGCCTCCACAACCACAGAATCCTATGTGGAAGATGCATTGGCAGCGATTCAATGGTTGAAACAACAACCCGAAATCGATACAAACTTCATCTTTTTAATGGGGCATTCCGAAGGCGCCAACGTTGCGCTTAAAACGGCCGTTAAAGTAAATAATATTCGCGGCGTCATTTCTTTAGCTGGTATGACCACCAGTGGTATAGAGACTACCCTATTTCAATTACAGCCAATATGGCGTAAAAATACTAGCGATGAAAAAACACTAACAGAATTAGCGGCAATTACTCGAAGAATGGCCATTGCAAGTAAAACCCATACAACCACTTCATCGGCGAAAAAATTCGTAAAAGACACGCTATTAAAAGTTGAATCCAATCAGTATAAACAAGCTATTTCCTATTTGAAAAAATATGATTTGCCTAATTCCAACAAAAAAGACATTAGCACATTGTTGGCCAATCAAATAGGCGAATCCTACCAAATTCCTTGGATTCAATATTACCTGCATTACGATCCAAAACCTGAATTTATGGCCTGTTCCCCCGCCTTATTAATGGTGCAAGGAGGCAAGGATATCCAAATTAATCCCAAAGCCACCAAAGCATTAGTAAACGAAATGACCAAACAAGGGAAATACGTCAGTTTGTTGGAGTTTGGCGGATTAAACCACTTATTTCAACACACCCAAACCGGCGAAATCTCCGAATATTTTACACTGGATGAAACCTTGGCGTTGGAAGTACAAGCCGGTGTAATGCGTTGGCTTACTGTACAATTAACAGGTAGATAATTAAAAATCGATACGGAAACGCTCTCTTCTCAATTCGCTGTAGGGCAATTGATTTGAGTAATCCACTTCAATTTGACGCTTATTGCGCACCAAATGCACTGCCTCATACACAGCAGATCGGAAGCTGATGCATTCGGCAACTCCTTTGCCTGCAATGTCATACGCTGTCCCATGATCGGGGGATGTTCTTACAATTGGCAAACCCACGGTAACATTCACGCCGTCATGAAAAGCAAACGTTTTAAATGGAATCAACCCTTGATCGTGATACATAGCCAAGATTGCATCGAAGTTCTTATAATTACCACTACCAAAAAAACTATCGGCAGAATATGGACCATAAACTAAAACACCCGCATTGTAGTGCTCTAAAATTGCCGGCTTTATAATTTGCTCTTCTTCTTTACCCAACAAGCCATTATCTCCGGCATGAGGATTCAATGCTAACACAGCAATTCTGGGCTTAGTTACATTGAAATCCGATTTTAGGGTCTCGGACAACAATCCAATTTTATTGGAAATTCGCTCGGTTGTTAAATGCTTGGAAAGTTCGGCGATGGGTACGTGCTCTGTTACCAACGCAACGCGCAACTCTTCGGATGTTAATACCATCGCATATTGAGAAACTCCCATTTTTTCTGCCAAATAACCAGTATGCCCTGAGAAGTTTGACAAATGCTGTGCTACTGTGGATTTATCTAAAGGAGATGTAACAATGGCATGAAGATTTTCGGCATCTTCAATAGCTTTGTTTAGGGACTTTAATGCCTCTAAACCGCCTGCCTCACCGGGTTTGCCAATGGTTAATTCCACTGCGTCTTCGGAAGAAATCACCAAATTCAATTTTCCCTCTTGTGCTTTTGAAGCGGAAGGCACCAAATTATACATGGGTTCCTGTAGATTCAGTTGTTTTTTCCAGTACACAAATAATTTGGGATTGGCGTACAAGACGGGCGTACAGTATTTGTAAATATTGGGATCAGAAAAAGTCTTTAAAACAATCTCTAACCCAACACCGTTGGGATCTCCTTGGGTTATTCCAATTACAATTTTCGACGCACTCATACAGTCCGCAAATTACGGAAATATTATCGAAATTACCCCACGCTGTGCAACTACAAAAACACCTAAATATACTGTGGGGAATTCATGGAAAAACCCTTGAAATTAGCCCGTAGTTTTGTATAAATGGGCGATAAATTAAAAGTAGGTATTTTCTTTGGTGGAACCTCACGCGAACGTGAAGTGAGCTTTGCCGGAGGCAGAACTGTCTATGACAATTTGGATAAAAGCAAATTTGAAGCCTTGCCAATTTTTGTAGACTCCTTCAACCAATTAGTGTTATTGGATTGGGAATATGTTTACAAAGGAAGTATTCGTGATTTTTATCCCCCTACTCAGATTGTTCAAGACGGTAACATTATCAATTGTTTACCCGATTTACCTCATGGATATCAAATTTATGCCGAGAGTTTACAACCCGATGCGTCGCTAAGATTGAACATGTTAGAAAGCTTAGGCAAACCATTATCTCTAAACGACTTACCCGAATTAATTGACATTGCATTTTTAGCTCTCCACGGATTAAACGGAGAAGATGGAAGTATCCAAGGAATATTAGAATGGCTAAACATACCCTATACCGGAAGCGGAATTTTTGCCTCAGCCCTTGGAATGAATAAATCCATTCAAAAACAATTACAACAAGCAAAAAATCAGTACTTAAATAAGTATTTCACGATTGAAAAAAAGCACTGGGTAACGCTAAATCTTACTGAAAAAGAATCGTTACTATCGGAAACTCAATCAAAACTAGGCGCTAAATTTGTCATCAAACCCGCCAACCAAGGCAGTTCTTTGGGTGTAAGTATTTTAAACAAGCCTGGGATTCAAGAATTTTCGGACGCGATGGATTTAGGATTTTTCAAAATTCATGTTCGCGCTACTGATTGGAATGCTAAAAATATCGAACAAAAAATTCAATGGATTAAACAGATTTGCGATATACGCAGTGGCTTGGGTCTACCCGTGTTGGTGAATGAAACGGTAGTGTATCGTCCCGATGAATTAGAATTACTGTTAAACAAATTATTACATCAGCAGGCAGAGGTTCTTTTGGAAGCGCAGGATAGCGAGACCCAAATCATTTTAGAAGAATTCATTGATGGTAAAGAATTTAGCTGTATAGTGGTAGCAGACAACGAGGGAAATCCATTTGCATTACCCCCAACAGAAATTAGAAAATCGGGAGTGTTTTTCGATTATCGAAGTAAGTATTTACCCGGATTAAGCAATAAAGTCACCCCCATGGAAGTGGAGGCTTCGTTGCTGGAGAAAGTGCGTGAAGCTTGTTGCGAATTGTACCGTGATTTTGGATTTGAAGTATATGCTAGAATAGATGGGTTTGTGACCGAAGAAGGTCGAATTTTCCTAAACGATCCCAACACCACCAGCGGTATGATGCCCAGTTCCTTTTTCTTCCATCAGGCGGCAGAAATAGGTCTTAATCCAAGTCAATTTTTAACATTAATCATTAAAAAATCGTTGGATGCAAGAATCAACTCGCATACCCGTGGGCATTTGTATTTGGGATTGAAACATCAATTGGCATCGTTAATGAGCACCAACACCACCCAATCGGCCAAGAAAAAAATTGGCGTAATCATGGGGGGATATAGCTTTGAACGACACATATCGATGGAAAGCGGACGGAATATCTATGAAAAACTGAGTTCCAGCGAAACCCATCAACCCCTACCCTTGTTTTTGGTGGGTGATAACACAGGTTACAGATTATTTGAGTTGCCCATTAGTATGATGTTGAAAGATAATGCAGACGACATCCGTGATAAAATTTTAAACTATCATACCCATCCAGCCTTACAATTAATTCAGCAAGACGCTACTGGTTTGTTGAACGAATTAAATTTAACTCAACCCGTTTATGCGCCCAAGGAAGTAAGTTTGGAGGAGCTTTCTCATCGCGTAGAAGGTGTCTTTATCGCTCTGCATGGACGTCCTGGAGAAGACGGTACAATTCAAAGAGATTTGGCAAAATTTGGATTGTATCACAACGGCAGTTTGGCACATAGTGCTGAAATCACGATTAACAAATTCGAAACCAATAAAAAACTACGAGAACTCGGATTTTTGGTAGCTAACCATCGTTTAGTCTCTAAAAACGAATGGTTAAAAGAGGGAAATTCATTGGCAGATCAGGTGGTGGCCGATTTTGGATTACCCCTCATCGCTAAGCCCGCTGATGATGGCTGTAGTGCTGCGGTTCGGAAAGTAAAAACAACAGAAGAACTGCAAACGTTTATGTCCGCGATTTTTAGAGATTCTTCTGATATAAACGAAGATTTAGCAGTCAGTTTAGGCATTGGCCCTGCCGATGAATTACCGCAGAAAAACGAATTATTGATTGAGCAATTTATTGATTCGAAAGGAGCTGTTCGATTTTTAGAAGTCACTGGCGGACTGGTAACCCACGTCAATGAACAAGGTGAAATTATTTACGAAATGTTTGAGCCCAGTGAATCGCTGGCTGAATCGGAAATTTTAAGTTTGGAAGAGAAATTTTTAGCTGGACAAGGCCAGAACATCACACCTGCACGATATTCCAAAAATGCCACTGAACAACAACGAATTTCCAAAGAAGTACGAAACACCTTGGAGAAAGTGGCCAAAGCATTGGATGTTACGGGTTATTGCCGAATTGACGCCTTCGTACGTATTATGGACGATGGCCGAGTTGATACCATCATTATCGAAATCAACTCTTTACCGGGTATGACGCCTGCAACCTGCATTTATCATCAAGCCGCAATAAACGGGTATAAGCCTTTTGAATTTATTGCCGAAATACTGAAATTTGGAGAAAATCGAAATGGATAAACAACGAGATTTAAAAAATTGGGGCTACAATATTGGTTTGGGACTCGTTTACATGGGTGTAATCATTACAATTGCTTATTTTTCATTGGATTTCTACACACGCCATGACAGTAAAATTCAAGTTCCCAATTTAGTAAAATTAAATCCCATCGAGGCCGAAGAAAAACTATCGTCTTTAGGGTTACGAATGGTTATTAATGATACGGTTTATTTAGAAACATTTAAACCTGGCGTGGTTACCGAACAATTGCCCGAATCAAACGAATTTGTTAAAGAAAATAGAACGGTATATATCACGGTAAATGCAACTACTCGGCCAAAGGTTTCAATGCCTAAATTGGTTGACTGCAGTTTGAATTTAGCAAAAGCGTTAATAAAAAATGCGGGTCTTACATTGGGACAGATTTCATACAGCTACGGAGAAATGGGTCATAATTTGGTTGTTAGTCAAAAGATTGGAGGAATTAATATTGAGCCCGGCCAGAAGATATTAAAGGGCACGAAGGTAGATTTAGTTGTTATTGACGATCAGAAAGCAGCTCCTTCAGACACCTTAGTGGTGGATGAAAACGAGAACATGGAATAATTGTCCACTCGGTATCCTGCAGTTAAGTTATGAATTTTCAATCAATTTGCACAATAAATTCAATAATATTGCGTTAA
>CAZKOM010000057.1:0-14904 GCA_964554385.1 uncultured Flavobacteriaceae bacterium | reverse complement strand
TGCATTACACCGCACATTTGAGACACAGGCTACGTTTTCGCGGGTAGTTTTAAATAATATGGTATTGTCGTTGGTAACCAGGGGCGTAAAGTAAAGTTTGTAATCGCCGCCTTGGAGGTAGGATTGAATGGGGTGCATTTTTTTGCCGATGGAGGCTTGTTCGTGGATGTGTTCGATGAGCATATCGTAATCGTCCATAACGGCTTGAAATTCGTTTTGATTTTTAAATAAACCGGATTCTTGGTAATATTTGATTTGGTAGAGGGTTGAGAACAGGGTTTCGTAGCTCCAGATTTCTTCGGAGGGAAGTTGTAGGTATTGGGAGGCGATGGATTGGAATTTTGGATTTACAGGGCAGAGGGAGGCTTGGAAGGATTGATTTTTAAGTTCTGGATGACTGAGAAAATCTCGTTGCCATACAAAATTTTTAAATGCGGCAAGGGCAGGGAACCAAAAGTAGTAGAATAGGGGTATTTCTTTGGCGCCGTAGGCGATGTACGAATGGGGTCGTTCAATGCATTTTTGCAGCATGGAATTGATATCGGTGAAGAGGTTGTCTAGGGTGAATTGTTGATTTATTTGTTTGAATTCGCCTTGAAACCAGTTGTTGCCGAGGTTGATTAGGGTATTTAGGTCAATGTTAAATTCTTTGGCGAGAATTACGAGTTCTACGGCTCGGAGGGATTCTGGATTTCGTATTCTTCGGTAAGCGGCATCTTCGGATATATGTAATAAGTCTGCCACGATGGCGGCTGTTTTCATTCCTTTTCTTTTTGTTTTTTGATGTAGTAGTTGTGTAAAGCTCTCAATCATTCTCATGGTGTATTTTATTAAAATTTACGTTTAGTACAACGGGGGGTGGGGTGTCACCTAATGTTGTTGCGATTTTTGCAAAACTTGGATTTAGGGTTGGGGTGTTTTTGCGGAATTTGCCAAGGTTATGGTATTGATTTTCAGGAGTTTTGTTTCAATAAATTTTAAAAATTATGAGACGAACACTACTAGTATTATTAGGATTGTTGGGTGGAATTTGCCTTTGCAACGCTCAACAATTGGGATCCTCGGGTGTAGAGGATGGGTATTTTGGTTGGCGATCTTCGGTGTATCGCGATTTGGGTTTAGAGAAAACGGGTAAGGAACGATTTGTAGAGTTATCCAATACGGGTATGGATCTGAGGCGATTTTCCGATGGTTCCTTGGGATTGTGGGACGATTCTGTGGATATCAATCAGGCCTACGAATTATGGAAGTTGTACGAATATGGCAAGGTGGGTTCTATGGTTCAAGAAGGGGCTTGGGACAGTTTTCAGGTGTGGACTCAGGGCTATTTAAAACGAGGTATTGTGCCGTTGTTGGTGGTAGATTTTACGTATGCTCAGCTCACGGATTCTTTTTGGTTGCGGGGTGGGTATCGTATTAAGGAGGACAGTTCGGGGTTTGAGAAACGGGGTTCTTGGCATGTGGGTGATGTTGAGGAGAAGTATGCGTTTGGTGTTTTTCCGATGGTTTCGGTTATGCGACCTGAGTATCAGCATTTGGTGCTAGATCCGCGATTTATTCTAACGGACTCAAAGTTGAAATCGGTTCAAAAATTTGGTGTTGAAATGGATGGATGGGAGCGAGAGTTGCCAATAGGCGAACCCGTGAAATTCCATTGGAAGCGGGGCTTAAATCATCTTCGGTTTTTTATGTCGGACGTGGATGATAGCATTCGGTTGGCATTGTTTAAAAATCCCCAGATGTTTAGTAATGGCGGGAAGTTTTTTAAGCAGGTGCGACTTTGGTGGAAGGCTTCTTGGGCAGAACAGACGTTGAACGTTTTTAAGGATTTACCGTTGGAATTTGCTGAATTTCCGGTGGCTATTAAGGATTTAACATCGGGTGAAACTATTTCTTCTGGTGCGAATTTGACGATACATTTTGGCAAGGATTCGGCAATGGGTTTGGCTAGAACTTGTATTAAACGACCGATTGTTTTTGTGGAAGGTATTGATTTTGGCTATTCGGACCTGCCGGAAGGGTGTAGGGATGGTAAGTGTGGTAATGTTGGGTATGTAGATTTATTGAAGGGTAAGCAATGGAATTCGCAAACGGGGGAGTGGGAAACATGGTTGGCGATTGAGCATACGCCGAGTGTACTGAAGGCGTATTTGGATTCTGGGTATGATATTGTTTATGTGGATTTTTGGAAGGGGAGTGATTGGATAGAGCACAATGCTCAGGTTTTAGAATCGGTGTTACGGCATTTGTCGCAGCGGCTTTGTGGGTCTGAGATGCATGTAGTTGGAGCAAGTATGGGAGGGTTGGTAGCGAAATATGCGTTGAACAGGATGGAGGAAGCCGGTGAATTGGGATGCATACGGAGTTACACTTCTTTTGATTCGCCGCATCAAGGTGCCAATATTCCATTGGGGATGCAGCAGATGAGTAATTACTTAAAAGGGGTTAGCAGGGAGTCGCGGGATGTTGTGAATAGGATGTTAAATGCTCGGGCTTCCAAGGAATTGTTGGTGTATCATTTTGGCAGTAATAACTCATGTGATGATAGTAGAACTCGATTTTTATCTAGCAAGTATGCTACAGCATTGCCAGGTCAACCTTGGAAAATGGCGATTGCTAATGGCAGTGGATGGGGTGTTGATGGTATGCAGCAATTGTTGGATGGTTCTGAAATGGTTTCTGGGAGTAAGTTGGCTGAAATTGGGATTTCAGAATTTTCTAGAACCTTATTTGATTCATTAATTGCCGGTTGTGACGATGCTGTTTTGCGTTTATTATTGGTTGGATCCAAGAAGTTATTAGAGTCTACTAAGTTGCAGTTTTATTCGTATGTATTTGATACGCGCATTGCTAAGAAAGACAAGCAATTAACGGCTTTGGCGGTATATGGAGGGGGTATTTCACGGAAGTTATTTGAAGTATCAGAAAAGAAGACTGCCTTTGATCATCAACCGGGAGGTATGCATGACGGTATTTTGGGATTTAAGTTTAACGCGTTTGCCTTGGGTGGGACGGTCTTAGCGGAACGCACGTGTTTCATTCCTACTTGGAGTGCATTGAACTTGGAGGAAACTCCGTTTAATTGGGTAAAACCCATGTATCTGAATTTAGGGTCTGGATGGTTATCTGGTAACGGTTCTGGGTTTGATGATTATTATGTGGCGGAGGAAAATCAAGACCATGTTTTTTTTGATTCTGCCAGGGTAGGCAATGCATTTTGGTTATTGCGTAAATTATTGTGGTTGGATCGTGCTACGGCAGTAAGTAAAGGTGGGGATTTGGTTTGGTATGGAAGGGAGCGTGATCGATTTATTGGGGGTGGTGTTGTTGGCAGTGGAAGTACCTTGTCTATCAATCATCCACAGGAATTGGGAAAATTGACTACGGGTCAATTGAAATTATTAAACGCTTTAAAGAATAGACGATTTTATGTTGCTTCTTGTTCGGGTGCTATTTTGGAGGTGCAGAGTAAAGGTTTGGTTCGCGTAGGTAGTGGTTTCAAGGGTCAACAATTGACGGAAATTATTATTGGTAATGGAAGTTCTTTGGTGGTTGGAACGGGTGGTATGTTGAAATTGGAGGGTGGCAATAGTGCGTTGCGTATACAACGCGGCGGAGTTTTGTACTTGAAGGATCGATCTGTTGTTGAAATTTGGCATGGCTCCTCCCTAATCGTTGAAGAAGGTGGGTTGGTTGTGTTCGGTGATGCGGTTGATTTCCGGTTACTGGGTACGGGTTCGATGTTTCATGTGAAGGGTAAATTAATGATGGATTCGGGTGCCAAATTCCGCATGCAACCTTATCGCGGTACGGAAGTGGGTTTAATGAAATTCAGTTCCGTTGGCAAGGGTTTTGGGATGTTTGAGTTTGCTGGGGACGACAATGTGATAGAAATTGTGGGTAATGGAAAGGAAAACGGAGTTGTTTTTCAGATGGAAGGTACTATTGATTTAAGAAAAGGAATCAAGGCGGTATCAATCTCGGAATCGGATGTTTTCTTGGGTAAATCAACCACCGTATTTCTTCGAGGAGCAATAGAAATCCGTGAGAGTTTATTGAGTAGTAGAAGTTGGAGTTTCCGTTCTTCGAATCGATGGAGTATTGATTCTGGTAGTATAAGACTGAGTAATAATTCGGTGAAAGGATTATCTGGGGGTATTGTGTTGGGTGGAAGCATGGTGATTGACGAGTTTGAAAACAATCGATTTATGGATAACGACACGGGCTTGGTTTTGGCAGTAGATGGTTTTAATTTGCTTAGTAATCGATTCGAAGACAACGAGATAGGGGTATTAGTAAGGGGTGCTGGACGAGGTAAAAAAGTGATTTCCCAGGGTTATTGGTTAAATAATTCACGGGGATTGATTTTGGAAGCATCGAAGGATACCTTTGGCAGTGCGCTGTTTCTAAGAGAGAATTACTTCGTAAGTAATGGGTTGGGCATGTTGAATTTGGCTGGAAGCTTAGGAATGAGTTGTTCCAATTTTGCCTACAACGATACTGGTATTCTACAAAAAGGAGGTGTTCTTGCTATGGGTTGGGGCAGTGGATTGCGTTATGGTGCTGATACGGTTGCCTTGAGGAATAATACCTTTGATAAGAACAACGCGGCTCATTTGTTAGTAGATAGTGTTTCTGTATTTTGGAGTGGAAATAATAATTTCCGAATGGATAGAAGTTTTTCCTCGGTTAAGCCAATGGTGCGTGGTAGTATATCAAATGGGGTAATAACGGGTAGCAGTAGTTCAATTTTAGTAGATTTGGGAAAGGTTCATTTTTGGCCTAAATCAGCGGGTGGATTTTCTCAGGTATACAGTAAGCATGTTCAATTGACTCAATCTGGTTTAACCGTTAGCGGAAACGGACAATTGATGGACAGTTTAAATACAACGTGTTATTTACCGTTGATGGTTTGGAATGGTGGAACCATTAAGGATTACAACGGTTTGGTTTCTGATTCTGTGTTTACGTTAGAGAAATCGGGACCAGTTGTGGTTAGAATTTACGATTTACAGGGTAGATTATTGGCGAAAGATGCTGATTTTAAGAAAATTAGTCTATCGGTTTCTCCTGGAATTTACTTGGTTGAATGGGAGTTTGGGCATGGAAAGGAAATAAAAAAGGTATTGATAGACAAATGATAAGAATAAACCCGCGTACCCTATTAATTTTGTAAGATGAAGATTACGTTTTGGGGTGCTGCTCGACAGGTGACAGGAAGTATGCATGTTTTGGATTTGCCGGGGGGTACGCGGGTTTTGATTGATTGCGGTTTGGATTATGAGAATAGAAAAGAATTTGAAGCAAAGAACGAACGGTTTCCGTTTGATCCAGAGTCAATAGATTTGGTGGTTTTAACGCATGCACATATCGACCATTCGGGCAATTTACCCAATTTAATTCGTCAAGGATTTTCGGGTAAGATTGTTAGTACAGCGCCTACGTTGTTGTTGAGTGAATATTTATTGAATGATAGTTTGAATATACAGCGCATGGAATTGGCGGCTAAAGAGAAAGCAATTCGAAGAAAGCGGGGAATGAAGGGCAAGAATATACGGTTGCAGCCATTGTATGCGAAGAAGCATATTCAGGATTTTGTGGATATGGCGGTTCAAGTGGATTACGAACATCCATATGTTTTTAACGATGAGTTGCAATTGAGTTTGCACCAGGCGGGTCATATTTTGGGTGCTGCATCGGTTCGATTTGAGATTACCCATGGGAATGTGATACATCGTGTTGGATTTACTGGGGATTTGGGCAACGCTAATTCTAAGTTGGTGCCAGATCCGCATCCTATGGAGGGATTGGATTATTTGATTTCGGAGAGCACCTATGGGGGTAGAAAACACATGACGGATTCGCGTAGGGCGGAGGAAATTTTGTTGGATGAGGTAACGGAGGTTTGTGTTCAACAGGGTGGTAAGTTGGTGATTCCCGCCTTTAGCGTTGGTAGAACTCAGGCTATTATATTTACTTTACATCAATTATACAGACAAGGTAAATTGCCTAATATTAAAATAATAACCGACAGTCCATTGGCAATTCGGAGTACGCATGTATATCAACAACATATATCGTATTTGAATGAGGAGGCGCATGAGTTTCAACGACAGCACGGCGGATTGTTTAATTTCCCTTTGTTGCATGTGGTTGAAGACGATAGAGAGAGCGAGTTACTGAGTGTAATAGATGAGCCATGTGTTATTATTTCAGCTGCTGGAATGGTTGAGGGGGGTAGGATTCAGATGCATGTTCGAAATAATATTGGTAATGAAAGAAATCGGATATTGATTGCTGGATTTTGTGCGGAGGGTACCTTGGGTTGGCGATTGTTGCAGGGTCAAGATTTTGTAGAGATCAATCATAAATCGAGACCTGTTCGTGCGAGTATTCGAAGAACGGATGTTTTCAGCGCTCATCCGGATCATGAGCAAATGGTAAATTATTTTGAGAAATCGCATGCTTCACGCGGATTGAAAGGATTGTTTTTGGTACATGGGGATTTTGTGCAGATGCAGAAACTAGCTGGGGATATAACTTTTTGTCCGGTGCATTTGCCCGGTAAAGGCGAAGTTTTTCAGTTGAATTAAGGAAAAAGTTGATTTGAACACAAGCACTTCCATAGCGAATCAATTGTTGAGACCTTTTGGTTTTTTGTATGGTGCAGGTGCTTGTATTCGCCGACGATTTTACACTGTGTTTGGATTGAGGAAGTCGGTAGAAATACCTGCTTGGGTTATTGGTAATTTATCTGTTGGTGGAAGCGGTAAAACTCCACTGGTTATTGAGTTAGTGAGGCGATTAAGCAAGGAATGTGGGGATGGTTTTTCGGTTGCAACATTATCACGGGGTTATGGCCGGAAATCGAATGGATTTTATCGAGTAACGGAGTGTGATTCTGCGAAGTTTGGGGATGAACCATGTGAATTGTATGTTTCTATGGGTGATTTACCTCATGTGGGAGTTTTTGTGGGTGAAAACAGAGTGAATGCTCTGGCAAGAATTAAATCTGAGGGATTTGATTTGGCCCTATTGGACGATGGAATGCAGCATTTACCCTTACAGGCAAAGGGTTATATTTTAACAACGGATTATGCTAGGTTACCGGATCAGGATTATTGCATGCCTTCAGGAAGATTGCGTGAATATATGGGTTGCACGGAGGCGGTAGATTTCATCGTTGTAACAAAGTGTCCTGGGGATTTGGTCGATTACCATTTTCAAGAGATGCGATCGCGATTACAAGGATTATTAAAAGAGAATTTTAGGAGTGAATTTGACAAGCGGATATTATTTGTTGGTCAGGGATTATCCTTTTTTAGGGTTTCCAATGATGATGGAAAATTAACGGAGGTTGATTTATCTGTAGTTGTAGCTAGTAATAGTAGTGATTTTTTTGCGGTTACAGGAGTAGTTGGCGGAGAGGGTGTGGTTTCAGGTTGGAAGCAATTTTTACCGATTGTTGGAGAAAAGGTTTATCGAGATCATTTTAGTTTTGAACAGAGACATATTCAGGAATGGGTTAAAGAAATGAGGCAAAAGAACATTCAAAATTTTGTATGTACTCGCAAGGATTGGATGCGTATTTTGCCATTTATTGGCGAATTTGGTTGTGAAATACAACTATTAGTTGTTGGAACCATGCCTGTGTTGTTAGAACCCATGGATGATTATGAATTTTTATTAAATGAAATATTAAAGAAATAAGTTGAATTGATATGAAAAAGAAATGTTTAGGTGTATTAGTAATAGTAGGTAGTGCAATATTGGGTTTAACCAGTTGTTCGGTAGATCCGGCAGTGGTGATGGATGAATTTAGAAATCAGCCGGATAAAATTTGGGAGTGGAAGGAGGTTCAATCCTTTGACTTTGAAATCACGGATGGTAATTCGTATTACGATATCAGTGTCCAGGCGAGGATTACTGCTCAATTTGCTTACAGTAATTTATGGATGGTATATAGGCTTGGATTTAAGGATAGTTTGTCGGGTTCGGCACAAGCGAATCTTAGCTCCAAAGTGGCGGGTAGCAAGCAGTTTGATGCGGTATTGGCCGATGAGACCGGAAGATGGTTGGGCGATGGAAGAGGCAATTTGCGGGTATATTCATTTCCTGTAATTCAACGTATGGTTTTAAAGCCAGGTAAATATCGATTTTTACTCAAACAAAATGTTAGAGTAGATCAGTTATTTGGTGTATCTGATATTGGTTTACGGGTGGTAAAATCCGGTGCTATTTTATAAATAAATTTATGGTAGTTCGTGGTAATGCGGCTGCGCTGTTAGGCGTAGATGCTCGATTAGTGACTGTTGAGGCTTCCTTAAGTCCGTCATTTGATGGCGGCGGCACCTATATTATTGGGTTGCCAGACAATACGGTGCGCGAGAGTTTGTATCGTTGTGATGCGGCTATACGAAACAGCAATTTTGAGCCTATACGTCAGCGATTAGTTATAAATTTATCCCCAGGAGATATTCGAAAGGAAGGAAGTTCCTATGATTTAACGATTGGCATGGTTATGCTGTGTGCTAGTTATCAATTGGGAGATATCGGTGCACTGGAAGGATGGATGATCATGGGGGAGTTAGGTTTGGATGGTAGGGTATTATCCATGAAAGGCGCTTTATCTGTGGCTATTTTAGCACGTAAACAAGGGATTAAACGCGTTATTGTGCCGTTGGAAAATGCTCGGGAAGCGGCAATGGTTAAAGATATTGAAGTTTATGGTGTAGAAACATTGCGTGAGGCAGCAGAAATTGTGCGTGGCGAAAGCATCAAGAAGCCAGTTTTTGTAGAAGCGAGGTCTGAATTTGAAGATAGTTTTTTAGATTTTGGGGTAGATTTTTTGGATGTAAAGGGTCATGATGCGGCTAAGCGGGCTTTTGAAGTGGCTGCTGCAGGTGGACATAATTTGATAATGGTTGGTTCTCCGGGTAGTGGTAAAACCTTGTTGGCCAAGAGAATGCCGAGTATTCTTCCGCCGTTGAGTTTGCATGAGTCGTTGGAGACTACCAAAATTCATTCGGTAGCGGGCAGATTGGTTGGTAAGGGTGGTTTGGTATCGCAGCGTCCGTTTCGGAGTCCGCACCATACCATTTCAGACATAGCGATGATTGGGGGTGGGGTGAATCCAATGCCGGGTGAAATTTCGTTGGCTCACCATGGTGTATTGTTTTTGGATGAATTACCGGAATTTAAAAAAAGTGTTTTAGAGACCATGCGTCAACCCTTGGAAGAGCGGACCATCGTTATTAATAGGGCTAAATACGAGGCTGAATTTCCTGCTAATTTTATGTTGTTGGCGAGTATGAATCCTTGTCCGTGTGGATATGCAATGCACAATCAACGGGAATGTACTTGCAGTGCGGTAGCAATTCAAAAGTATAAGTCTAAAGTTAGTGGTCCGTTATTGGATAGAATTGATATACAGATAGAGGTGGAGACCCAGGATTTGGAAATGGAAAGTACGCGGAAGGTAGACAGTAGTGGAGAGGTAAGAGCGAGGGTTATTGCAGCGAGGCAAATACAGCGGGATCGTTTTTTGGCTGCGGGGATTTCGGGTATTACAAGCAATGCGGAAATGGGGACAGGGGAATTAAGTAAGTTTTGCGTCTTATCTTCTGTAGGTTCTATGTTATTGAAAGCCGCAATACAAAAGTTGAATTTGAGTCATCGCGCCCATGATAGAATATTGAAGGTAGGGAGAACCATTGCGGATTTAGCGGGTTCTGAATCGATAATGCCGGAGCACATTGCTGAGGCAATACAGTATCGCAGTTTAGATAGGGAATAAAAAACCCCCACTGTTTTGCAGTGAGGGTATTATTGGATAGTTTCTTAGCTTATTTTACCAAAGTTAACTCGGAGATGATATTGGATGCACCGCCCAATTTGTCAACGATGAACAACACATATCGGATATCTACGCTGATAGTACGTTGCACCTCTGGTAAGAAAGCAAAATCGGAGCTGATAGCTTCCCAGTTGCCGTCGAATGCAGTACCGATCAATTCGCCTTTAGCGTTCATTACGGGTGAACCTGAGTTACCTCCAGTGATATCGTTATCGGTTAAGAAAGCAGTATGTAATTCTCCGTCTTTATCGGCATACTGACCGTAATCTTTATTTTTAATTAATTGGATTAACTTGTCTGGAGCGTCAAATTCGAAATCGTTGGGTTTGAATTTTTCCAAAACGCCTTTAGCGGTTGTGAAGTCGCTGTAAAAAACCGCATCTCTCGCGTTATAAGGTTTAACAGTACCATAAGTTAAACGCATTGTACCGTTTGCATCGGGTGCGAAGGCAGACTTTGACATCTCCAATTGCGCGCTCATGAATAAACGATTTGCGCGGTTAAGTTTTGTGTTAACCTCGATTAATCGATCTTTCAGTGTAACATTAAGAATGTCGACATATGCGGTGGAAATTACAAATAGTAGGTCTTTTTGCAAGGCAGAGGCACTGGGTTTTTTCAAGAATTTCTCTAATTTTTCTTTGGAAGTGAACACTGATTTATTAAATAGTTCTTGTGCGATTGCCTGATAGTTATTGTTATGTTTTGCAACGAGATCTTTTAATGCTTGTGGCAATAAAGATTGATCTAAATCTTCGAAAATATGCTTAAGAATTACAGCAATTACTTCTTGTTCGATGGGTGCAAAGTACTCGGCAAATATTTCGGTACTATTCATCTTGGAGGCCATTTTTGAAGCCGCGGCAGATTTTTTAGCCAATAGCGAATCGTACATCGGTTTTAACGAAAGTGCAATTTGCATGGATTGGCTATTGGAAATTCCATCTTGGAAATACACGCTGAATAATCCAATTTTATTTAACTCGCGGTAGGCTTCATCGTATAGTGAGGTTACTTCACCATATTTGGATTGAAGGTTATTGTCGCGAACCCATTTTTCGAATGCTTTTTCAGCGTTTTTGCGAGTGGTGTAAAGTCCATCTTCGTTGGAAAGGTCTTTGGCTTCGCCACCAAATTTGTTCCAATAGTTACCAATAGAAGCTAATTGATCGGCATACATTAAACGCACTTTTGGGTCTTGTTTCATGTATTTTTCATACACATCCATGATATCGCGACGAAGTTGAACGCGCATGGGACGTTCTTTAGAGGCTAAATATTTGATACCTTCGGAGTAAGTGTATCGGGTTGTTCTGCCGGGATAACCCATGATCATTGCAAAGTCACCGGTTTTAATACCACCGATATTTACAGGAAGATGGTGTTGGGGTTTGAAGGGTTTATTTGCTGGAGTATAATCGGTAGGTTTGTTATTTGCATCGGCATAGATACGGAACATGGAGAAGTCGCAGGTATGACGGGGCCAACGCCAGTTATCGGTTTCACCGCCAAATTTTCCAACATTTTCTGGGGGAGTACCTACTAAACGGATATCACGATATACCTCATAATACATGGCGAGGTACTGGTTGCCATTATAGAAGGGGGTAATTTCGATCACATAATTGGCGCGTTCAGCACCCAGGGCTGCGATGATTTGATTTTTTGCGGCAATTAGGTTTTTGGTTACGGCATCAGTGCGTTCTTTTTCTGAGGCATTGATCGCAATGTCTTTAAGAACAGTACTGGTTACGTCTTCAATTTTTCTAAGCAGACCGATATTAAAGTTTGCAGGTCTTTCTTTGTCTTGGGAAGTGGCCCAAAAACCGTTAGTTAGAATATTGTCTTCGTTGGTTGAAAGTTTTTGAATGGCTCCATAACCGCAGTGGTGGTTGGTTAGGAATAGACCTTGAGAAGAGATGATCTCGCCTGAGCAGAACATTCTACCTTCTTTAGACATTAAACGAACGATGGCGTCTTTGGTTGAAGCTTTGTTAACGGAGTAGATGTCTTCGGCCGATAATTTCAAGCCTTTTGCTTGCATTGGATCTTGGATTTTTTGTAATAAAACCAAGGGCCACATGCCTTCATCGGCATGTAATTGGAGAATCGATGCAAGTGCAACGATGGCGGAAAGTATGCGTTTTTTCATGGTAAATAGAATACTTTTAATTGAGGCTGCAAGTTACTTTAAAAAATTGAAAGGTTGGGAATGTGCTAATATGCACAACATGGCTATAAATTTGATTCTTAAAAATCGCGGGAATTTTGGCTAATCAGACGTTTATATCGATGCGTTCGGAGGGGTTTTATTGTGCAGAAGCGGATGTGCATATTGATCCATGGAGGAGTGTTGACTTTGCTATTGTTACTCATGCTCACAGTGATCATGCTCGAGGGGGAATGAAGCATTATTTGGCGCATAAAGATAGCGAGGAGGTGTTGCGTTTGCGTTTGGGTAAGGGTATTTCGCTGCAAACGGTGGAGTATGGGGAATCGGTTTGGAAGAATGGGGTAGAAATAACATTGTTTCCGGCAGGTCATGTTCCAGGCAGTGCACAAGTGAGATTGCGGAAGGGGAAAGATTGTTGGGTGATTACGGGCGATTATAAGACAGTAGGCGATGGATTATCGCCTTCATTTGAACCGGTAGTTTGTAATTCGATCATTACAGAAAGCACCTTTGGTTTACCGGTATATCAGTGGCAGCAGCAATCGCTAGTTTTTGAAGAGATAAATAATTGGTGGCAAGGTTGTTTGGAATCAGGTGAATATGCGGTATTGAGTACCTATTCATTGGGGAAAGCCCAACGGGTAATGAAGTATTTGAATCGCGGAATAGGCGGAGTTTACTGTCATTCGGCAGTATCTGAAACGAATCTGGCATTGGAGCGGCAGGGGTTCGAATTTGGAGAATGGGCTCCATTGCCATCGGCTGGGGGTAGAGGAAAGAAGTTGGGTTTATTGAAAGAGTTAATTCCCCTTGGATCGTTGATTGTATGTCCGCCAGCTGCATTGGAATCCCAATTAATTCAGGGTTTAGGTGAATATCAAACGGCAAGTTGCAGCGGTTGGATGCAATTGAGGGGACAGCGTAGATGGGGAAATTTGGATAGAGGTTTTGTTTTAAGTGATCATGCGGATTGGCAACAATTGAACGATGCGGTGTCGTGGTCTAACGCGGAGAATGTATATGTAACTCACGGATACAGTGAGATTTTTGCTCGGTATTTGCGAGAGGAAAAGGGGTTGAATGCACAAACGGTGAATGTTTTACGCGGGGAAGATTTTCAATTGGAATTATTGGAGAAGGGAGAGGATGGATGAGGGAATTTGTAGCTTTGGTGGATCGACTGGATAAGACCAATCGAACGAAAGAAAAACAACAGTATTTGTTAGAGTATTTTCGATCGGCGCCGAAAGAGGATTTGATATGGGTTGTGGCCTTATTTACTCACAGACGGCCTCGGGGAGTAATAAAGTTGGCATACTTGAAACAGTGGGCTATGGAGATAAGTGGGTTACCTGAGTGGTTGTTTCAGGAATCCTATCATTATGTTGGTGATTTGGCCGAGACTTTGTCATTGTTAGGGAAGGTAGAAAATAGTGAGCAATCGAATTTGAATTTATTGGATGTAAAAACCTTGGGTTTGGGGAGTTTACATTCAATTTTTCAACGGATGTTGGAGATGAAAAAGGCAGATGTGGAAGAGCAAAAGCAATGGGTTTTATCGGTTTGGAGGGAATTGGAATCGATGGAGCGATTTGTTTTCAATAAATTTCTTACTGGGGGATTCCGAATTGGGGTATCGGAGCAATTATTATTTAAATCCATTGCAGAGGTAGAAGGATTGTCTGTATTAGAAGTACAGCATCGATTGATGGGTAATTGGAAACCTGAAGAGGTTAGTTATCGTGATTTGGTGGAGGTTGGAAGATCGGGTGCAGAAGCTGTTCCTTTCCCTTTTGCCTTGTGTTATTCCTTGGAAGAGCTTTTAGTGGATATTAGTGAAGAAGTTGGTTTAGATGACAAATTGGGCAAAGTAGATGAATGGCAAGTAGAATGGAAATGGGATGGAATCCGTGCTCAGTTGGTAAAACGTGGTAAGAATGTATGGTTATGGAGCCGAGGAGAGGAATTAATTAATGAAATGTTTCCGGAAGTGAATATTTGGCAGGAGTTACTGGTTGGGGATGTGGTTTTGGATGGAGAATTATTGGTATGGGTTGATGGTAGACCGGCGTCGTTTCAGCAAATGCAACGCAGGTTAGGCAGGAAACGAGTAGGTAAGAAATTATTGGAGGAATGTCCGGTGGTGTTTATGTCGTACGATATTTTGGAACTAGCAGGCGAAGATTTGCGTACTACTTCGTTGGTAGAGAGGCGAGTTTTGATGGAGGAGTTGTTGAACGGCCTGGATATAGGAGGGGTAAAGGTTTCGCAGAGAATAGAAGTTTGCAGTTGGGAGGAAGTTAGGCAATATCGGAGCAATTCGGCGACGGCTGCTGTTGAAGGATTGATGTTGAAACGCAAGGACAGTGAATATTTAGGTGGACGTAAGCGCGGAGCTTGGTGGAAGTGGAAGGTTGCTGCGGAGACGGTAGATTGTGTTTTAATATACGTTCAACGGGGTCATGGGAAGCGGGCCTCGTTGTATACAGATTTCACATTTGCGGTGCGTGACGGTGAGCGTTTGGTTCCATTTGCTAAGGCATATTCGGGGTTAACGAACGCGGAATTGGAGGAAATTAATCGGTGGTTAAAGAATCACACACGGGAGAGTTTTGGGCCGGTGCGTAGTGTGGATGCGGAATTGGTGTTTGAGGTTGCTTTTGAGGGAATATCTCGAAGCAGTAGACATAAGAGTGGAATAGCGGTACGATTCCCTCGAATCGTACGATGGAGAAAGGATAAAACCGTTGCAGAGATTGACACATTGGATAATATATTAAGAAAGTTAGAAAATGGTAGAGAGCAACATTAGGTTGTGACGATTTGTAGACATTTCTTTGCAAAAAAAGGAAATGTATTTATGAAACGAGCGTTG
>CAZKOM010000056.1:2182-15001 GCA_964554385.1 uncultured Flavobacteriaceae bacterium | reverse complement strand
CGGGTACAGGATTTTTAGAGGGTGTTTTACTTTTATTTCCAGTACTTGGAATGGGAATAGGAAGCCAATGTGCTCCGAGAATCATATAAGAAAGCTCCCCCAGGGTCATCCCATGGACTAATGGAATCGGGTGAATTCCAACCATACTTTCCAATCCTTTTTGAAGAATCGGTCCATCTACAAAGTATCCATTGGGATTCGGCCGATCAAGTACTATAAATGTTTTATGATTTTCGCTACAGGCTTGCATTGCGAAGTGCATGGTTGTTAAATATGTGTAAAATCGTACTCCAACATCTTGAATATCAAATAATAATACATCACAGTTTTCCAACTGCGCTTTTGTAGGTTTATAATTAGAACCGTAGAGTGAATAAATGGGAAGTCCCGTTTTTACATCGATTTGATTCGAAACATGTTCTCCATTAGCTGCGGTTCCTCGAAATCCATGTTCAGGTGCAAAAACACCAGTAATTTTTATTCCATATTTTAAAAGAGTATCAACCAAATGGACACCGTTGACAACCGATGTTTGATTGGCTATTACCATTACACGTTTACCCTTTAATCTCCAAATATATTGTGAAAATTGTTCGGCACCAGTTTGTATTGCCGGAGGGTTAGGTTTTATTTCATTATTGTATATTCGGGTGTTACCGTGCGCATATTTTGTCTCAAAAAATAGGCAAAGAAAAATGGCCGTGGATACGAGAATATGTAGTTGTTGTTTACCTTTGAACATCATGAATTCTTGGGAAAGATGGGTTGCTTTTCGTTTGGTCAAAAATAAAAACCAAACCTTTTCCAAAAATATGATGATTTTGGCTATTTCCGCCGTTGCATTGAGTGTTTGTGTAATGATTATTACAATTTCTACTGTAAGAGGATTTCAACAAGGAATTAAACAAAAGGTAATTCAACTACATGGCGATTTCATTATAGACAATGCAGCAAATCTAGAAAATGCCGAACCCATTCCTTTTATTAGAGAAAAAGGTTCAAATATCGAAAAAGTACTGGTTAACAGTACGCACGTTAAGAATTGGACAATTTCTTGTTCAAAGGCCTCCATTATTAAAGGTGAAGAAGATTTAGATGGGGTAGTAGCTAATGGAATGGATTTTACACAGGTGAAATCAATTCTACAACCTTTTATATTGTCACAAAATACAAGCAATGAAAAGGGGCAAAATTGGGTTTGGATTTCCAAAGAGTTAGCATCACGATTAAAAGTGGATACAGGGAGTTTAATAACTCTTGTATTTTTTAAGAATGAAGATTCGCTTAGAACAGTAAGGCCAAGACCAAAACGACTTGAAATAGTAGGTATTTTTGAAACAGGAATTGATCAAATTGATCAGCAAATTATCTATGTGGATCAATCCCTTGTTAGTGGATTTTTGCCGGATTCTAATTCCATTACAAAAATAGAAGTTTGGGCCAACGATGGACAGGATTTACAATTGTTCGATGAGTTGAAGCTTACGGTGCCCGCTGGCGATTTGCGTTTAAATACTTCAAGGTTTTTTCACAGACAGATTTATGATTGGCTGTCAATTTTAAATACTAATGTTTGGGTTATTCTTATATTGATGGCAATTGTCTGCTTTATTGCGGTTACTACAATTTTATTGATATTAATTTTTGAAAGAATAAAATTTATTGGTTTGATTCAAGCTTTAGGGGCCGATGTACATGCCGTGCAACGAGTGTTTCTCTGGCAAGCAATCGTAATCATTTCTTTAGGTATCAGTATCGGTGATATAATTGCTTTTTTTCTTTGTTGGATCCAAGATAATTACCAATTAATTAAACTAAATCAGTCTATTTACTTTGTTTCACACGTTATGGTAGAATTTAATTGGTTTTATGTTTTGATGGTGAATTTCGGATTGCTGATCTTGAGCTTGTTGATTGCATTAATTCCATTACAATGGATAAAAAGAATGGCCCTATCGAGGGCCATTCAGTATTAATGATATGTAGAGATATCGAACTAAGCGTCGATTTTAGCGTACTTAGCGTGAGTTTCAATAAATTCTCTTCTTGGTGGTACATCATCACCCATTAACATAGAGAATACACGATCTGCTTCAGCAGCACTATCAAGCGTCACTTTCTTTAAGGTTCTTCTTGATGGATCCATGGTTGTTTCCCATAATTGTTCTGCATTCATTTCACCTAAACCTTTGTATCGCTGAACATTCACAGAATCTTCTTTACCTTCCTTAGCTAATTCTTTAATTGCTGCATCACGTTGAACATCGTCCCAACAATATTTAAAATCTTTTCCTTTTTTAACTAAGTATAAGGGTGGGGTAGCAATATATAAATGCCCACTTTCAATTAGTTTCTTCATATATCGGAAGAATAGAGTGAGTATTAGGGTACGAATGTGACTACCATCCACGTCTGCATCCGTCATAATTACGATTTTATGATAACGTAGGTTGTCTAAGTTTAACTCTTTATCCCCTTCTTCATTGGTTGCAATATGTACTCCCAAGGCGGTAAACATATTTCGAACCTCTTCATTATCGTAAATTTTATGCTCTAAAGCCTTTTCTACATTTAAAATTTTTCCGCGAAGGGGAAGAATTGCTTGGAATTCTCTATCTCGACCTTGTTTTGCTGTTCCTCCAGCGGAATCTCCCTCAACTAAAAATATTTCGCAAACAGATGCATCGGTCTTAGAACAATCGGATAATTTGCCAGGTAAGCCCATTCCGCTCATTGCACCTTTACGCTGAACCATCTCTCGAGCTTTTCTAGCCGCAGCACGTGCTTGAGCTGCTAATACAACTTTATCAACGATGATCTTGGCTTCTTTTGGGTTTTCTTCTAGATAGTTGGCTAACATTTCGGCAACCGTTTGGTCAACGGCACCCATTACTTCATTGTTGCCTAACTTAGTTTTTGTCTGTCCTTCAAACTGTGGTTCAGCAACTTTAACCGAAATAACTCCAGTTAATCCCTCGCGAAAATCTTCTCCACTAATTTCTATTTTTAACTTATCTAGTAATTTTTGCTTTTCGGCATAACTCTTTAACGTTCTTGTTAGCGCCCTTCGGAAACCAGCAACGTGGGTACCCCCTTCAATGGTGTTAATATTATTCACATAAGAATGCAGATTTTCTGCATAACCCGTATTGTACTGAAAGGCAATTTCTACTGGAATACCATATTTATCACTTTCACAATATACTGGCTCAGGAATTAATTTTTCACGTGTTCCGTCAACATAACTGATAAACTCTTTTAATCCGCCTTCGCTGTAAAATATTTCGGTGCGGAAAGTACCATCTTCTTGCGCCTCGCGTTCATCTGTTAGAGACAATCGGATACCTTTATTCAAATAAGCTAATTCACGTAATCTGTTTTGCAACGTCTCGAAGTTGTACTCCGTCGCTTGGAATATGGTATCATCCGGTTGAAATGTAACTTCAGTTCCACGTTGATCGGATTCCCCAATTACTTTTACATCGTACAAGGGTTTTCCGATTTGATATTCTTGTTGAAAGATTTTTCCTTCACGAAAAACACGAACATTTAGATGCGTGGATAATGCATTAACACAACTTACACCTACACCGTGTAAACCTCCAGAAACCTTATAGGTATCTTTGTCAAATTTACCCCCCGCGTGTAAAACGGTCATTACAACCTCCAATGCACTCTTTTTTTCCTTTGGGTGCATACCGGTAGGAATACCTCTACCGTTATCTATAACACGAATAGCATTTCCAGGTAGAATTGTAACTTTAATGTCGTTACAATGTCCGGCCAATGCTTCATCTATACTATTATCTACTACCTCATATACTAAATGGTGCAATCCTTTCGGTCCGATATCGCCAATATACATGGCTGGTCGTTTACGTACCGCTTCAAGGCCTTCTAAAACCTGAATATTCTCCGCACCGTAATTACTTTTGTTTTCTTCAGACATCGTTTATTTATTACAGAATTAATATTCCGTAAATATAACTTGCAAACACGGGTATACGATGGTTAATTGATTTCAATTATCCACTTATTACTAACGAAAAAACCCTATAATTACATAAAATAAACGATCAAATTATCAGCGATAGACAACTTTTAATTATCTAATTTTGTATTTCTATTAATTGGTGATAAAAATTTTGCTATACCACCCAGTGTAGTTTAGAAAATCATTGCAATTCTCTAAATATTCTTTTCTATACTCCAACGCTTTTAATTGAGCATCTAATGCCCTCATTTCTCTGGTATTTACGATGAAAAAATTAGCATCACCCGCTTCAAATCTGCGTGTTTCTAGATTGTATAAATCCGTTAATTCTGTGCCAATTTCAACCCATTTGGAATATAGCCCTTTACTAACGCTAATCTCGTTATATTGAGTCTGTATTTTAATGAAAAACTCGCGTTGTTTGGATTGATATTTCCATTCTAATTGTTGAAATTTATATTTTGCTAATTGATAATCTCCTCGAGCTTCTCGATAAATCAAAGGACTGCTAAATTGAATCCCAAATCGATTATTAGTATTAAAATTCCCAATCGTTGAAAAATCGAAATTATTGAGAGTTTGTAAATACTGATATTTTAAATCTAAAGTTGGTAATAAGTTGTTTGTCTTATAGTTAAGGTCTATTTTACTTAAACTAATTGAATTTTGAAGTAAATTCAATTCCGGAGGCAATGGCAGATTTTCCAAACCAGTAGAGTTTGAAAAGTTGTTAAAACTATAAAAACATAAAGAGTCCAATTGTTCTAAGCCCCAGCGTGTTGGAATACTGTTTTGAGTTAACTCTATGGGTGTGTTGTTTTCTGCCCATAACCAAGAATTAATCATCATTTTAGCTTTAAGTTGCTTCCATTGAATCTCAATTAATTTCGCTCTGTACTGTTCAAGTTGAACATATGTTTCTAACGTATCAACGGTATTAGATGCTCCTGCTCGAAATAACTTTCTTAATCCATTTTGTCTATTCTCCGCATTGGATATCATCAATTCAATCCTATTACTGCTTTCGGTCCAAATTTGCCAATCTATATAGTGTTGTACTAATTCATTTAAAAGTTCATTTACCATCAATTCACGTTCCCAGAAACTCATGGTTTTTAAGGTTTTAGCTTTTTGGAAATCTGCTCGTTTTTTATCAATTAACAAATCTCTCAAAACGGGTATACTCACTCCGTAATATTGAGTGCCAGCTTTTCCTGCGTTGTCCATGGGATTTAAGTACTGCCCAGTACTGTATTCCGTTCCCATTTGAAATTTAATTCCTGTTCTTGTTGGACTCTCTAGAGCAAAGTTCTGAATTTGATAATAGGGAACATTACCAAAGTTTTTTTGGTTTTGCTGAAAGGTAATGGTAGGGTCGAATGCACCTCTTGATCGAAGTAACTCAGCTTTGCCCTTATTGATTTCTAAATTTGCCGATTTAATGAGTGGGTGAAATTCAATAACTCGATCTATAAGATCAACCAATCGAACTTCTACTTTTTCAAAATTAGGTGCAGACTGAGCAAAAATTGAAATGGGAAAGAAAACTCCCAGGGCTGAAAATACTATGGATTTAAAAAATCTCATGAAGAGGACTTTTTACGAAATTTACTGTCTTGCTGTTCGGATGATTTATAAAAATCAGATGGGAATCCATTGATATTTCTCCAGATTTCATACCATACGGGTACGCGATTTAACATCACATAACCTCTTGCTCCAACTCCAACGCGCAGTTCTTTTGGCCATTTCTTTTTATCAAAATTTGGTTTAACCAGAACTCTATATTCTCCATTGGCGTCTATTGCATTATCGATTGCATAAACCGTACCCGGGAAGGTACCATAGGTTGCAGCCGGCCAACCAGAAAAAACAATTGTTGGCCATCCATCGAAAACAAATTGAACGTCTTCGCCACGTTGGAATAACGGCAAATCCACTGGTTTTACTTTCATTTCAACGGCTAATGTAGCTCCACCTGGTACTATAGTACAAATTGGGTCACCGGCCTTTACAGTTTCTCCTAAACCCCTAATTAAAGTTTGTGTTATTAAACCCGATTGAGGAGCTGTAATGATGTAAAAGCCATTTCGAATCGAATAACTGGAATAAGTATTTCTTAGTTTACTAATTTCTGCCTCTGTTTCTAATTGACCAGAGATTGCAGAAAATCGCTCACTTTCGGTTTTGGCGAGTTTTTCTCCGTAGTCGGCCCGGACATTTTGCAACTCAATTTTAGCCATTTCATAGGCATTTTGTGCAATTCTAACTTTAGCTTCCAGCGTTAGCTGTTTAGCAATGGCCTCCTGCCATTTTACTCTTCGATTTTCAATTTCAACAGGGCTTCTTAAAACATCAACACCAAGAATACTATCGCGTTCAAATTGTCTCTTTGCTATTTCCGCATTTTTTACGGCAGCTATTAATTCTGCTTGTTCTGCTTTTAACTTTAATGCTTCCTGTTCAATTTTGTTTCTTGCCTTTTGCAATGACAAATCTCGATTGGATTCTAGTTGTGTTATTTGTTTATTGATAGCTCCAATTTTAGAATTATAACTCAATACACTTTGTTCCTTTGCTTGAATTTGAATTTCGGTTTGATTTAATAATTCTGGGTTTAAATATTCGCTATTAATTTCATCCAATACAGCAATCGTATCACCTTTATTCACATAATCTCCTTCTTTTACTTTCCATTTTGCAATTCTACCAGCAATAAAGGTTTGAACTTCTTGCGGACGCTCTTCAGGCAGAAATGTAGTAACTGTTCCTAGTGTTTCGATATTTTGAACCCAAGGTAGGAATAGAAAAATTATCACTAGTACCAACAAACCCGTAAAAAATTTATTGATGCCTTTTCCAACATAGACATTATCGTACAGCCAATCCGATAATTTATCTTTGATTAGAGACTTATTCATGTGATTTTCCTCCTTCCTTTAACTTGGAAATACATTCAAGTTTCTCAATTGCTATTCCCGCGTCATACACATATTCTACGGTTAGAATCAGTTTTTCAACACCATCTAACAAGGTAATTATCAAAATTTCTGCAGCTAAAAACTGTCCTAAAGTAATTTCTTGATTTATTAATAAACTGCTTCCAATAATTAGCATGGTAGCCGTTAATACAACCTTTGCCGCAATGGCAAAAAATATTTGCTTTCTTAATATCGAAAAGTGCTTATTTCGATAATGCACGTATCCATCGATATTATCAATTAGTTTCTGTGTTAGCTTGTGCATTCGGCTTTCATTTATTTCGCCTATTGCCATTTCACGTATCGTATCAGAAGTTTCAAATTTATAGGTACTTTCAGAAGCCGCAGATTCAAATCCGGACTTCCAGGTAAATTGTAAACCAAAATAGACAATGATAACAATGAAAAAGCCTAATATTAGGAAATTGGGATGATAAATTGAAAGCAATGTGATTCCAGATAAAATTTGTAACATTTGACCTGAAAAATCAAAAACCAGTTTTGAAAAACTCTTTTGAAGTGTGACAATGTCCAAGAAACGAGTTGATTTAGTCTCTAAGGTTATATTGTCATTGGACTCTCTAAAATCATTTAATTGTTCAGAGAAATTGATAGCATAGCGGACGAATAATTTTCGTTGTAGGGTGTCCAAAATGGTAACCTGAGCCAAACGGGTAATTCCGGAAAAAGCTACTAAGATGGATATCCCAACTACCAAAATGTACCAACTAGAACTTAATTTCCCTGTCATCACTATTCCTACAATTGTTTGTATACCTAATGGTATGGTTAAACTCATTGCACCAGCCAATATGGCGTAGATAAAGAGATAACGAATATTTCGTTTCTCAATTCGGACTAAACGCCAAATGGAAGAAATAGGAGTATTTGCCATTGTTTTTTGCGAAACTACTTTCGAAAATAAAGAATAAGGAACTTATGGATAACAACCAATTCTATCAATGGTTTATTTTCCTCGACCTTGAATCATAATCAATGCGGTGTAAGCCATGATTTTAAAGTCTAATCCCAAAGACATATTTTCCAGATACAAAATATCGTATTTCATACGATCAACCATTTCGTTTACATCCGAGGCGTAACCAAACTTAATTTGTCCCCATGAAGTAATTCCTGGTTTTATGCGATGCAATCTACGGTATATAGGGGCGATGGATACTATTTGTTCAATAAAAAAACTACGCTCTGGTCTAGGTCCCACTAGACTCATTTGTCCCAATAAAACATTGAAGAATTGGGGTAGTTCATCCAAGCGAGTTTGTCTGAGAAAAATGCCAATTTTTGTTCTTCGGTCATCTTGATCATGACTGAGCTTTGGGGTTCCATTGGATTCTGCATTGTTCTTCATAGACCGGAATTTGAGAATTTTAAAGGTCTTGCCCTTATATCCTATTCGATCCTGTTTGAATATTATTGGTCCTTCACTGTCAATTTTTATAGCAATTCCAATAATGAGAAAAACTGGTATTAGTACTATGATAGCAACAACGGAAACCACAATGTCAATAGCTCTTTTTACTATTTTTTGCCACGTTGGCATTACCTCAAAGTCAACCTCAACCAACATGGTTCCCAAAATATTATTCATTTTAACCATTCCCAGAACCAAACTAAAATGATCTGGTATAATTTTCAGATGTACATTCTCGTTTTGAATACAATCAATAATTTCCGTAACCTGGTTATTTTCGGTAGGTTCAGGGCATAAAATCACGTCTTCAATATGAAGTTGATTTATTAATACAGGCAAATCTTGCCAAGATCCTAGTGCTTTTAATTCTGAAGAAAATGTTTGTGAGCAATTTTCAGAAATTTTCACAAATCCTTGGATGAAAAATCCTTCGGATTTCTTCTGAGATACTAATTCGTGATATAAATTAATTGCTCTATCTCCGCAGCCAACGATTAATGTAGGGTAGCCCCAAATCCTATTTTTTATATTATGTATGGTTTGGGTTGAAACAATTAATCTAAATAGTAAAGTTGCAGAAAAATGTAGTAAAAATAAAACCCCAACAGATTCATAATAATCAACGTAACTATTAATACTATCATCTAAGATGAGTGCAAAAAAGATTACAGTTACTCCGATTAATGTATGATTAAATGTAAATTCAAGTTCTTTTAGTCTTGATCTTCTAAAAATATGATTGTAATAGCCACTTAATGTGTATAAAACAATCCAAGCAATAGGAATTAATATCAAGCCCCAATACAGATTCTGATCCTGATTGATAGGAATTTCATATCCATGCTTTGTTGCCTCAATAACATTTTTTCTAAAAAAGAATAAACCTAACCAACTAATAGCAGCAGCAATCCAATCGGCGGTAACATGTAATAGTTGCTGTCTGCGTTTATTCATTTTACTTTAAATAACTTAAACGCAGATTATCCAAACAAATTTCACGATTCACTAATTTTCCAGCAGGTTTATTAGCACTAAATAGCAATTGGATGGAAACAGTTCCTAATTGTCCACTTAACTCATGAACCAAGTCTACATAAAATCGTTTCCATTTACCTTCGGTTGAGTTTATATACAAATAGGGTACTACTTCCGAAATTCCACCGCTAACAGTTCGTACAATGGATAATTGAACTGGTAAATCGGATTTTATATCAAAATCAAATTGGACACTTTTGCCATCTGTAGGCATATTGGGAAAGGATTCAAAGGTGCCGAAATCCATGTAATTGGCAGTGTCTTGGTCATTAAAACGTGCAACAAAGACCGGTGTATTTGATTCAAATCTACCATTTAAATTGAAGGATCGGGTCTCCACAAAAATCGAGTCACCTTTATTTAAAATCACCGCCTTCATTTTGGAATTACCGTCGTTAAAATCCTCTTCAAATCGAACAATCACATTGTCTTTAAAGAAAAAGGTTGGGGTAATAGAAGCTGTTTTTAATTGAATTAATTCCAGTAAGGTGTCTTTAGAGGTAAAGCATCGATGCGGTGCCCATTGATTTTTACTGCCATTCAATTTAACATAGGGTATAAACTGAAATTTAATCTTACCCGTTTTTAAAATTGGTATATTCAGTGGTAATTCAAACAAACCTATAAAATCTCCATTTGCATAAACTTGCAGAGCTGAAATTTCATGAATGTTATTACCTTGCGAAACAGGGACGTCTACGTTTATGCTATCAATTCTTAAAAAGGACGGAGTTTGATTAGATTTTTTCTCGCAAGAAGAAAAACTAAGAACCAATAAAATAAATAAGATTAGCTGATAGGATAATCGGTTCACATTGCGAAAATAAGTAAAACCAATTAAACCTCTTGATATTTACGTTGAATACGCTCTATAATTTGCTCAACTAAGAATGTTACTTCAAAACCATTATCGATTCCCGAAATGGGTGTAAGTCTTTTTTCAATATTTTCTTGAAAGTTTCTTATCTCCATTTTCCATGGGTCAAAAGGCATCACAGATCTATCAATTTTTACCAATTGTTTAACATCATTTTCTGTGTTTATAACATTGGAAAGTTCTTCATGCAGGGTAAGTTGATTAGTGTTTTCAAGCGTTCGAAATTCTTTGAGTGTATTTTCAGAAAAATCTACGGAAAACAGCCTATCTTTTTGATAAATGTTCATAACAAAAGTACCCGGTTCTACTGCTCTTCCTACTGAAATGACCGCAATGGCATCGTTACTAAATTCTAACTGAATATTTAATAAATCAGCTTGATTTCCGAACAGGAAAATGGGTCTTGCATGGATGCTTCTTACTGTTGAGTTTATGGTTCTTAGTATTAAGTCGATTTCTTGAAAGAGATGTTGAAAAAACCATGCAGACAATTTACCATTAACCGGGGGAACACAATATTTTTCGATTTTTATAAATCTTGGTTTTTTTAATAACTGTGACGCCGAAGTAAACAGTGGTTTATTGTGTAAAACATGAGAGAAATGAATGATTGAACCCGATTCTGAGCTGTATTTTTGCAATGATTCCCAGCACCCAAATTCCCAATGTCTGTAACCATCGAAGAATATATGCTTACCGAATTTTACAAGGTTGGCGATTAAATCAAAGGGTAAAGCATCAACCGATCGATCCACGAAAAATACGTCCGCTTTTTGTGCGTATTCCATGGCTACAATAAAATCACCCAAGAAATTGTAGTTACTAGAATCATCTGGATCAATAAATCCTAGTAGATTAAAATTGCCGTTATTGGCCAACAAATTTTCGAAAATTTCAGATTTTCTTTTTGAGCCAATTAAAATGGAATTGTGCATGTCTTACTTTTGCGGTGTTACAAAGAAAATATTTTCATTGTAGTGTAATTTTTCGGTTTTTAAACACATGATAAGAAAGGTAGATTTAGTAGACACTTTAATTCAAAAGGGTCAAAGAAAACGCTTGGTGGAAGAACTGAGATCCAAAGGTATTTCTTCAGAAGTTGTATTGAATGCAGTGGATTCCGTTCCAAGGCAGTGGTTTTTTCCTAAGGATTTTGATCAATTTGTATATAGAGATGCTGCATTTCCAATTGATCATGGTCAAACGATTTCCCAACCATTTACAGTAGCATATCAAACTCAATTATCTGGTGTTTCGCGCGGCGACAAAGTGCTTGAAATAGGGACGGGGAGTGGTTATCAGGCTGCGGTATTGCTGGCTTTGGGGGCAGAAGTTTACAGTGTAGAATATATACTTCCGATATTAAAACAAACAGCTCATGTTTTTCAACTTCTAGAACAAAAGATATCGTTATTTCACGGAGATGGTTCATTAGGATTACCAGGATTTGCACCTTACGATTGTATTATCGTAACCGCAGGAGCACCCAATGTCCCTGAGTCATTAGTTCAGCAATTAAAGGTAGGAGGTAGGCTAATAATTCCAGTGGGAGAAACTAAGGAAGACCAGAAAATGTTGAGAATCACTAGGATTTCGGAAAATCAGGTAAAGCAGGAAGTATTTAATGACTGTAAATTTGTTCCGCTTAAAGGCCAATTAGGTTGGCAATTGTAGTCTTAGTAAGACTTGTTTATCTCGCCATTGCAGCTTCGATTTCCTCTACCTCAATGATGAAATCTCCCATTAAATCAACTACACCATTTTCGGTTATCACTACATCGTTTTCAATTCTAATGCCTATCCCTTCTTCACGGATATAAATTCCTGGTTCAACGGTTACCACATTATTTACATCTAAATTACCCCAACGGTGCATTACATCATGTACATCTAGTCCTAAATGATGACTTGTGCCATGCATATAATATTTCATAAATGCTTTGGGATTAGATTTAACTTCTTCGGTTGTAAGTAAATTCAGTTTCATTAACTCTTCTGTCATGAATTTGCAAACCTCTTCATGATAAGATGGAATGGAAATCCCAGGCTTAAGAAGGGTTTTTGCGAATCGTTGCACATTTAATACCGCATTATAAACATCTTTTTGTCTTTGGGTGAATTTTCCGTTTACTGGAATGGTTCGAGATAAATCGCCATTATAATTCCCATATTCAGCACCAAAATCTAATAAAAGTAAATCTCCATCTTTTAATGCTTTGTTATTGTCTATGTAGTGCAATACACAAGCGTTTGAACCACCAGCAATGATTGGATCGAAAGCAAAACCACGACTTCTACTTCTTATGAATTCATGTATCAATTCAGCTTCAACTTCATATTCCATGATTCCCGGTTGAACAAACTTTAATAATCTATCAAATCCTTTTTTTGTGATTGCGATGGCTTTCTTAAGTTGTTCTATCTCTTCGGGTTCTTTACGCATTCGTAAATCGGCAAGAATTGGAGCCGATCGTTTAATTGAATGGGCTGGATATTTGGC
>CAZKOM010000056.1:0-2172 GCA_964554385.1 uncultured Flavobacteriaceae bacterium | reverse complement strand
CATAGGTTACTTTATCCGTAAATCGGTCATTTTCATTTAGATTTAGGTAGATGGTCTCCGATAATAAAAATGCCGCATGTATTGTTCGCCAAAATTCGTGGTACCAGTAGACATTGTTTATTCCGGAAACTTCATGCGCTTGATTTGGGGTTAGTCTAGCACCATCCCAAATAGCTATTTGCTCGCTTGTTTCTTTAATAAAAAGCATTTCCCGATACATTGGATTAGGAGAACTAGGAAATAATACTAAAATTGTATCTTCTTGATCTATTCCGGTTAAGTAGTAAATATCAGACTGTTGACGGAATGTAAAATACGCATCTCCGTTTCTAGGTACTTCATCGTTGCTATGAAAAACAGCCATACCACCATCAATGATTTTATTGGACAATTTAGCACGATTTTTTATGAATAATTCTTTGCTAGGATTTGAGTATTTGCTATTCATGCGGTAAAATTAAGTAATTGAGAATTTTATTGTTGAATTAATAGATAAATTGTCAAAAAATACTTTACAAATGCTTCTATTTTTTGAATCTTTAATAAAAAACTATATTTTTGGGGCAACACTAATTGCACTTAGTGTGTCAAACATTACAAAACAAAACGTATGAATAAAAAATTACGATTCTTATTTTTTGCTTTCTTTAGCTTTCTTTTTGCTAGTAAGTCAAATGCATCCCACATGATGGGTGCTGATATGGCTTATCAATGTTTAGGAAATGGGAAGTATAAGATTATTGCAAAAATTTATCGCGATTGTAGAGGTATCTCATTTAACTCGCCAACTTTTGGTGTTTATGGAGGTACGAATGGTGGAAATGGTTGTGGTAGTTATTCCATGAGTATTTCAAGAACGGGTATTCGAGATGTTACACCTCGTTGTTCAACTGCTTCTAAACCTTGTAATCCAACCAATACTAGTAATACGGGTGAGGGTATCGAGGAGCATACCTATGAAGTTACCGTGGATTTTACAAAAACTCCATTAAGTAACTTTGTTAATAAAAGTAGTTGTTGTGAAGTGACTTTCTACATCGGTCAGTGTTGTAGAAACGGTGCAATCACTACGGGTCCAGCCAATGACGACTTTTATTCTACTTGTATGATTAACATTTGTAACATTGCAAAGTCTACAAATAAATGTAACTCGTCTCCCTCATTGAGTAACGAACCTATCGGTTTTCTTTGCTGTAACCAGGCATATTATTTCAATAATGGTGCTATTGATACCGTTGATTATGATTCGTTCTCCTATGCATTGGTAAGAGGTATTCGTTCTATTCCAAGTACATCGGTGAGTTATGCATCTCCATTTGATGCAAGATACTTTATGACTCCGTATTGTATCCCACCAACAACAATCAAGTGTTCTCCAAATGTTAAGACCAATCCCCCTCGTGGATTGTATTTCGATACCAGTACAGGTGATATTATATTTACGCCAACAAAATGCGATGAAGTAGGAATTGCGGTAATTGAAATGACCGAGTGGCGGCAAGACAGTGCATCTAAAAAATGGGTAATTATTGGTAAAACTCGGCGAGATATGCAGTTAATCGTAAAAGATGATTGCGGATACAATAAAGCACCCACCGTGTCTGGTCCTTATTCATATAAAGTCTGCGAAGGCGAGACTATCAAATTTAAAGTAGAAACAGAGGATGAAACATTTACTCCTTATCAAACAACTCCAGATACAACTTCATTAACTTGGAACAAAGGTATTCCGGGTGCTAAATTTACAATAGCGAATAAAACACTTTGGAACCAAAAGCGATTAGCGTATGCAGATTTTGAATGGACTCCTGGTATTGGAATGGCTTCGGATGTAGCTTATTCTTTTTCTGTACGTGTAACGGACAATCACTGTCCAAAACCATCTATTGCGATTCGTGGTTTTAAAGTGAAAGTAAACCCAAGAGCTTTTTCTGAAAGAGAATATACCATTTTAAAGTGTGGTAAATTTAGAATGAATGCAAAAGTTTCTGCAGCATTTAAAGGTGTACCAACCTATCGCTGGAGTGTAAGAGACAGTTTAGGTAGCAAAGAAATTTTCTACAGTGCAAAAAAGACCGATACCATGACCTTTTATAAAGGAGGTAAATTCATCATCGTTCACACGGTAAATAATTCAGACAACTGTCCCACCATCTACCGAGATACGGTGAT
>CAZKOM010000055.1:0-15183 GCA_964554385.1 uncultured Flavobacteriaceae bacterium | reverse complement strand
TTTTTAACTTTCGCTGTGTTGTATTGGTTGATACCAAAGATGTTTGGAACTAAACTGTGGTCTAATTCAATGGCGAATGCACATTTTTGGTTGGGAACCTTGGGTATTGTTTTTTACGCTGTACCCATGTATTGGGCTGGCTTTACTCAGAGTTTAAATTGGAAGACATTTACGGATGAAGGACAATTACAATATACCTTTTTGCAAACGGTAGATATGATTGCCCCAATGTATAAAATGAGATCCGTTGGAGGATTGTTGTATTTGATTGGCGGAATTTTAATGGTAATTAATCTTTGGAAAACCGTTGCTATGGGTAAATTCATCGAGGAAGAAGCAGCAGAAGCTCCAGCTCTGGTTAAAGTTGAAAGTCATCAAGGGGAACACTGGCATCGTTGGATTGAGCGTAAACCCATTCAATTGTTGGTTCTGAGTTTAGTTGCTGTTGCAATTGGCGGTGTTATTGAAATGGTTCCAACATTTCTAGTAAAGGAAAATATTCCAACTATTACCTCTGTAAAACCGTATTCGCCTTTAGAATTACATGGTAGAGATATCTACATAAGCGAGGGATGTTATACCTGTCACTCGCAAATGGTTAGACCTTTTAGAGATGAGGTGGCTCGGTATGGCGAATACTCCAAATCAGGGGAGTTTGTTTACGATCATCCTTTTCAATGGGGAAGTAAGAGAACCGGTCCAGATTTGGCTAGAGTTGGTAAAAAATACAGCAATGACTGGCATTTTAATCACATGTATGAGCCATCTGCTATTTCCGATGGATCCATTATGCCTCGATATCCATTCCTTTTAACTTCTGGAATTGACATTATGCGCACTCCGAAAATGATTAAGGCAATGCAGACCTTGGGAGTGCCTTATGAAAAAGGTTATCATAATCAAGCAAACCAAGATTTAGAAAAGCAAGCCAAGGAAATAACTGCTGATTTGATGAAAAGTGATTTAGTAAAACAAACCATGGAGCTTGAAGGGGTTAAAGATTTAACTTATACAAAGATGGTAGCGCTTATTGCTTATTTACAACGAATAGGTACCGACATTAAAGCCGCTCCAGTTGGTAGTGTTCCTACTCATTAATTTATCACAGTATGAAATTTATTAACTATTTGAAGACGATTTCGGGTGTACAAGTTTATCCAATGATTTCATTGATGCTCTTTGTACTTGTGTTTGGTTTGGTGTTGTTCTTAACATTTAAAACAAATAAATCGTACCTCGAAAAAGCTAAAAATATCCCTTTAAATAACAATGATTAAAACAATGAAATTCAATAATTTAAAAAAATACTACATGCTGCTACTGCTTGCATTTCCGATGTTGTTGAATGCTCAAGTAGATACTGCATCCGTTGCAGAAACTGTTATAAAATCCGCAGGTTCTAATCAAAATGTACCCTGGTTACTTATGGTAACAGCAGCAGCGTTAGGAATTGTGGCCATTATTTTAGGACTATTAGTTGGCAAAGTAGCTATCTTCAAAATCAAATCTAAGAAATCTATTACCTTGATGTTAGCAGTAATAACTGTGGGTATGTTACAAGCTCAATCCAGTCAAGGCGATATGCATTGGCATGTGTCCGATGAAGCATTAAATTTGATTCTATTAGCTGTGATTTTCTTTGAGCTATTAATCATTTTGTATTTTGCTTATTGGTTGAAAATTATAGTTTTGCCCGCAAAAGAGAAAGCTATTCAACCGAAGACCAACGCTTGGTGGGATTGGTTTAATAAATCTGTTTCCATCGAAAAAGAAAAGGACGTTCAATTAGATCATAATTACGATGGCATTAAAGAATTGGACAATGCCTTGCCTCCATGGTGGTTGTATGGATTCTATATCACCATCGTTTTCGCTGGTATTTATTTGTGGAGATACCATGTGAGTGGAACGGCTCCATTATCCTATGAAGAGTTGCAAAATGATTTGAAAAAGTCAGAAATCGAATTAAAAGCGGTTTTAGCTAAAAAAGGAGATCGAGTAGATGAGAATACCATTGAATATAAAGAGGATGCAAGCATGATCGCCGATGGTAGAGCCATTTTTGAATCGAATTGTAAAGCCTGCCATGCCGACAATGCTGGTGGTATGCCCAATTCAGGGCCCAACCTAACCGATAAATATTGGATTCATGGAGGGGATATTAAAAATGTATTTAAAACAATTCGGTATGGTGTTGTTGAAAAAGGAATGATTGCTTGGGGAAATGTATTATCAAACAAACAAATCGCTCAAGTTGCAACCTACATAAAAAGTATCAAAGAACCTGTGGTTGGTGGTCAGCCGCCAAAAGGAGAACTGTTTGAAGAGTCGATAAACAGCGGTAATACTCCTACTGCCGATTCAGTAAAAATCTCCACAAAATAATTGTATTCGAATTTTAACTTAAAATCTTAATCATGAAATCTTCGGACGACGAATCTTTTAGAGATCGAGTCTCAACCATCGATGAATCTGGGAAGCGTAAGTGGGTATTTGCATACAAGCCTGCGGGTAGATTTTACAATGCACGAACCTACTTATCCATTCTATATTTAGTTTTGTTTTTTGGCTTGCCCTTGGTAAAATTCCAGGGCGAGCCTTTTATTTTATTGAATATTCTAGAACGAAAATTCGTAATTTTTGGCTTTGTATTCTGGAGCCAAGATTTTTACCTATTTGGAATTACGATGATTTTATTTATCGTATTTATCATTGTGTTTACTGTTGCTTTCGGTCGATTATTTTGTGGCTGGGCTTGTCCACAAACCGTCTTCATGGAAATGGTATTTCGAAAAATAGAATACTGGATCGAAGGAGATGCTAACAAACAAATTAAATTAAATGCTTTGCCTTGGAATTGGGAGAAAGTCCGAAAAAAAGGTCTAAAAGTATTGGTGTTTTATGTAGTTTCATTTTTAATTGGGAATACATTTTTAGCCTATATAATTGGTTCTGATGCACTGTTCCAAATTATCAATGATCCCATTGGTGTGCATATTAAAGGATTGGTTGCGATGATTGTATTCTCTGCGGTGTTCTTTTTTGTTTATCTGTGGTTTAGAGAACAAGTATGCACGGTTGTTTGCCCCTATGGAAGACTTCAGGGTGTTCTATTAGATAAACATTCGGTAGTAGTTGCATATGACTATGTTCGAGGCGAACCTAGAGGTAAGCATAAAAAAAATTCAGATAATTCAAATCTTGGGGATTGTGTAGATTGTGGTTTGTGTGTTCGAGTTTGTCCTACAGGAATTGATATTAGAAATGGTACCCAGTTAGAATGCACCAATTGTACTGCATGTATTGACGCTTGTGATTCCATTATGGATAATTTAAATAAGCCAAGAGGTTTGGTTCGTTATGCATCCGAATCAACTATTAAGGAAAATCAGCCATTTGTAATTACCACCCGACTAAAAGCCTATGTTGCTGTATTATTAGTGCTATTGGGTGTTTGGTTTGCAATTTTATCTACTCGGAAAACTGTTGATATGGAAGTTCGGAAAGTAAGTGGACAGATTTACTCAAAACGACCTAACGGAGAAATTTCCAATTTATATAATGTCATGTTATTGAATAAAAGTCACAAAGATTTCAATCAATTAACTATTGTTATTTCAGAGCCAGCAGGGGCTAGGATAGAATGGGTTGGAAATAACGGAATACTAAAATCACCGGTAGGCGAAGCAGTGAAATATACATTTTTTATTGTAGCCGATCCTAAATATTTACATGAAAGAAAAAGCACTGTTCGATTGATTCTTAAGAATGGTGAAAATGTAATAGAATCATCAAAAACATCATTTATATCACCAATTAAAAATTAAACTATGAACTGGGGTAAGAGTATTATAATTGTGTACGCGCTGTTTGTAATCGGCATGGGTTATCTCGTATTTAGAAGCACTCAAGAGGTATTTGAGGTTGTAGATGTAGATTATTATCAAAGAGAAAAAGAATTTTCATCGCAATTAGACGCTAAAAACAACGCAAATAAAACTGGTTTAATACCGGTAATAGAACAAACAAAAAGCTCAAAAATCGTTGCCATACCAACACGTATGAATCATGAATTTAAAGGAAGTATTTTTGCGTATTGTCCAACTAAAAAAATATTTGATACCGTAATTCCGATAAAACACTATTCCTTAAGTCCGGATTCAGTTATCCGGGTGGATTTATCGGCATTAAAATCGGCAAAATACATTTTGAAAATTTCTTGGTCCATCGACCAAGAGCAGTATTTTTCGGAGTTAGAATTTACTCGATAGGCAATGATTGATGCTTTATTGTTGGGACTTGCCATTGGATTACCAGGTAGTCTGCATTGCTTGGGTATGTGTGGCCCACTGGCATTATTGGTTGGTGCAGGTAAGAAAAATCCATTTATTTCGTCTTTGATTTATCATTTAAGCAGAGCCACTGCCTATTCAATTCTTGGTGTTTTAGTAGGTTTGGTGTTTCAATTCGTTGATATTCGGCCAATTCAACAACAATTTAGTTTATTCATCGGGGTGGTTTTTTTAATTGCATGGTTTCTCAATAGATTTTCAATTAAACTTTCATCCCCAGGTATTTTACCATTGAATTTCTTAAATAAAATTCCTCAACTTTTAGGGTCAGGCAATTTAAGTTCAATGATCAGTGGTGGTTTAATAAATGGTTTATTGCCATGTGGTTTGGTGTATTCTGCACTTTTGGCTTCATTAAGTACAGGAAATACTATTGATACTGCTGTATTTATGTTTGGCTTTGGTTTAGCAACCATCCCTATGATGTTAACAGTTTCTCTCTTTTCAAATTCGATTAAACAGAAATTAACTCGATTGTTTTCTATGGTCTCATCCTGGTGGCTATTAATAATGGCAGTATTATTTTTACTTCGCGGTGCTAATTTGGGTGTGCCATTTTTATCTCCAGATTTTGAAAGTACTAATCCAAAAGAAAACTGCTGTAGGCCCAGGCATTAAAATCTATATTATTTGCTGAAATCGATTCCTATAATTTTTACTCAAACTATAGGGATATTCTTCAATTCTTATTAATTTTGGTTTGAACTTATATTGCTCATTATGTCTTTTTCTCACGAACCTGTTGATTGTCAAAATTGTAAAAAGCGATTCACTTCCGTTTTTTGTAGAGTGGAAAATGACACAATGGAAAGTATCAATGATGAAAAGGTTTGCACTCCTTACAAAAAGGGTCAAATTATTTTTCATGAAGGATCAAGGCCCTTAGGAATATACTGTGTGAATCGTGGAAAGATTAAATTGGTTAAGTTAGGAGAGGATGGGAAGGAGCAAATTTTACGTCTAATCAAGCCAGGCGATTTAATGGGGTATAGAGCATTATTAAGTGGAGATCGTTATAGTGCCTCGGCAGTAGTGATGGAAGATTCTGGAATTTGTTTTATTCCAAAAGAACTATTTATGGGGGTATTGCAAAAGGATGGCGTTCTTAGCATGGAAATAATGAAGCTGTTAAGTGATGATTTAAGAAAAGCGGAGACAAGTATTACCCATTTGGCTCAAAAGCCCGTTCGCGAAAGATTGGCAGAAGCGCTTTTGTTTATTAAAGAAACTTATGGGTTTGAGGAAGATAGCAAAACCATTGCATTGAAGATTACTCGAGAAGAATTGGCCAATATAGTGGGTACAGCCACAGAAACAACCATTCGGTTGCTCAGTGAACTGAAAACAGAAGGGATATTGCAATTGGAAGGCAAGAAAATAGCAATTTTAAATCTTTCTAAATTGGTTAAGATTGCCAATATTGATGATTAATTAATAGAAATTTTCCAATACTTGGTGTTGGTTTTGGACTCGAATCTGAATTATATGAATAATTAGAGCGTTGTAGTTGAAAGAAACTCATGCTCTAATTGCTAAATTAAGTAAAAATAAAAAAGCTTCAAATTTCTTTGAAGCTTTTATGGTGGAAGTTGAGGGATTCGAACCCCCGACCCTCTGCTTGTAAGGCAGATGCTCTGAACCAACTGAGCTAAACTTCCATTAAATATGCAACGTTGAATGCTTATTCTTTCGTTGTGAACGGGAGTGCAAAGATAGCAATAGCTCTGATGAAAACAAGCATTTCCAATAAAAAAAATGAATAATTTTAACTTTGAAATCAATAGTTAAGTGTAAATGATTGAAATAGTGATAATTGATTTAATCATGACTTATATAATTTATTATAGTTGATTAGTTTGGGATAATTATAGGACGGGTGGTAATAACACATTGAATACAATCCCTAAATTTGGATATTATGAGAAAAGAATCAAAAAATTTCTTAGAGCAATATTTAAATAACGTTTCGCCCACAGGCTTTGAACATTCAGGTCAGCAAATTTGGTTGGAATATTTGAGGCCATACATCGATGAATCGTTCGTAGATACATATGGAACTGCGGTTGGGGTGATCAATCCTGGCAAAGATTATAAAGTGGTTTTAGAAGCACATGCTGATGAGATTTCTTGGTTTGTAAACTATATTTCGGATGATGGTTATATCTATGTCATCCGAAATGGTGGAAGTGATTTTCAAATAGCACCATCTATGAGATGCAATATTCATTGCGAAAATGGAAATATTGTAAAAGGTATTTTTGGTTGGCCAGCCATTCATGTGCGTGTAGATAAAAACCCCGAAACGAAGCAAGAGAATATATTTATTGATATCGGAGCCTCGTCCAAGGCCGAAGTAGAAGCAATGGGAGTGCACGTTGGAGCTGTGGCGGTATTTGAGGCAGATGTCTTTTGGTTAAACGAAAAATATATCGTTGGTAGAGCTTTAGACAATAGAATGGGTGGTTTTATGATAGCGGAGGTAGCTAGGCATATTAAAGAAGAAAATATTGACTTGCCATTTACTTTGTATGTGGTTAATAGTGTTCAGGAAGAAATAGGATTGAGAGGGGCCGAGATGATTTCTCGGAGATTACAACCCGATGTGGCAATAATTACCGATGTAACTCACGATACCTGTTCGCCTTTGTACAATAAAAAAATTCAAGGCGATTGTAAGTCTGGAAAAGGCGCGGTTGTTACCTATGGCCCAGCGGTTCAGAATAATTTATTGCAATGGATTATCGGTGTTGCTAAAGAAAATGAAATTTCTATTCAACGCAATGCAGTTAGTAGAAGTACGGGTACAGATACAGATTCTTTTGCATATTCAGGAATGGGGGTGGCATCAGCCTTGATTTCTTTGCCTCTAAAGTATATGCATACAACGGTAGAAATGGTGCATGAAGACGATGTTGAAAGTTGCATTCAACTTATGTTGAAATCAGTATCCGTTTTGCAATCCGGACAAACCTTCTATTATTTGTAGAGGTTTTGATGTTTAAATAATTGTAAATTAATTATTTATGAAGCGACACGAAGTTAAAAGGCCTAGTGTATGGTTTTTTATTTTAGTTTGGCCTTGGCTGAAATTAATATCGGTCATGCCATTCTTTGTGTTGTATAAAATTTCTGATTTCCTTTCTTTTTTATTGTACCGAGTGTTAAAATATCGAATAAAGGTAGTAAGAGAGAATTTAACACGTTGTTTTACATCTAAAACGCCAGAGGAAATAAAACGTATCGAGAGACAATTTTATAGTCATTTAGGTGATCTTTTTGTTGAGACGATAAAAGGATTATCAATTTCATCGGAAACAATGAAAAAAAGAATGTTGAATTTAGATCAGCATATTTACGATGAACTCAATAAAAACAATCAAAATAGCATCATTGTAATGAGTCATTGTGGAAATTGGGAATGGATCTGTTTAATGTCTCAATTAGCCTGCAAGCAGCAAATACAATGTATTTATAAAACTTTAAGTAACCCGGGTTTCGACTATTTAATGTTTAAAATTAGATGTAAGTTTGGCGCAAATCCTATACCCATGGAACAAACTTTACGCGTTTTATCTACAAATAAAGAAATCGTTACCTGTAATGCGTTTATAGGCGATCAAAACCCAAGTTCTGGCTCTACCGCTGCTTGGGTTGATTTCTTCAATGTAGAAACTGCTTTTATGTGGGGGACCGAGAAAATTGCAAAAAAGTTTAATTGGCCAGTGTATTACCTAAGTAGCTATAAGGTGAAAAGAGGATTTTACCAAGCTACTACGGTGCCATTGTGTTTAAATCCGGCTGAAACGGAAGAAGGTTATATTACTCAGCAAATTGCTCTACACACACAAATGGAAATTGAGGCTCAACCTTTCGCTTGGCTATGGAGTCACCGTAGATGGAAGCATTCGAAAGTATAGTTATAAATAATCAAGTAATTAAACCATTAAGTCAAATATGTATTAACAGTTATTTCAAGAAAACGTCAATTATTGATTCTTTTTGAACGGAAACTTGCCCCGGAAGTCCACCTTTAATTTTAGATACGAACTTACGCAATGTACAAATAACAGGAACAACCGACTGTGTTTTTGCTTTGCTGTTGATTGCTGCAAACTTAGCAGCTTCTTCAATGAGGTCTTTAGGGTAATCTACCCCTCGCTTTCGTACAATTACATGAGAACCGGTAAAGTCTTTTACATGAAGCCATAGATCGTTTTTTGACGATAACCTTAGCAATTCGTCATTTGACTTCGCATTTTTACCTATCCAAACCGTAAATCCATTGATTGTTATTTCTTTATAAGGTAATGTGTCGTTTTTCTTGGGAATTATTTCATTTTTAAGAGGTTTTAATTCTTTTAGTGATTTAACATCCTGAATCTTGGCTAATTCAACTTCCAGGTCCTTGATGTTTTGAATTGTTTTATTAATATTTTCCGCTAACTTCTGCGATTCAATGATTTCATTTTTTGCTTTCCCATAGTATTTTTTAGCATTATCGGCCGCATTTAAATCAGGGTTTAACTTTATCCAAATTCGTTGTTGCGTATAATAATCAGTAACTAACGCTTTGCTAATACCGGCCTTTAAGGAGTGAGCATGTGCCAATATCAAATCACCAATTTCTTTATTGCTTCGTTTTAACTTCAAATTTTCAAGACGAAAATTTGATTCTTTCAATAATTTTTTCAACTGATAAATTCGTTGCTCAAGTCGTTTAATTCGGTTGTTTTTCTGGTATTGAAACAAGAAATCTCGAAATGCATTCAAACTACTTTCTTCCAACTGATGAATTCTCTCAATTAATGTGATATCATTCATTGACTGCGTACTGCTTGAAATAATTGTTTCATTGCAAAATATAAAATCCCAATCTGACTTATTGCCTAATCTAAATATTCCGCTAGGATTAGGATGCCATTTGTTATCATCCATGTTAAATTCCTGCAGTAATATGTTGCTAAACTTGCCAAACCCTTTTATCCATAATCGTTTTTTTGAACTAAATTCAAAAAACAATTGTCTGTCCTGCTTTATGGAATAAACTCCTTGAACTTTAGAATTTTCTAATTCCTTGAATTGAAGTTGTCCTTTTTTTGAATTAGTTGAAGTCAAGTCTTTTATCGAATTGAATATCAATAAGTAGCCATCACATATTTTGAATTCAATACATTGGCGAAAATTCTTTTTTGAAAATTGAATATACAGAGTGTCTTTATCAAAACTCTGTGCACGTTCTACGTATGCGTCTTTGAGGGTGTCATGTAAATATGATGCCCATTCAAAGTAATATTGGTGATTTGAAAAATCTTTTAAACCCAAAGCAGTCGAAATTGGCATATGGAGGGGTCTAACTTATCTCGTTAGAGAGGCAATGGTATTGAATACGTCCTTATTTGAAAAAGAAATACTTTTAGCGTTAGTTTTATTGATAAAAGGAAGAAAGTCTTGGAAACTGGATGCGGCGTTGATTTTAGGGCCATTAAGCAACATCCAACTATTTTGGGCATTCAAAGTATGATGATCAAAGGAGCCTAATTTTTTTGAAATTACATTGGTTTCATAATCTCTACCATGATCTGGAAGAATGATCCAATTTGTATTCAATGAGAAGGAAGGGTTTATGGTTTGAAGTTGCGAATACAACCATGCAATTGAATAGTCTAAGCGATTCATATTGATTAACGCTTGCCGAAAATCCGTGTGGGCAATATCCAATAGTCGAGGATGTAATACGGTAAATTTGGGTTTGAATTCCTGAATATACCCTAAGGCTTCGGTAAACATCGGCAGTGGTTCCGAACTTTTACTGTCCGATACAACACGTTGATCTGTTGTATGTTGGATTAAATACTGATTGATTTTTGAATCAACTGACTCATTTATTCCAAAAATCTTCCTACTATTTCTAGGTAAATCGTGGTGGTAATAAATTCTATCTTTTCTTTTTGCTTTCAAAATCCAATTTTTATAAAAATCCGAAGATTCATCCAGGGTTAAAAAACCGCTGGATAAATTAGAAATGTTGTCGGAATTAAATCCTAATATGTTTGAAACAGCATCTCCATGATTAATCTGTTCCGAATTTCTATGGAAAAATTTCCCTGATGATTCAAGGGGATTTGAAAGTATTTTTTGATTAAGTGTTTGTTTAAGTAAAAGTTCTAAGTCCCTAATTGGAAGGTCGTTATTTTTAAACAAATTAGGCATTGCTGCCCTTGTGTATATTTGATATTGAGAGGGTTTACTGTTTTGATTATCTAGTTCCCATCTCATTCCACCCCCTAAAATAATTACAACGGTGTTTTGAGTTGCTAAAGGATTGATATTCTTTATTCTTTTAGTGCTTTCTTGAAGTGAATTAATGGCAGCTTGCGTTTTGTCCAATACCATAATTCCCGCTGAAATCATTGTAGCTGTTTTAATAAAGTCTTTTCTCTTCACAGTCTCAAATTTACTAAAACACTCAGAAAACACGGCTATCCATAAATCAATTTCAATGTAATAAGTTTTTTTATTTATTTCGCAGTATATTGAGTCAATAATAAAAAATGCCATTTTATCATAAATCGGGAGAAATTCCTTCAAAGAGACACACACAATTTAGGAAGCCCAACGGAAGTTTGTACTCTGAGGAATTAGTTTCAACTGAAGGTTTTAGTAGTGTTTATTCCTTAGTTTACCATTGCCATCCACCAACATTAGTTAAAGCTATGGGGAAACCTATTGATGTTTCTCCAAAAGCAGCTGTAGAAAAAAATATGCAGCATAGAAGTTTTGTAACTTTCAATACACCTCCTCAAAACGATTATATTGAAAGTAGGAAAACTTTATTGTTTAATAGCGATATACACATAGGTGTAGCCGCACCAAAAGAAAGTACCACACGTTATTTTTTTAAAAATGCAGACGCTGATGAGGTGTTGTTTGTACATGAAGGAACCGGGAAATTACTCACTCTATATGGCGAAATATCTTTTGAGTATGGTGATTATTTAGTGATTCCAAGAGGTACAATTTATCAATTGGAATTTAACACTCCCGAAAATCGTTTGCTAGTTGTTGAATCTCCAAGTCCAATATACCCACCCAAAAGATATCAAAATTCTGTTGGTCAATTAATGGAACATTCGCCGTACTGTGAAAGAGATATTAAATTACCAGTGAACTTGAAAACGCATGATGAACATGGAGATTTTCTAGTTTATATCAAAAAGCAAGGAATGTTGTGGCCATATACTTATGCAACGCATCCCTTTGATGCAATAGGTTGGGATGGTTATTTGTATCCATTTGGCTTTAGTATTCATAATTTCGAGCCAATTACAGGTCGATTACATATGCCACCACCGATACATCAAACATTTGAAGGCAGGAACTTTGTAATTTGTAGTTTTGTGCCTCGAATGTATGATTATCATCCACAATCCATCCCGGCTCCATATAATCACTCCAATGTGGATAGCGATGAAATACTGTATTATGTAGACGGGGATTTCATGTCTCGAAAACATGTTGAACGGGGTATGATAACCTTACATCCTAAAGGTATTCCACATGGACCACATCCTGGAACGGTTGAAAAAAGTATCGGCGCAAAAGAAACTAAGGAGTTGGCGGTAATGATTGATCCTTTTTATCCATTAATGATTACTCAGGAAGCGATGAATGTGGAAGATCCAAACTATTGGAAATCTTGGGTAGAATAACGATTTTTGTTAGGATGAGATATTCCTACCAGATTCGAACCACATTTCTTTACATATTCTTTTTTCTAACTATATACTCAACAGCCTGGGGTCAATCTCCAGTAATTCATAATTATAATAAGTCTGTTCGAAAAACAGAAAGAAAGTTAAATAGAAATCTTAACAAAGCTTCCCAGCAATTAATATTTCCGAGGAAAGAAGAAGAAACACCTTTGGGTTGGTGGGTTCAAGAATATGTTGCCACTATGGATCCAATATTGGGTAAGCCTACTCCTGAAGTTCTGTTTGAGGAAATGACAAAACTTAATTCTAAATCTGTAACTCAGAGGGCTCAGCCGGGAGGTGTTAAAACTCAGTGGGAGCGTCGTGGCCCCAATAATTTAGCCGGTAGAAGTAGGTGTGTGGAGTTTGATCCCACGGTGAGCTCGGGAAAAAAGGTATGGGCTGGCGCTGTAACTGGGGGTTTATGGTACAATAACGATATAACTTCCAGTACCAGTAAATGGGTTTCAGTTTCTGATTTGTGGGCAAATATTACCGTTACCTGTATTGCGTTTGATCCCAATAATCCTGGTACTATGTATGTGGGTACTGGGGAAGGCTGGGGTACAACTTCGTCTAGTTCTCGTGGTTATGGAATTTTTAAAAGCACGGATTCTGGTAGATCATTTCAACATTTAACCAATACGGCAAATTACTATTATATAAATGATATTGTTGTCAGAAATGAAGCTGGTACTTCAGTAGTATATGCAGCGGTGGATGTTCTGTGGTTTGCTGGTACTTGGCACGGTGGAGCTACCACACCTGGAATATTTAGAAGTACTAATGGAGGTAGCAGTTTTACAAACTTGAATATTCGACCTTCAGGACAATCATTTAATTTCGCACCCGCTGATTTTGAAATAGATTCTTATAACCGCTTATGGGTTGGGACACGGCAAAATTCAGCTACTGGGACTACGGATAAAGGTGGTGGACGGATTCTTTATTCCGATAATGGAACTTCATACTCGGTAGCATATACATATAGTAGTGGAGCTTCATCAAGAGTGGAATTAGGTGTTTCACCCAATCATTTAGCTGTATATGCAATGATTGAAAAATCGGGTAAAGCAGACACCTTAATTAAATCATTGGATAGGGGGGTAACATGGCAAAAAATGACGAAACCAAGAGATGCTGACAATGGAATAGCAAAAACAGATTTCTCAAGAAATCAAGCTTGGTATGACTGGATTATTACAGTAAATCCAAAGGATTCAAATATTTTAGTTTGTGGTGCGATCGATATGTTTTATAGTTCCAATGCTGGAACTAATTGGGGGCAAGCTAGTAAATGGAGTAATAATCCCGGATTAGATCAATTAAATTGTAGTTATGTCCACGCCGATATTCACGACCTTAAATTTAATCTCGATGGAAAAAGACTATTAGTGGGTTGCGACGGTGGCGTGTTTTATTCTGCCGATATTAATAATAACCCAATGAACAACTCTAATTGTTTAGTTGAACGAAATAATGAACTATTGATTACACAATTTTATTGGGGTGATATATCTCAAACTAAAGGTTCTAATTTTATGATGGCCGGTGCTCAAGATAATGGAACTCACGCCTTTGTTTCATCGGGCCTTAACGATAAAAAGCAGGTGACAGGTGGAGATGGAGGATATTGTTTCATTTCATCGCTAAACGACAATAAACAAGTCGCATCCTATGTTTATAATCAATTTTTTGGCACAACCAATTCATGGTCAAGTTTTACTAAGCTAATAGATGATGGTACAACAGGAAAGTTTATCAATCCCGCAGTTTTAGATCCTTTAAATGATTTATTATTTACAGGAAAAGGTCCGGGTACAGTATACCGCAATAAACTTGGTAATTTATCTACGGCAGCAGTAACTATAACATTTGGTGCGACATCGCTTGGGAGCGCTTCTGCATTTTTTGCTTCAAAATCCGCAACTGGAAAGCCATTGATTTTTATAGGTACAGATGCTGGAAAACTAGTAGTAACTAACGACGCTTCAGTAACAACTCCTACATTTACAAACATTACAGGTACAATAAATGCAGGAAATATCAGCAGTATTTTCAGACATCAAGAAACGGATACTCTATTTGTAACTTTATCCAATTACGGGGTTTCAAATATCTATTTTTCGCCAGATGGGGGTAAAAATTGGTTGACTAAAGATGGCAATTTACCTAATATGCCGGTTTGGTCTATAATAATAAATCCAAACAAGCTAGGCGAGGCATTAATTGCTACGGAATTAGGAATTTATGGCACTTCAAATATCTATGCAGCAACAGTAAACTGGACAGCCTATAATAATGGAATGGGTCCCGTTAAAACTATGGCATTGAGATACAGGAACAACGATCGAACTATAATGGCGGTAACCCATGGGAGAGGTGTGTTTACATCCGACGCTTGGAGCAAAGAATCTCCAATTGTATTATTTGGATCCGACAAACAAACAGTTTGCGCAACTGAAGTAGTTACATTTAAAGACTCTACATTAAACACACCGACCGGATGGAAATGGACAATTATCCCTGATTCAGGTATTGTTTTTAGAAACGGAAGCAGCAATAGTTCACAAAATCCGAAGATTCAATTTACGAAAGGCGGTAAATATGAAATTTCTCTAGAAGCAAATAATGCATTAGGAACGGATGTATTAACTAAAAAAGATTTTATAGTAGTTATGGATTCTATTTCCTTTTCGGCCGATTTATTTAGTAGTAAAACGATTTACTGCGCCAAGGATACATTTTCCTTTACTGTAAATATAATGTCGGATACCAATCTAAATAGAAACTTGCTAAGTTATAGTTGGAAAAAGAATAATACATTAATAACGGGATCTACCGACTCTAATTTGTGGGGTTTAAAGCCAACAAAATCAGATATTTATCAAGCGATTATTACCAGTTCTCAATATTGTGTAAGCCCCAAAACAGTTTTAGTTTCTGATACAATTAAAGAAATTTATGGGGTGAAATCCTTAAATACATCTAGATTTATGGATACATTAACCGCCGAGAATGTAGGAACAGGGGATTATATATGGTTTAAAAATGGAGTGGAGGTAGATCGCGGAAGAACA
>CAZKOM010000054.1:11841-15334 GCA_964554385.1 uncultured Flavobacteriaceae bacterium | reverse complement strand
TTGTCCAAAACACAAGATAGAATCTAAAACATTGCTGATATATAACTTTGGTAAGACAGTCACTTTTACAGAATCCTCTCCCTCCAACGAACAACCTTCACCACCCCATACGTGATAGGTAGTAGTTACCGTGGGCTTAACCGTAATTCCAGCAGTAAATTCACCGGTACTCCATCGAGTATAAAACCCAGGGCCACCATGAATTCTATCTCCACCAACCACATTACCAACAATGGTAACGGAGGTGCCATAACAGATAGTCGTGTCGTTCGATTTTTCAATGCCGATTGCCTCGTATGTCATTACTTTTTGTTGATCAACGGAGCTATTCAGACAATAATCCGTTACTCCAAGCACCACCACAAAAGTATCGGCCGATGGAAATGGTATAAGCAAGGTATCTACACCTACAACACCGTCCCACTTATAAGTATAAGGTTGGGCAACGCCCCCTGAAACATTTGTGCGTAAAATCAAATCCTTACCCACACAGACTTGAGTGTCAATAGCTGTAATTTCCGATGTTAACTTGGGATAAACGCCTTGAAAATCCAAAGCGAAACCAACAGCGCTTCCTGCACCATTTGAATATTGTTTTATTATCAATCGATTCCCGGGAATTGTTATTTTCAAACCTAATAATGGCAAAACAGAACCCGTGAAACTTCCAATTTTATTCGCCTGTTGATCATTATTCACAAACAACACGAGAGAATCGCTGATATCAAAAAAATCAAACTGTGTAAATTGCAATCGAATACTATCCCCTCCTGGAAATCGAACAATGTATTGAGAACTGCTGTTGTTTGAATAATCTGCAGCGCTACCGCCATCGTCGTAAATTGTTCCCTGACAGCCAATTATACTATCTTTCCCAGTAAGTGGAACTTTGTACTGTCCCAACAAACTTCCGTTTAACAACGTATTGAACAATAGGATTAAAAACAGTATTTTCTTCATGAAGTTTAGGGGCATAGTTATAGTGTTTTAACTATCTCCTTTACAATATTAAAACTTTTTCCGCCATAAACCCATCATTGAATCAGAGGTTGGCATAGTCAACGCTTCATTTAACCAGTTGTTTTTTACCGGTTTATAGAACGGAATCTTAGTACGCTTCTTACCCATTTCACCTCCAACCCAAGTCATTTCCCACGGTAATTCTCCCTCACGGGGTATACGTTTTTTGTAAATATCACCTAAACTAGCCGCCAATTGTGCCGAAATAAATCCTCGAATATGAGCGTCTACATGTTCCGTTGGGAAAAATTGATCTGTATAATGCGAACTTGATGGAAAACTTCCATAATTTTCTATGTACAACTTTGGGATATCTACCAATGTTAAACCGCCTACACCGGTAGCACAATCACCATTTCTTTTTTCAATTTCCTGCTGCCAACCCGCAATTCTGCCCCTTAAAAAAGCCAAATTAAAATCGATATACTGAGTGAGCTGTTGGCCAAACAGAGAATCAGCATGTGCCCGATTGGGAATCAATAACAACAATACTAAATTGACATTCTTTTCACTACAATACTCCACCATAGCCTTCAAATCCTTCAATCGAGGATTGTCATCGTTCATTACCCAGGCAAACTCTTTAACGTATGCATCGGCCATGTTCCGAATCTCCTGCGGTAATTCATAATTCTGTTCACTCAACGCCCCAAACCATTGTTTCGTAGTTGTGTATGAATTCTCAAAGGAACGAATAAGCGATTCCCCTGATAATTTATCCTGTGCTTTATTTAAATTATGGGTTCTCCACCATCGAAATTTCTCCCGCTCCATTTCCAAAGAATTTCTATTATCATAGTGATGTAAACTCACATAAACTCTATTCAATAACGGTAATCGATGACTATAAAATACCGCTTCTTGTTGATTGCTCGCTTCATTGGGATTAAAAGTAGCGGCAGGACCAAAACTGCGCATATTCACTGTTACAATCAATGTAGGCATCTTCCCGTTTTTACCTCTTTCTGGCAACAATCCCAACATCTTACGGAACATACCAACATGATAACCATCGTGGGAAACACCGGTAACTTGCACACTGCTATCAAAGTAATACTGTAACCATTGAGAAACACTATATCCTAAAGTATCTGTCCATGGATTAAAACTCGTGTTTGAACTCTCTCCTAAATAAACGATATCGCTCTGTTTCAATGCCGAATCTAACTTCCCGGCCACCCTACTAAACTGAAACCTCTCTTTTGGATACAATGTTTGCTCATACACCCAATTTACCAAAAAGAACAAACTTACAAATACAGCAAAACGCTTTAACAACCCAATAAAGACTTGCTGTAAACTATTTTTTTTATTTGATTGTTCTTCCACGATGGTTAAAATTGAAAATAAACAAATGGATGGTTTATTGCACCTCCATACACCCAAATTGAAACCAATGCGAATGCGTAAAAAATCCAACGCCAGGCCCAACTAAATTTTGATAACCAAACATCAACCCTAGATTTCACAATCCACAAATCCAAAACCAAGAATATCATTAGAAATAACCAAATGTGGTTGGAAACCTGCAAAATATCCGTCCCAGCACCGTTCAATTTACAACTAATATAACCGGGATTCCACAACATTCCGAAAACTTCGGAAGCCTGCTGAACAGATCCACTTCGGAAGTACACTAAAGTCATCATAAAGAAAAACCCCGTTTTCACCTGTCTAAAACCATCCCATACTCTTCTGCGAATACTAACTCTACCATCCAATGATTCTAATGGACCGCCAATAAATTCCAATCGTTTAAACACAAAACGATCGAACAGATAGAGCACCGCATGAGAAATTCCAAAAACAATCATAGTAGTATTTGCCCCATGCCACAACCCGCTAGTAAAAAACACCAAGAATACGGATAAAGCTAAAACCAAATTACCCCGTTTATTTCCGCCTACTGGAATAAAAATATAATCCCTAAACCATGTACTCAAAGATATATGCCAGCGCTGCCAAAATTCAGGAATGCTCTTAGCAATAAACGGCTTATTAAAATTATCCATTAAATGGATACCAAATAGTAATGCACTACCCTGCGCTAACAAGGAGTACCCGAAGAAATCAGTGTACACTTGGAAAGTAAAAAAGAACGTAGCCAACCAAGCGTCTTTTTCCTGGTAATTCAAATGGTTGGAATAAAATGTATCCACCACCATGGCTAAATTATCAGCTACAGCTACCTTCAAGAACAATCCATACAATACCAATCTTAACCCGTTACTTACGTCCTTCCACTTAGGCAAATATGACGTAAATAGCTGTGAATGAAGTTTCCCAAAGCGTTCAATTGGACCAGCAACCAACTGCGGAAAAAAACTTACATATAACATGAATCGAGGCAAATTTCTCTCTGCTTTTTCCATGCCCTTGAATACGTCAACCACATAACTAATGCTCTGAAATGTATAAAACGATATTCCTGCAGGTATGGTGTATTTACCCAATTCAATAATCCAAGCTGTGG
>CAZKOM010000054.1:9341-11741 GCA_964554385.1 uncultured Flavobacteriaceae bacterium | reverse complement strand
CCCAATCTTCTTACTGTCCTCAATCTTATTAGCAGACCACCAATCAATAATGGTAGTAAATAACATCAGCCCCGCAAACTCTATTTTCCAAAATCCATAGAAAAAATAACTCGCAAGCAATAACCAAATCCACCGGACTCGTATTGGGAGTAAAAAATAACTCAGCCAAACAACTGGCAAAAACAGCCAATAAATAACTGAGTTAAATAACATAAGCCCGCAAATATAAGAGGCTTAATGAGCAACTACAAACCGCAATAATTGATATTCTTGACCAATGGCCACCCGCATGAAGTATGTTCCATCCATCAATTTCTCCGTGGAAACATACCCCAACCTTAAATCAATATCCATTCCTTTTAATTCTCTACCCTGCACATCAAAAATTACACATTCGTGAATCGACAAGCCCGATTCGTTCCGAATATAAAAACCCGTCGCACTTGGATTTGGGTAAATTTCCAAGGAAATTCCATTGATTGTTTTCTCCTCTACCGTTAATACCCGATTCATAGGCTGTAATAATGGATTTGTTACCTTTTTATCTAAATACAACTTAGTCTCACCCGCAAGTACAGAAATAGACTGATTAGATGCTGTAACTTGAATACTGTCGCCTGATAAATAATCATACCACCAGCCATTGTTGGGAAAATTACCTGCAATAGACTGATTCGCAATATCCACATTGTGTACTGCTACCATGTTCAAATTACTGTGATAGGTATTTAATCGCTTTACATTTCCGGAGGAAACCAAATTAAACGATGTTGGCGAAGATATTTCATCCCGAGTTACCTTTAATTGATTTACGGATGCCAAACGATAATAAGCTTGTTGTCTCCAACCATCTTTGGTCCAATAATCCCAACGAACTGGCTTTGGATCCAATCTACATGCGTCAGCAACCGAACCATTTGTACAGTGATTTATACTGTAATCATAAGCAAGTTCATCAAATTGCCACAGCATCTTCGGACCGGGAATCGCAAATAAAAACGCTTGCAGAGCCCCTATTCGTTGAGTATAAATTTTCTGTGCCTTAACATTATGTTGCCCATTAGCAGAAAATCCAAAATTCTTACATTTATACCCCAAACGCTCCTCATCATGACTGCAGGCATATCCAATCAAATGCCGGTAACTCCAACCTCGTTTTGTATTATCAAAGCCCCAACCAAAATCCGAATCCGTAACATAACCCATAGCAGCTTCCAATGACTGATGATTGGCATTTCCCCATAACATCATACCTTTCCCCTGTAACACCTGTTCTTCAGAGTTATCCGCAAAATGCTCTAAAATCACATAAGCTCCTGGAGATACAGATTGTATAAAATCATTATAATCCGATAAAATATTAACCCTTCCTTGATCATACCCTCCCCATTTTCCTACATCCGTTCCGTAATTGGTCTGTGTTAACCCTTTGCTCAAATCAAAGCGAAAACCATCAAACTTAAACTCTTCCAACCAATATTTCAGCGTTCTTTTTGTGTAATACTTAGTGGCAAAACTCTCATGATTCAAATCGTACCCTACATTAAATGGATGTTTCGCTTCAACATTGGCCCATGGATTGGAGGACGTAGGTTTAAAATTAGCATCATCCCAATACAATTTGCAAATGGAAGCATTGCTAAAAGCATGGTTATATACTACATCCAATATTACTGCAATTCCTTGCTCGTGGCATGCATCAATCAATTCCTTTAGAGAAGTAGACGTACCATAGTATTTGTCTAAAGCCATATGACTTGCAGGATTGTAGCCCCAACTGAGATTACCCTCAAATTCGGCCAAAGGCATTAATTGCAAGGCCGTAATACCCAATCGTTTTAAATACGGTAATGTATCTTGAATGGCTTTAAAACTCTGAGCTGTTGTAAAATCTCGGGTTAATAGTTCATATATAACGAGTTTATCTTTATTTACTCGATTAAAACTGGTATTTTTCCATTGATATCCATCACCCGAAATTCTAAAAACTGAAATATATCCGGTTGTTTTTGTCTTTGGATAAGGTTTTAAATTGGGATAGTTGGATTTGGAAATATAGGCGTCATCCCAATCGTGCAACATCAGCGTAGCAAAGGGATCTGAAACCCTGATTTTCCCATCAACCCAATATTGGAATCCATACTCCTCTTGTTTTTTCAATCCAGTTATTACCTTCCACCAAACCGAATTGCTAGGAGAGTAATTCATAAAATACCCAGTATCAGGCAACCATTCATTAAAATCCCCTATCACGTAAACATATTGCTTTTGAGGAGCATATAATGCCAAACACACAGTGGAGTCATTAATTACATTTATTCCTTGCTCCATTCCTGCTGGCAATTGAGAATACTTTACCGTTGGGTTTACTACAAAATTGATGGAATCCATTAACCAAGT
>CAZKOM010000054.1:4029-9241 GCA_964554385.1 uncultured Flavobacteriaceae bacterium | reverse complement strand
TATGTAAAAATTGCAAATTATTTTCCGAACTTTGTAAAAAAGGCTAATTCATGTCCACCAAAGAGGCTATACCATATACTGGTTGCATCCTAATCTCCAATCCATTTTTGGATGATCCGTATTTTTCAAGAACGGTGGTACTTCTATTAGCCCATAACCAAGAAGGTTCTTTTGGAGTAATTTTAAATCAGAAAACTAATTATGAGATTAGTTTTTCTCAAACTGAAAAATCCCCACACCTACCCATTTGGTTTGGTGGTCCTGTTCAACCTGAAGACGCATTTGTATTTGTGCATAAAGCTTCGTTCATTACCGATGCTCAACCCATTTTTGATGGATGGTATCACGGGGGAACCGAAGAACAGCTTATGAAATTATTGCCCAAAAAAATACTTAACGCTGCCAACACGCGCGTTTTTAAGGGTTATAGTGGTTGGGAATCCGAACAATTACAAGGAGAAATCAACAATCAACAATGGATTGTAACCCCCGCAAAAGACGAATACCTCGCTTTTCATCATTCTGATCTTTGGCAACATATCATCGATGATATTGGTGGAAATCTGTCCGTAGTGGCCAAAGCTGCCGAGAAAATAAAACTAAACTAATGAATGGCAACTTTCCAGTGGAAGGCATGACTTGCGCCGCATGTGCCGTAAGTTTAGAAACATACCTCAAAAACTCGTTACCCCTGGAATCGATTTCCGTTAACTACCCAACCCAATCCGTTACCATCAACTTTGATAATTCCATCGTTTCCCTAAACCAAATTCAACAGAAAGCAGAAGAAATTGGATACAAAATCATTGCACTAGATAACCCAAACCAAACAATAGATTACCAGCAAAATAAAGAAATTCAGCAAAAACGATTAATTAAACGTCGATTTTGGATAGCCGCAATTTTTACTACCCCCATTTTTGTGCTTTCCATGTTCTTTATGAATCACTGGACATACCAAAACCTATTGTTATTGCTATTCTCCATCCCGGTGGTCTTTTATTCTGGCCTTCCATTTTATCAATCGGCTTGGAAAAAAATCAAACACAAGCAAACCAACATGGATACCCTTGTGGCACTTTCCACTGGCATTGCCTTTGGTTATTCTACCGTGTTAACCCTGCTCGATTTAGTCAATAAACACAACCACAACCATGTATATTTTGAATCAGCAACCGTAATTATTACACTAATTTTACTGGGTAAATATTTGGAGGAAATTGCCAAACAAAACACATCGGCTTCCATCCGCGAATTATTGCAACTACAGCCCCAAACAGCCAAAGTTATTCGTAATGGCGAAATTATATCCATGCCCATTCAAGAAATAATCGTGGGCGATTTAGTGCAAGTGAATCCCGGAGATATAATTCCTGTTGATGGTAAAATAAAACAAGGAATCGCACATATAAACGAAAGCTCTTTAACCGGCGAAGCCATACCTGTAAGTAAAACGAAAGGCGACCAAGTATTTGCTTCCACCATCAACGAAAATGGAACTCTAAAAATAATTGCTCAAGAAATAGGCAATAAAACGGTATTAGCATCCATTATCAAAAGTGTTGAAAACGCATTAGGGAGTAAACCGCCCATTCAACAAACAGCCGATAAAATTGCCGGAATATTTACACCCATAGTACTCATCATTGCCCTACTTTCCGCAGCCTTTTGGTGGTTTTGTGGCGATCCAACTTTAGCTTACACTTCGTTAATTAATGTATTAATCATTGCCTGCCCATGCGCCCTAGGTCTAGCAACCCCAACAGCACTTATCGTTGGGATTGGCGAAGGTGCAAAAAAGGGGATTTTATTTAAAGATGCCGAAGCCTTAGAGAACTTACACCGCACCACCGATATTGTTTTCGACAAAACAGGTACCCTCACCGTTGGAACACCAACGGTAGTAGCTCATTGGCAAAATCTCAATCAAAGCGAACTAGATTTTAGAGTATTATTTTTAGCCGAATCCCAATCCAACCACCCCATTTCGAAGGCAATCACGCAATTTTTAACACCTATAATTTCCGATACAAGTTCTATTCTAACCCAAAATTTCCAGGAAATATCGGGCAAAGGAATTCAAATACAGAATGATCAAAATATCTACTATATAGGTTCGCAAAATTGGATGATAGAAATGAATATCCCTTTTAATCTTGAAGAAAAAACATTCACGGAAACCCAAATAAACTTAGGGAATACCTTGGTGTTTTTCGCGAGCAATTCGCTGGATTTTTCGTCAACTGAATCCTCTCAAATCATTTCCATTTTCTCCATCGCCGATGAAATAAAAGGTGATGCTAAAACTGCGGTAAACACCATTCATTCTGCCGGAATCATCACTCATTTAGTGACTGGCGACACAGTTCAATCGGCTAATAATGTTGCCAATCAATTGAACATTTCTAACATAAAAGCTCAAACCCTTCCTAACGAAAAATTATTCTATATCGAAGAATTACAGAAAAATAACAAATTTGTCACCATGGTAGGAGATGGCATAAACGACGCACCATCGTTAGCGAAAGCAAATGTGGGAATTGCAATGGGGACAGGAACCCAAGTTGCCATGGAAACGGCACAAATAACCTTGCGAAATAGCCAATTAACCCAATTAGTACAAGCCATTTTACTTTCTAGAAAAACATTTTCCACCATCAACCAAAATCTATTTTGGGCGTTTTTTTACAACATATTGGCTATTCCCATTGCTGCCGGATTATTAATCCCAATCAATGGATTTATACTTAACCCAATGGTTGCCGGTGCTGCCATGAGCTTCAGTTCATTAACTGTATTAGGTAACTCATTGTTTTTAAAATTGAAAATCAAACAATTATTACAACCATTAAATATCAATTAACCGATGAAAACACTCACATTTACCACCAATATTAATTGTGGAAACTGCATCAAATCAGTAACCCCATGGTTGAATGAATCGGATGAAATAGAAGAATGGAGCGTGGATACCAATAACCCACAAAAAATCCTAACCGCCGTAGTTGAGGATTCAACTACCCCAGAAGCAATCGTGGAAATAGTTACCAAGGCGGGATTCTCCATAAAACCACAATAATTTCAATCCAAACGGCTTAAATGAAAATTCCCGGTATTCCTTAGTAATAACCGGGAATTCATTTTCAATTAATATTAACAACTAGCTATTTACTGGTGAAAAACCAATGATTTAGCAGCTTGAACAAATCATTAACTCAATGAATTTATTCTTTGGTTACAAAAGTCTCAATAATCTTACTTTCGTTTTCCAACTTCATTTCGTCAGAAGCCAAACGAACAATTCTGTATTTCTTTTCACCTTGAGAGACCCCAGACCAACTTCTTTCTAAAATTAATTCTTCTTTTGAAGAACCCCACTTCCATTTTACGTCCAAAATGGCTTCCGAAATATTGCCAGTGGATGTGTTTTTTGTAGCCACCGTTTGTTTGCCTGTGCCGTCTTTATCCAACAATAATGTAACTGTCATATTTGATGGTGGCGCAAATCCGCCATCCAGGATCGTTTGATTCCAGGTGTTGTCTAATCTGGCTTTTTTTGATGCAAGCGACATTGGACCTTCTTCATAGGTACAAGCATTAAACAAAACTGACACAGCAGCAAATGCAATTAGTAAATTTTTTCTCATAGTTTGTTGATTAGTTGACTAATAGCGAATTAAAACGATTTACGCCGATTTCCCCAATTCCCATGACAAATTTTCGTAACTTTGTAGAAGTTCTTTGGGGTTGACTGGAATCGACGGGTTGATTGATTGCAGTGTAAGCATGTGGTGCTTTGGAAGCTGGCACTCAAATCTCAACTTTCAAATTTTTAAGAGGCGAAAATAACTACGCCATGGCTGCCTAATCGGAAGGATTAGACACTTGCCATCTGTTTCGGAACAGTTTACTTGGGCCCTGTTCCACCCGAAGCAGTCGACACGCCCGGGTATCTCCCCCACCATCAGCGCAAGGGTAGATTATTAAGCTGGATAAGGAACTTTGTTGGCCAGGGACGAGCCGGCCTGTTCCCGAAAACAATCGATCCCTAAACATGTAGAAAGCGCTAGCACTCGCTTCTCCGGACGGGAGTTCGAACCTCCCCAACTCCACTTTTAAACAGTAGAATCAAATAACAGGACAAAATCCTGTTGTTTGATTTAGTCTGTTAAACTAGTCAATCACAACCCTTCGCCCCAATTTTTCAACTCTTCTTCACTCCATAGATCTGGAAAGAAAATTCTGCGCTGATATTTAGGATGCATGTATTTCTGCCAATCACTACCACCCGTAGCTGCAGCAGTTCCCAAATACTTACCCGCTGCGTTGTAATGTGCCATTACCCAAACCACATTCACTGTGTAATCATAATGCCGCATAGCCGCAATTAGGCCCTTGTCTTGCTTTACCTCTTCAGGCAACTGCTTAAACCGAGTCCAAAAATTACGGGTATTGTAATACTCCATTTTTTGTAAAAACTCCGAACGATATCGGCGCTCAAAATTCATTAACAATGCATTCTTTTTCCCAGTGGAGTGATCCTTACCCGCTGCTTGCCAATACAAATGATCGTAGGCATGGTCATATCCCGTATTTCGATCGATGGTTGCACGGTACCGCGCATCGATCAAATTTATTAGCTCCGTTGATCCAAATTCAATGATTCGATATTGCGCACTCTGAAACCCAGAAGCCGGGGTTAATGTATTCCGAAACCTCATGTATTGTTCCTTCTCCATGCCATCACCCATAATGGTAAACGATGAAGAAAGCATATCGAAATAACGACTTATTCTCCGCAACTTCTCAGTAAAAAACGCAGCATCCACCGTTTCCTTTTCCGCCACTTGGTCCAGTTCCCATAACACCATTTTAAACAACAACTCGTTAATTTGATGATACATAATAAAGACCATTTCATCAGGCTGATTGGTGCGCTGTACCTGCAAACTCAACAATGCATCAGGTAAAATATAATCCCAATAGGTTATAGGATTGTTCCAAACCAATCCTTCTAAGTGGGTATCGGTGTTTTGACCAATTTTTTGGAACTTCTCGTCCAATCTCCGTAAAATATCTTCTCTATTGTCCATAAAATCCTAATCGATTAAATCGGTATATCCTGTAAAATGTCTGCAATTTAAGCCCGAATCTTGGAATAGCACCAAAAGTAATGATACCAATTTCAAAATTGAATTTCATCATTTCATCC
>CAZKOM010000054.1:0-4019 GCA_964554385.1 uncultured Flavobacteriaceae bacterium | reverse complement strand
GTAAACTCCGTTTATCTGCTGTACTCCCTCAGAAGGAGATACTATGTTTCTAATAAAATCGGTAAATAAAACCCTACTCCCTTGCCGTTACAGTGTACCTCGTCTTGCTTGCTCGGCTTCAATACTCTCAAACAATGCCTGAAAATTACCTTTACCAAACGACTTAGCTCCTTTGCGTTGAATAATTTCAAAAAACAATGTAGGTCTATCTTCTACGGGCTTCGTAAAGATTTGCAACAAATACCCATCTTCGTCCCGATCAACCATAATTCCCCAACGCTTCAACTCCTCCATATCTTCTTCAATAATTCCTACGCGTTCCTTCACCGTATCGTAATAGGTTCCGGGTACATACAAAAATTCAACTCCGCGCTTTCGCATTTCCGAAATCGTAAATACAATATCTTCCGTTGCTACTGCAATATGTTGACATCCAGGCCCTCCGTAAAAATCCAAATATTCTTCCACCTGAGACTTCTTCAACCCTAACGCCGGCTCGTTAATAGGAAATTTAATTCGGCCGTTTCCATTGCTCATTACTTTACTCATTAACGCAGTGTATTCGGTAGAAATATCTTTATCATCAAACGTAATTAAATTGGCAAATCCCATCACCTTAGCATAAAAATTCGCCCAGGTATTCATCGCCCCTAATTCCACATTTCCTACCATGTGATCTATGTATTTCAAACCCGTAGATGTGGGTTGATATTCCGTCTTCCAAGCCTGGTAACCCGGCATAAAAACACCCTGGTAATTCTTACGTTCCACAAATACATGCACTGTATCCCCATAGGTGTGTATTCCACTACGAACTACCTCTCCATCGGAATCCATTAATACCTCCGGTTGCAAATACGGCTTTGCCCCCCGTGATGTGGTTTCCTCAAATGCCTTTCGCGCATCCTCTACCCACAAAGCAATAACCTTAACTCCATCGCCGTGTTTGCGAATATGTTCTGAAATATCAGAGCCTGAATCAAAGGGCGTAGTTAGCACCAATCGGATCTTATCCTGAACCAGTACATAAGAAACCCGATCTTTTAACCCCGTCTCTAAACCGGCATAAGCCAACTCCTGAAAACCAAACGCTGTCTTATAATAATGAGCCGCTTGCTTGGCATTTCCAACATATAATTCCACATAATCGGTACCATTAATTGGCAAAAAATCTTCAGCTAAATCAAACAATTTATCGCCCGAATAATTAAAATTCTCAACCCGTGTTAAATCTGCTATTTCATTCATATTTTCAGTGTTTTAAGAAATAATCCAACTCTTATAATAATCCTTCACTTCATAGTTTAAAGCATCCGCCGTAATTTTTAACGGATTAAACGGATCAATCATTACGGCCAATTCCCCCGTTTCCTTTTTGCCAATACTCCGTTCAATGGCTCCCGGATGTGGACCATGTGGAACCCCACCTGGATGCAACGTAAACTGACCCTTTTCGATGTTGTTTCTGCTCATAAAATCACCGTCTACATAGTACAAAATCTCCTCCGAATCTATATTGCTGTGATGGTACGGAGCTGGAATAGCATCGGGATGATAATCATACATCCGAGGCACAAAAGAACATACCACAAAATTCCTACCCTCAAATTGTTGGTGAATCGGAGGTGGCATGTGAATCCTGCCTGTTATCGGCTCAAAATCAAAAATTGAAAACGCATAGGGATAATTATACCCATCCCATCCTATTAAGTCAAATGGATGATTACCATATACATACGGATAAATCAATCCCCTTTTTTTAATTTGAATTAAAAAATCCCCTTTTTGGTCGATGGTTTCAAAATTTTCAGGATAACGATAATCGCGCTCGCAAAAAGGCGAATGCTCTAAGTATTGTCCAAATTCGTTTCGATATCTTTTTGGCGACCGAATTGGACTGTGTGATTCAATAAATAATAATCGATTATTGGAATCATTAAATGATAATCGATAAACAGTACCCCGCGGAATAATTACATAATCCCCATACTCAAATGGTACTTGACCATACATAGTATGCAACACTCCGCCACCCTCATGAACAAACAACAGCTCATCGGAGTCAGAATTTTTAAAGAAATAATCTTCCATGCTCCGGGTTGGTCTAGCAATACCAATCTGCATGTCGTCATTAACAAAAAAGACTTTTCTACTTTGCAAATAATCACCAGATGGCTCAACTTCAAAACCTTTGAAGCTCAAACATTTCAAGTTATCTTCTACCGCAATTTTTGGCCGAAAATCCACGGCATCCCCAATGGACTTCACCATCGTTGGCGGATTTAAATGATATAACAGAGACGAAGTACTTGAAAAACCTTCAGTTCCAAAAAGTTCCTCATGGTATAATTCCCCGTTGGGTTGCCTGAAAACCGTATGTCGTTTTTTGGGTATTGAACCCGCTCGCTGATAAATTGGCATAATTGCCAACAAAAGTATTAGGCAGCCAAGCCTTAAATACTGATAATTGTCAGTCCCTTACCCGATTTTTATCAGTTAAACGTTCTGACGAATGTTACTACCAGCAATAGGTTGAATTCCAAATAAACGAAAAAATCCAATTACTCCTTCCCAAAACCAAATTCTCTCCAAAATCGGATTAAACCAATCGGTTAAAATACAGAATTGTCTGTCATAGGGTGCGATATGGTGCCCAGCATGGTGTTTTGGCGATTGTATCAATCGCATCCGCTGCAAAAATGTTATGAACTTTCCATTTTCTTGTACTGTTCGATGAGCCCACATATGAAACACATTCGCTTGAGCAGCATAACATAAAAATATTGCCAACTTCCATGAAAACTCACCCGTAACCAAAACAGAAACGGTATAAATTATTACCCCCAACAACCAACTTGCTTTTGTTAAAAACCAATAATTACGTTTTGTCATGTGGCGCGGGTCTTGATGATGGAGAATATTAATCTCAATCACCATCTTGCCTACAAAGGGCATATCTTCTTTTCCATACTGATCCATCCAAAAATGAACAAACCCAGTAGTTAAATCGGCCAAAAAAATCCACAACAGCAATTCGCCGGCACCTTGGAGCATTTCTATAACAGTCATCAAGACGCAAACTATTGAATTCCTATGGGTTGTACTTACGAAATTTCGCAACTAAAAATTTTGATTTTACGGAAAATCGCAAGAACCGCCAACGTACCTTTGCAACCATGAAAATCCCCAAAGGAGTAGTCCTTATGTTGCTCGCAAGCATCTCTTTTGGCGTGATGAATATCTCCGTAAAATTTGTCCACCAAATGCCTGTAGGCGAAGTGGTGTTTTTTCGAGCCGTGGTTCAAATCATTCTCAGCAGTTTCATTTTAGCCAAAGCCAAACAAAACCCTTGGGGTAAGAATCCCAAAATGCTGTTACTGCGGGGACTGTTTGGATCATTGGGTTTATTCTGTTATTTCTACACCTTACAAGTAATGCCCTTGGGCAACGCCACCGTTATTCATTACCTGAGTCCCATCCTCACTACGTTAGTTGCCGTGGCACTGGGAGATGAAAAAAACCACCCGATAAGCTATGTCTTCTTCGCGATTTGTATGCTGGGCGTTACCGTGGTTAATGGACTATCTACTGAAATTACCACTTCAGGAATATTCGCAGGCATTGGCGGAGCACTGTTTTCCGCTTTTGCTTATAATACCATTCGCCGATTAAAAAATATCGAAAATCCAAATGTGGTTGTTCTCTACTTTCCCCTTGTAACCCTGCCATTATCCCTAATTTCCATTCCAATTTTCAATCAAGCTTGGATTTGGCCGCAATCTTCCGATTGGATTTGGCTGTTACTCACAGGAATATCCACTCAAGCCGGACAGTATTTCATGACTCGTGCATACCAATCCGAAAAAACATCCACCGTCTCCGCTGTTAGTTACACTGGAATACTTTGGTCTCTAACCTTTGGTATATTCCTATTTCACGAAACCTATTTACCACTCCAATTCATCGGGGTTGGCCTAGTAATTATTGGAGTTATTGCTAACGTTATATTTCAGTCTAAA
>CAZKOM010000053.1:7645-15796 GCA_964554385.1 uncultured Flavobacteriaceae bacterium | reverse complement strand
AAGCACTTGTAAATACTGCAGTTGGTATCATTGGTTCTACCTTGGCGATTATTAGTTATAACTATTTCTCCAACAGAATTGATTCAATGACCCACAGCATGGACGAAGCGAGTTATTCCATTATCTCTAACTTCCAGTCTTCTCAAGGGGCTAATTAATTTTAACAACCTCGTTTACCTTTCTTTTATTAAAAGTATAAGCGGCAAAGAATAACAATATGCCAAAAGTAAAAATGCCCCGTTCAACCCCATCATTGGACATGACGCCCATGGTGGACTTGGCATTCCTGTTGGTTACGTTCTTCATGCTTACTTCCAGTTTCCGTTCTCCAGAGCCAGTTTTTGTTGATCCACCAGCTTCAACCACCGAAAAGGAAATTCCTAAACAGGTGTTTTTGGTAACTATCGACGAAACCGGCAGAGTATTTATAGACATCACCAACGCAGCCGTAAAAGAAAAAGTGTTGCGCGAGATGATGGTGGATTACAAAGTTGGATTGAGTGAAGAAGAAATCAAGAAGTTCATTGGTAGCGGTCCTCTTGGAATGAGAGTGGCCGAATTACCTTCCTTCTTGGCACAGGAAGCTGAAAAACGTGCAAAAATAGCTGAAGCTGCGGCGGGTGTCCCATACGATACTGCCAATAAAATCAGAACCTGCGAACTATACAACTGGGTGTTGAAATCCAGATTAGTAGCAGATAACGATTTTAAAATGCGTGAAGCAGCTGCACAGGAAAAGAACCAAGGTTTCGATAAAGACAACTACATGCAGTTTGTTGTTAAGGCGGCGAAAGATACCCGTTACGAAACCGTTAAAAATGTTATCGATGTACTTCGAGAAGCACGCGTATCTAAGTTTCAAATGATTACGGGTTTGGAAGCAAAACCGGAATAAAATAAGGAGGATAAGAAAATGGCAGAAATTCAAGGCGGTGGCGATTCCCAAGGTAAAGGTGGGAAAAAACGCGCCAAAAAACAGAGTACCCGGGTGGATATGACCCCGTTGGTTGACTTAGCATTTCTATTGCTTACCTTCTTCGTTTTAACCTCAACGTTTTCAAAACCGAAGGTATTACGTATGATCTTCCCTGAAAAAATTGAAGACAATGCGAACATCAAGAAGCCTGAAGTACGCGATGCGGTTACCATTTTAGTTAGCGGTGAGGATAGAATTTTCTATTATACCGGTCAAATTAGCAATGCTACCGTAATCACAGAAATCGATTATACCAAAGACGGTTTGCGTAAATTATTGAAAGAGAAAAACTTTCAATTGTTGAGCGAACTGCAAAAGTTGCAGGTAAAGTTGAACGAAACCGACGAAAAAGATACTGCAGCGGTTAATAAAATCGATCGTGAAGTTAAAAAATTACAGAAAGAGTCTAAGTTGGTAGTGTTGGTTAAAAACGACGATAAAGCTACCTACAAGAACATCATTGATGTAATGGATGAATTTATGATTACTCAAGTAGCCAAGTATTTCGTTACCGATGACGGATTCAATGCCATCGAGAAAAAGTTGGTTGCTCAAGTTCCACCTAAAAAGTAATAGCTATGTCAATGTTGAAAGATCTATTTAACAATTGGGAACAACCAAATTCCAGCGACCGTTTGGAATTGGTGTTCGCAGACCGAATCAAGGATTACGGTGCGTATAAAATACGTACTATGTTTTCCAAGAATCAGGTATTGGCAACGGTAATTGCTTCGGTAATTGCTTTAACAGCAGCAGGTTTACCTGTATTATTAAACAATACAGAAGAGGTTGAAGAAGAACGTGTAATCGTTACAACTTCTGTGGATGATATTAAAGAGCCAGAAGAAGAAAAAGAGGAAGAAAAAGAACCACCGAAAATCGAGGAACCTGTTCTTACGACTCAAGCTTACGTAGTTCCGGATATCAACCCCAATGCATCGGAAGATGATAATTTGAATCCTCCAGATGCGGTTAACGTGGTAGGTGCCCAAGACCAAATTGGTTCTGATGAATTGATCCTGCCGGATGATGAAATCGTTGATAATACTGGTGGAACTGGAGAAAATAAAGGACCTTCTGAAGTTAAAATTAAAGCTCAGTTTCCAGGTGGCGATGAAAAGTTCAAGGAATTTGTAGTAAATAACTTCCAGTACCCAATACGTTGTCAAGATGACGGTATTAATGGATACGTAATGCTTCGATTTGTCGTAGACGAAGTGGGCCGTGTATCCCGTGTATCTGCTATTGAAGAAACTCCAAGTTGTCCTGAGTTTACAACTGAGGCGATTCGTGTACTGAAAAAGTCGCCAAGGTGGATTCCCGGTAACAATAACGGGGTAATGATGAAATCTTGGAGAGAAATTCCAATTAAACTAAACATTACCGACCCATAGTGGTTAACGTCAGAAAATTTTGAAATCGTATTTCAACAAAAGGGTTGCCTACGGGTAGCCCTTTTTGTTTATGCATCTTTGAACAATTGCTTGTAAATTTGATCGCTGTAATCATCGTATGCCTGGGGTTGAAGAAAAAATAGATTTACTTTCAGTGACTAATTTTCAAATTAGTACCTCCGGAAACAAGCAATTAGTCTCGATACCCCAACTATCCGTAAAACCGGGTGAAATCCATGCAATTATAGGTGAAAGTGGAAGTGGAAAATCATTAACCTTATTATCCGCCATTGGCTTGCTGAACCCTAAACTTATACAATTGGGTACAATATCGTTTGCTGAACACACTAATGTATTGAATCTATCGGAAAAAGTATGGTTGACTTTGAGAGGAAAAGCCATTGGAATGGTATTTCAAGAACCCATGACAGCGCTAAATCCTCAACAAACATGCGGTAAACAGCTGATAGAAGCAGCAAAAATACATGGGGCAAATCAGCAAAAAGCGCATGAACTTATTTCCTCTAAGTTTTTGGATCTAGGATTACAATCCATCCAGGAAAGAATACTTGAATCGTATCCCCATCAATTAAGTGGAGGTCAACGTCAACGAGTTATGATCGCCATAGCTTGTTTGCATAATCCCCCGTTGATATTAGCCGATGAGCCAACCACGGCATTGGATAGTGTATCTCGAAAAGCCGTGATGGATGATTTGTATAGGCTGTGTAAAAAACAAGGCTCGGCATTACTTTGGGTTAGCCATGAATTGGATTTGGTGGCAGAATACGCAGATTCTATTACCGTCTTAAGAAAAGGAGAATTGTTGGATCAGGGAATGAAACAAGAAGTGCTTGGTTTGGGTCAGTATGATAAAAGTAAAGAAATTCTTGAAAATGCCATTCCCAGAAATTCATACGTAAAAGAGTTATTATCTGCGTTGCCAAAGAATAATCCAGCATTAAGGAATCGCTATTTTCCAATGTTTTCATTGGTTTTATCGGTTAATGACGTTGTTAAAATCTATTCGAGTAAACGAAGCCCTAATTTCAGAGCACTGGATGCTGTAAGTTTAAGTTTATACTCAGGTGAAACCACAGCCTTGGTTGGGTTAAGTGGATCAGGCAAATCTACTTTGGCAAAAATTCTGGTTGGTTTGGAGAAAATAACAGAAGGCGAAGTTTGGTTAAAAGGTAAAAAATTGTCGCCAAAACCTCCAACAGGAATACAGATGGTCTTTCAGGATCCATACAGTTCTTTGAATCCCAATCAAACAGCCCGAATGGCGTTGGTTGAAATATTCAAACAGGTGGGTAAACAGACCTCAGAGGAATCGGAATTATCGGCAAGGAAAGCTATGGAAGAAGTGGGATTGTCTGAGAATTTGATGGATTCATGGCCGCATGAATTGAGTGGCGGACAACGACAGCGATTGTGCATCGCCAAGGCGTTAGCCACACAACCGCAAGTGTTAATTTTGGATGAGGCCGTAGCGGCATTAGACCCAATCGTACAAAAACAAGTATTAGAGTTATTGGTCCAATTACAAAATCAACGAGATATAGCGTACCTTTTCATTACCCACAACTTACATGTAGCGAGAAATATCGCCCATAAAATTGTGTATTTAGACAATGGAAAACTGGGTTCTTTGCCCAACGCCTGGGATGTTATTTGAGAAATTACGCGTATATCAACGGGGTTGAAAAATCGTGGTTAAGCTTATTTGTAAACTAAATTGAACAGCGGGTTCAATGGTGGACGAAGGAATTCCTTGTAATTCGGTATTTTAATTAATATTGTTTCTATTCAAACTCCATGAGAAAAAATTGGTTTTATATATTGGCTTCGGGTATGATTTTGAGTTTTAGTGCTCAATTATCGGCGCAAACAAGTTCCTCGAAAAATCCCGATCCATCGGCAAATAACGTTTCACCTATTTTAAATCACACAGTAAAAAAAGGAGAGACGTATTATAGTTTGTCTAAACAGTATAAAACAACGGTTAAAGCCTTGCAAGAAATGAATCCGGATTTTCCCGTGTTGAAAACGGGAGCTGTGATTAAAGTACGACCTGCTACAATCAACTCGGAAGTTAAAGTTCCAACAGAAGGGGCACCCACAAATACATCAACCAATACACAGTCCAACGCATCATCCAATACTGTGGGTAATGGGAATCCAGGTACATCCAGTAGTGCTGCCAACAGCGGTGGAGGAAATTTAACAATAAATACTCAAACCACCAATGGAAATGCTATTGGTAAAGTTGGGAATGGAAATAGTTCTACTGCGAAAAATGGTAATACTACCCCTGTTTCAAGTGGAGTGGCCGTAAATAAATCGATTAGTTCCCAAGATTCGATTAAACGAGTTAAAGAAGCTGCACGAGTTGAAAGAACAAAATTGCTGTTGGCAAGTGATGTGGATAAGGCTGCCGTGGTTGTAACTGTTTTGTCGGGGGAAACATTGTACAGTATCAGCAAGAAATATGGGATATCGGTAGACCGGATAAAAAATTTAAACGATCTAGAAACCGATAATCTTCAAGTTGGACAGGTGTTGGTATTGCCTCCTGAGGCGAGAAAAAATTCGACACTAACTCCAGGAAATGGATTGAACTCAGCAGTGGCGTCCGAGAATAATGCAGTAAATTCCGCTACTTCAGAGGTAACAAATAATTCAAACAGTAGCGATTTGCGGTCGCCAATTCAACAGGTTACAGAGAAGCCTGTTATTCTTCCTAATAATGCAATTGCTCCAAATCCAGTGGTTTTATCGCAAAAAGACAGTTCTTTAAATGTGCAAAATGGCAAAAACGCAAGTTCGGCCATGGGTACGGTGAAAAATTCTGATGGGAACAAACGAGATGCAGGAGGAATGCCTGAATTGGGGGCCAAGAAAAAAGTAGCATTAAAGGAGTACGAAAAAAATGTAAAAGTGTCTGTAGGTCAATCTGGAATGGATCCTGAACGACACTGGGTGTTAGCAAATAATCATAAAAATGGGGAAGTAGTAGCTTTGGTGAATCCCGATACTAAAACTATAGTTTGGTGTGTAGTTATGGGACCAGCAAAAGGGAAGTCAGATTCTGAAATAATAATTAGCGAATCGCTCTCGCGCAAATTGAATGTGGACGTAAAAAAATCGAAACTCATTTTTCGATATGCAGCACCTTAAGTGGTTTGCTAAATACTAACCATGGTAAAAAGGAATTCGGTTAATACGTTTATTTAGAGTAAATTTCCATTCTTTGAAATCACGTATACGATTTAAGAAAGTTGGATCCTATGGTAAAATACTATTGGAAAACACTTTGTGGATTTCTATTGCGTGTTTAAACTTTTCAACGGCGTTATCTTCTATTTTCTTTGGATTATTTGCCCTTTATTTATTGTTTGGGAAAATGTCCAGAAGTCAAATCAATTCTAAGAACTATAGTTGGTTTGGTTGGGTGGGTTTAATGGTATTTATTACCATAATGGTTGTTTCCGCTGGAACAGGAAGTTCATTTAATTCCATATTGAGCTATGCCCAAATAAAATTACCCTTGTTGGTAATGCTATTAGCCATTGGTTTGAAAAGGCGATTTCCACAACGAAACTCCAGCAGTTGGTGGTTTTATTTGTTGCCTCATTGTTGGATAGTTGCGGCTTCGTGTATTCATTATTGGCAACATTGGCAATTTTACAGTCTGATGGTGTTGGAGAGTAAACCCATACCTATGTATACACAGGTATATCATATTGAGTATGGAGCATTGGTGGCATTGTCTGTGTTAATGTTTGTTGATGATTTTTTTTCGAAGCGGATTGAATCTAGGGATACAGGTTGGGCTATGTTTGTGGTGGGAATCACGGTGGTTGGATTGCATGTGCTGGCTCTTCGTACAGGTTTGATATTGTTGTATTTAGGGTTTTTAATAGTTATCTGGAATTATGCAAAATTGCAGAATTTGGGTAGGGATAGGGTCTTGAAGTTATTGTCGATAATGTTGGTGGTGTTCATTGCCGCAATTTCAATATTGCCAAGTATTCGGCACAGAATTATTAATACGGTGGATGATTTTTCGATTATTTTCAAAGGCGGCGACACCAATCATCGATCGATGGGACAACGAGTAGAAGCATGGACAGCGGCAATAAGCGTTATTAAAAGTAATCCGTTGGGTGTGGGCGTTGAGGGCGAATTTAATGCCATGATGAAAGGGTATGATGATTCTCAATCTCAACTGGCAATACAACATCGAATAGGAATTCACAATCAATGGTTGCAAATAGCTGTCCAAGGTGGATGGCTTGCTGTAATTTTAGCGCTAAGTTGGTTACTGGGTGGAGTTTTAAAATTGCCTTCCGGCAAATGGCTAATTTTGTTGATAGCCGGTTTTATGGTGGAAAGTTTACTAGAAAGACAGTCGGGAATACTGATAAGTGTATTAACTTTGCTGCCCTCGATGCAAGATTCAAAAGAAAATAGCCTAGAGGAAGAAAAAAACAGATAAAATAGTACTATTTTATTTAAATTGTTTGTATTAATAAATTCATTTAACTATATTTGCAACCCCAAAAATTATGTCTCGCGTTTGTGATTTAACCGGTAAAAAAGCGATGAAGGGTAACAACGTTTCCCATTCTAACAAGAAGACGAAGCGTAGATTTTATCCTAATCTTCAGACTAAAAAGTTCTATATCCCTGAAACTGGGGAGTGGATTACATTGAAGGTTGCTACATCCACCATCAAGACTATCGATAAGAAGGGCATTTCCTCTTGCATCAACAATTTGTTCAAGAAAGGTAAGATTTAATCATGGCAAAAAAAGGTAATCGCGTTCAAGTAATCTTAGAATGCACAGAGCAAAAAGGAAGCGGTGTTGCTGGAATGAGCAGATATATCACCACAAAAAATAAGAAAAATACACCCGAGCGTATTGAGTTGAAGAAATACAACCCATACATGCGCAAGGTAACCACTCATAAGGAGATTAAATAATGGCTAAGAAGGTAGTTGCAACCCTGAAAAAAGAAGGTGCCGGTAACGAATACGTGAAGGCAATCAAAGTTGTTAAGTCGGCCAAAACTGGCGCTTACACATTCAAAGAAGAAATGATGCCTGCAGAAAAGGCTAAGGATTTCTTTGCGAAATAATATTATACGAACTTTACAATACATAGCCCCTTTATGGGGCTATTTTTTTTATCTTTGAACTCAAGTTTTTAAGCATAGTTATTCCATTATCCCTTAAGAAAATTCCATGTTTAATTGGTTTTCCAAAAACAAATCCAAAGTATCAGAAGGCGAACAGGAACAAACCCGGGTCGCACTAGAAAAAACGCGTACTGGATTGCTGTCTCGTTTGGGCAGATTATTTACAGGTAAACGCAAAGTTGATAATTCCTTTTTGGATGAATTAGAAGAGATTCTATTAACCTCTGATGTTGGAATTGATACCACAGTTGAAATAATTAAGCGATTAGAAAAAAGAGTAGCAAAGGATTCTTATGTTTCCCAAGAGGAATTATTGGAACTATTAGCATTGGAGATTTCTGAGTTATTACCAGACATACAGGCACCATTAGCGAACGATTTTCATTTACAGCAGGCATCGCTGCCCTATGTAGTATTGGTAGTAGGAGTGAATGGCGTTGGTAAAACTACAACCATTGGAAAACTGGCTCATCAATATGCCGCTCAAGGAAAAAAAGTTATCTTGGGAGCTGGGGATACTTTTAGAGCTGCCGCTGTAGATCAGTTAACTATTTGGAAAAATAGAACGGGAGTTGA
>CAZKOM010000053.1:6053-7635 GCA_964554385.1 uncultured Flavobacteriaceae bacterium | reverse complement strand
GAAATAGTTTCCCACGGTATGAATGCAGATCCAGCTTCTGTGGCTTTTGATGCAGTAAAACAAGCCGTGGATCAGCAGGCCGATGTGGTAATTATTGATACGGCCGGTAGATTGCATAATAAAGTTGGACTCATGAATGAATTGGCGAAAATTCGTCGCGTCATCGAAAAGTTTAAACCCGATGCACCGCATGAAACCTTGTTGGTTATTGATGCTACAACCGGTCAAAATGCATTTGAGCAAACCAGAGAATTTACCAATGCAACGAAAGTGAATGCCCTAGCCGTAACCAAGTTGGATGGTACGGCAAAAGGAGGAGTTGTATTAGGTGTTTCCAATACCTTTGGAATACCAGTGAAATATATCGGCCTTGGAGAAAAAGCCGAAGATCTTAAGTTATTTGATAAATCTAGTTTTATTCAATCTTTATTGGCGTAATCGGTGAAAACGAAAAGCAGTATTCAACCCAAAGTAAATGTTATCACCCTTGGGTGTAGTAAAAATTTAGTAGATAGCGAAGTGATGATGCAACAGCTCAAAGCTTCTGATTTTGATGTTCAGCACGAAGGGTCGGGTAAATCGGATATCGTAATTATCAATACTTGCGGATTTATCGAAAACGCAAAACAAGAAAGCATCGATACAATTTTGCAATTTGCCGATGCAAAAGCTAATGGTAAATTGGATAAATTGTACGTAACCGGCTGCTTGTCCCATCGATACAAAGACGATCTTTCCGAAGGTATCCCTGAGGTAGATGCTTGGTTTGGTACCTTAGAATTGCCGAATCTATTAAGAACGGTAGGCGCCGATTATAAACATGAATTATTAGGTGAACGATTGCAAACCACACCAAAGCATTATGCTTATGTGAAAATTTCGGAAGGTTGTAACAGACCCTGTTCCTTTTGTGCAATCCCATTGATGCGCGGTCAGCATGTGAGTAAACCCATGGAAAATATCGTCCGTGAAATTGAGAATCTTGTGAAAAATGGCACCAAAGAAGTAATGCTGATTGCCCAAGATTCAACCTATTACGGTTTGGATTTGTATGGAGATCGTAAATTGGCTGATCTCATGAAACGCGTTTCCGATATAGAAGGTTTGGACTGGATCCGTTTACATTATGCATTTCCCTCTCAGTTTCCTATGGATGTACTTCCTGTAATGGCTGAAAGAAGTAATATTTGTAACTATTTGGATATTCCTGTTCAGCATATTTCCGATTCCATGCTTAAAACCATGCGTAGAGGAATTACCCAAAGACGTACGTTGGAATTGCTGCATGCCATACGGGAGCAAGTTCCCGGTATCGCCCTAAGAACTACCATGTTGGTGGGTCATCCCGGTGAAACCGAAGAGGATGTGCAAGCATTAGTAAACGCGGTAAATGAAATAAAATTTGAGCGCTTGGGTGTTTTTACCTATTCCCACGAAGAAAATACTTATGCCCATACATTGGATGACAATTTATCACAGGAAGAGAAGCAGCGTCGTGCAGATTGGGTGATGGAGACACAAATGAGCGTTTCAGAGGCATTTAATCAATCCCTTGTTGGTACAACACAAAAAGTATTATTTG
>CAZKOM010000053.1:0-6043 GCA_964554385.1 uncultured Flavobacteriaceae bacterium | reverse complement strand
CGATTAGAAGGGGATGAGTTTGTGGGTAGAACCCAGTACGATAGTCCCGAAGTAGACAACGAAGTTCGCGTTCCTGTGGCTGATAATTACGTAAGAATGGGTGATTTTGCCGATGTTAAAATTACCGATGCTTCCACCTACGATTTGATGGGTACCCTTGTTAAATCATGAGTAATATCGCGCTTTGGGATAAGTTCCCCCCCGGCTATCTGCCAAATTGGCTAGAAGACAGCGCATGGAGTACCAAAGCCACCGGATTATACCCCCAAGAAGGATCATCCACCAATTGGGAGTTATTATTAGACCAATTAAGCAAGTTTCCTTCCGAAAACCGTTCGGTGCTGGTTTCCGTGATTGAAAAACAATGCGATGGTTTATTATCTCCTTCTCAGGTAGTTGCCCTCAATAAATTAGCCGCGAATCAGACCTTTACGGTAACTACAGGACAGCAAATCCATTTCGACTTAGGTCCATCTTATGTGTTTTTTAAAATAAGTTCCGCCATTGCTTTAGCCAATGAGTTACAACTTCGATTTCCAAAGAATCAGTTTATACCAATTTTCTGGATGGCAACGGAAGATCACGATTTTCAAGAGATTTCCACTTCAACCTTATTTAATAAATCGTGGGTTTGGGAAGAAAAATCGGTAAACACGCATGGGCCTGTTGGCAGAAAATCCACTGCAGCATTACATGATTGGATATTATGGATTAAGGATTTATTTCAAAATAACGATAAATCAACGGAGGAAATTTCCGTTTTACAGCAGATATTCTCAAAACCAAATCAAATCCTGGCTTCAGCGATTCAGGAGTGGGTTTTATGGATATTTCGAGATACAAACTTATTAGTGATTAATCCGGATAACGCAGAATTAAAACGACTAGCAATTCCCGTTTTTCAGAAAGAAATTACAGTAAATCAAGGAATTTGTCATTCAGTAGAATTTCAGAATGGTCAAATTCAGAAACTAGGGTTTACCCCCGAAGCTCATATAAGGGCATGTAATTTGTTTTACATGACGGATAATTTGCGCGAGAGAATTGAATGTGATGGAGATAAAGCAAGCGCGGTTGTTTCGGGTAAATCATGGACATTATCTCAGTTATCAGACGAAATATATAATTTTCCCGAACGATTTAGTCCAAATGTACTGTTAAGGCCACTGTACCAACAAACCATTTTACCTAATATCGCATACATCGCTGGACCTTCGGAGTATCGATATTGGATGCAAATACCCCAAGCTTTGCATCATCAAGACTTAGTAGTTCCTGCCCTTGTGATGAGGAAATCAGGGGTTTTCTTAAGTAAATCTTCCAAAAAGAAATTAGATAAATGGGGACTTACCCTTTGGGAATTATTTAGTAATAGTTCAGAAGAGTTGCGTTCGGGAATATTGAAAAAAGTTGGAAATAACAATTCTATTAATACTCAAATTGAATCAATTGAATCACAATTACAGCTTATTAATGCAGCTTTGTATTCATGGAAAAGTGATAAGCTGAAAGCGATAAAAGAGCAAGGTGATCAGTTGCTGCGTGAATTAAGGAAAACGGATAAAACCGAGCAAGAAAAAGCGGTGATTCGGGTGTTGAGCGAATCGGAATGGAACACATTAATGCAGTTGCAACAAACGATAGCCAATGTTAAGAACCCACAAGAAAGACAGTTTCATTGGATTCAAGAACTGTTAACTTCTCCTGAAGTTTTTTATCAGAATAATCAGGCTCTTTGTCGATGTTCAACCAACGAGATTCAAGAATATCGTCTGCCAAATTATTCAGATCATTTACAGTACTTTACAGAACCATTTGTTGTTATTTATTGAATAAGTTCATGTCATTATTGAGGTTTTCAATAATTAAATGAAAAAAAACCATAACGTGGTTTTGGTTATATTTGCCAATAACCATGAATAAATCGATTAAAGATTTTTCGGCTTCCATAGTAGTTTTTTTAGTAGCGTTACCGTTATGTTTAGGAATCGCTCATGCATCGGGAGTGCCTGTAGTTTCCGGATTAATTGCAGGCGTTGTAGGAGGGATAATAGTTGGTTTCGCAAGCGGTTCAAATATTTCTGTATCAGGCCCAGCCGCTGGTTTGATCACACTTATCTTATCTTCTATTGATACACTGAAAGCTGAATTGGGAACCGATGTTGGAATCATATCAATATTGGGTGCAGCAGTTTTATTGGCGGGTGTTTTTCAGTTATTGTTGGGATTCTTGAAACTTGGTAAAATTGCTGATTTTATTCCAGTTTCGGTTATCAAAGGAATGTTGGCAGCCATAGGTATATTATTAATACTTAAACAAGTTCCGCATTTGGTGGGATGGGATGTGGATGATTTTGGTGATGAAGATTTTAGACAATTGGATGGAGAAAATACATTTACTGAATTGAATAAGGCATTTCAGCACATCACACCCTTAGCGATGATAATTGGTGTTCTTGGATTGTTGATACAGATTTTTTGGGAATTGAAGTTGATAAAAAAACAACGTTGGACGCAGTGGATTCCCGCACCCTTGTTGGTTGTTTTAATGGGAATAGGTGTGAATTATTTTGCTGGATCTGATTGGAAAATAGTTGGGAAAGACCATATTGTTTCTATTCCTGAAGTAACAACTATGTTTTCTGGGTCAGAGGGTTCGGGTTTTCCTTGGCCAAATTTTTCATTAATTGGGTCCGTTTTATTCTGGATTATTGTGTTTAAAGTGGCCATTATAGCAAGTCTTGAAAGCTTGTTGAGTTTGGAAGCTTCCGATAAAATTGATCCGCATAAGCGAATTTCTCCCGCCAATCGTGAGTTATTTGCTCAAGGTGCAGGTAATATAGTTTCTGGACTACTTGGAGGGTTGCCGGTAACTGCCGTAATTGTTCGAAGCTCCGCTAATGCCAATGCAGGCGCTCAAACTAAAATCAGTGCAATTTTACATGGCTTTTGGTTGATTATTGTGGTTGCTTGCTTTCCGGGATTTTTGAATTTAATTCCCAATGCAGCATTATCGGCTATATTAATATTTGTGGGTTATAAATTAGCCAAACCAAGTCTGTTTAAATCCGAATTTCAGCGCGGCTGGGGAGCATTTCTACCATTTGTAGTTACAATTATTTCCATTTTGTTGACAGACCTACTTCTAGGTATTGCAGTAGGAATGATTGTTGGATTCTATTTTGTAATTAAAACCAATTTTCATCGAAGTATAACGGTTGTTTCTCTGGAGAATACGCATTTAATACGATTTTATTATCAAGCAACGTTCTTGAATAAATCGCTCTTAAAAGAAAAGTTAACGCAACTACCAGATGGTGCTGAGGTTGTTTTGGATTTTACCAATTGCCATTTTGTAGATACCGATATCCGAGATATTATTGATGATTTTGAAGCGGTGGCGGATGAACGCAATTTAAAAATACTTAAGAAATTCACCAGTGACTCTCATCAACATCGATTAATGAATACCCAACCTAATTAAAGCAAATGGAAACTACCAACAAATTATTTCTTTCTAATAAGGCATGGGCCATGGAAAAAATGTCCGAAGATGCTGATTATTTCAAGGAATTAGCAAAGGATCAACGACCTGCTTATTTATGGATTGGTTGTTCGGATAGCCGTGTACCTGCAAATGAAATTATTGGCGCAGAACCGGGCGAATTGTTTGTACATAGAAATATCGCTAATATGGTGGTGCACACGGATTTAAATCTGCTTAGTGTACTCCAATATGCTGTAGAATATTTAGAAGTTAAGCACATTATTTTATGCGGTCACACTGGCTGCGGCGGTGTTAAAGCTTCTATGACCCAAAATTCTTTCGATTTGTTAAACAAATGGTTAAGAAATTTGAAGGATGTCTATAGATTACATCGGGATTCCTTGAATTCGATTCAGGACGAAAATGAGAGATTGAATGAAATGGTGAAATTGAATATCGTAGAACAAGTAAATAATTTGGTGAAGACTTCCGTAGTTCAATCGGCATGGAAACACCATAACCGACCATTTATTCACGGTTGGTTATACAATATGGAGACGGGACTTTTAGATAGTATTATAGAAGCAAAACCCGGGGATCCTATAGATCCGATTTATGCGTATTCTGATTTGTAATTATCAATCGAGTAAATACGCTACAAATACTTAGTTTTCCTTCTGTTTATCTAATCGCAGATTTATTAATTCAATGGTAAAGGAGAACGCCATGGCAAAATAGATATATCCTTTATCTAAATGCTGACCGAAACCTTCGGCCAACAATGAAACACCAATTAATACTAAGAATGCCAAGGCCAATATTTTTATTGATGGATTATGGTTTACAAAGTTAGCAATGGGTTCTGCTGCCACCAACATTACAATCATGGAAATAACAACGGCAGTGATCATTACCCAAACATGATCCGCCATTCCTATTGCGGTAATTACCGAATCTAAGCTAAAAACAATATTGATTACACCCATTTGAACGAGAACCGCAGAGAAACCGCTTGCAGATGTTCTTTCTTTGGTTTCTTCCTCGATGCCCTTCATCTTTAAGTGAATTTCGTGAACACTTTGATATAATAAAAACAAACCTCCACCAATCAATAATAGATCTTTTCCTGAAATGCCGTTCCCCATGATCACAAACAAATCGTGCTCTTGTTGTTGTACCCAATTAATTCCCAACAACATGATTACACGAATAACCATGCCAATGAACAATCCGTAGTTCCTTGCTTTTTTATGTTGATGTTGAGGTAGTTTATTCGATAAAATGGAAATGAAAATGATGTTGTCAATTCCCAAGACAATTTCCAAAATTGTTAAGGTTACTAAGCTTATAAGTATCTCTTGCATAACTAAAATGCAAATTTACTTAGTAGTTATCAATCAATGTTTCTTTTTTTAACCAATTGGTTTCAAATTGACGATTAAAGTAGGTGATTTGTCGCTTTGCGTAATTTCGAGTGTGCTGTTTAATTTTATCTATAGCCAATTCTAAGGTAATACCTCCATGCAAATAGTCAAACAACTCGGTATATCCTACCGTTTTTAATACAGGTAAATTTGAAACATCAACTAATTGCTCAACTTCTTGTAACAATCCATCGATAAACATTTGGTCTACGCGCTGATTTATTCGATGGTACAAGTCTTCTCTTTCCATGGCGATTCCTACAATTTGAATGTTAACATCAGGAAACGCCAAATTCTTTATTCCTTGATGAATTTCATGTAGCGGTTTCTTTGTACTCAAGCAAAGTTCTAAAGAACGTTTAACCCTGGCTGGATTGTTTGTATCTATTCTTGCACTTGCTTGGGGATCAATATCCAATAATTTCTTTACTAAAAATGAAAGTCCCTCGCTATGATGCCATTCATTAATGGTTTCTCTTAAAGAAATGTCGATGTCTGGAAGTTCATCAAAATCATACAGTAAATGTTGTAAATACATTCCAGTACCACCAACGAGTATGACGGTTCCATTTTGGTTTAGTAATGATTGAACAATAGGTCTGTATTGAATTGCGAATTGACCAGCACTCAAGGAATCTTTGATGCTATGGCAAGCTATTCCGTGATGAGTACATTGTGAAAGTTCATCTTTGGTAGGTCTGGCAACACCAATAATTAATTCTTTGTATAGCTGTCTACTATCAAAAGAAACTATGTCTGTTTGGTGTTTTTTTGCTAATTGTATGGCGGCATCGGTTTTACCCGAAGCAGTGGGTCCTCCAATGGCAATAATGGTTGGATTCCCCATTGGGATTATTTTAAGTCGTCCGCGTCTATACCGTCTTGAAATTCGCCGAAACCAAATTCGTCGGTATTATCGTCCTCGTCATCATCCTCGTCATCATCAAAATCCTCATCATCTTCATCCAATAACTCTTCTTCATGGTCGATTAAAAGAGCTTTGGCATTTTTTGCAGCTAAAATCTTTTCTGCAAGTGCATCAAACTCATCGTCATCCAACATTTTGAATTTGCCATCTTCCTTCTGCCTCGGAGCCTTGCCTTCTGATCTGTAAATAGTTGGATAAGTTTTT
>CAZKOM010000052.1:0-16444 GCA_964554385.1 uncultured Flavobacteriaceae bacterium | reverse complement strand
TATTAACTACATTATCCAATAACCAAGAGGTATTTGCATATTTCCATGTCTCAGAGAAGGAATATTTATCATTAAAATCAAATAAAGATTTGAATTTGGATTCCAAGATTACTTTGTTATTAGCAAATAACAAGCCTCACTTGTATAAGGGAAAAATTGAAAATGAAGATGGTGAGTTTGATTTAAGCACAGGAAATATTGCGTTTCGAGTTCGATTTGCGAATCCAGATTTATTGATCAAACATGGATCTACGGGTAAAATTAGAATCTTTACGGATTTGAAAGATGCGATGATAGTTCCGCAGAAATCTACATTTGAAATTCAAGATCAAGTGTATGTATTTGTACTAGACCAAAACAATGTGATTCGATCAAAAAATATTAAAATTAAACACCGACTTCCCCATCTGTTTATAGTTGAAAAAGGTCTAACCACATCGGATAAAATAGTATTTGAGGGAATTCAAAAGGTGAAGGATGGCGATAAAATTAAACCGAGATTATTGCCGATGTCGGAATTAATATTAAACCAAGGAGATAACTAGGATGTTTGAAAAATTCATAAAAAGACCCGTACTCTCCATTGTAATTTCACTTTTAATACTAATTATCGGTGTAATATCATTGATGCAAATGCCAATGACTCAATTTCCGGATATAGCTCCGCCGGAAGTGACAGTTACCACGAAATATACCGGAGCCAATGCTGAAGCATGTGTGAAGGCGGTTGTTACTCCTCTCGAAAGAGCAATTAATGGTGTTCCAGGAATGGCCTATATGTCATCTGTTTCGGGGAATGATGGTACCAGTATAATTCAGATAATATTTAACGCGGGAACCGATCCGGATGTAGCGGCAGTGAATGTTCAAAATAGGGTTTCATCGGTATTGGATGAACTTCCGGAAGAGGTAATAAAATCTGGAGTAATTGTAGAAAAAGTACAAAACAGTATGTTGTTGTACTTGAATATTTTAAGTACAAATCCTGAGTTGGATGAAAAGTTTCTTTTCAATTATACAGATATAAATTTATTGCCGGAATTGAAGCGAATAGAGGGAGTTGGATTTGCGGATATTATGGGGCAACGGGAATATGCGATGCGCGTTTGGTTAAATCCTACTAAAATGGTTGCTTATCAATTATCTACCGAAGATATTGATCGGTGTCTGAAAGAGCAAAATATCGAAGTAGCACCTGGAAAGGTTGGAGAAAGTTCCGGGAGAAATCCACAATCGCTGCAATATGTAATAAAATACACGGGTAAATTCAACACCAAAGAACAATACGAGAATGTAATTTTAAAGCAAGATGAATCGGGGCAATTACTTCGATTAAAAGACATTGCTGAAGTGGAATTTGGTTCATTAGATTATGATGTTTTGTCTAAGGAAAACGGGAAGCCTTCGGCAGCAATTATTTTAAAACAACGACCTGGAAGTAATGCCAGTGAGGTGATAAAAAATATTAAAAATAAGTTAAAAGAGTTAGAGGCAAATTTTCCGCAGGGAGTTACGTATACGTATAGTTATGATGTTTCTAGTTTTTTAGATGCTTCAGTAAACGAAGTATTGAAAACGTTGATGGAGGCTTTCTTACTCGTTTCCTTAGTGGTATTTATTTTTTTAGGAGATTGGAGATCTACCCTAATACCAGCAATTACAGTTCCTGTTTCACTTATTGGAACCTTTACATTCATGCATTTGATGGGATTTTCAATCAATTTAATTACCCTGTTTGCCATCGTTTTGGCTATCGGAATTGTGGTTGATAATGCCATCGTTATTGTTGAGGCAGTTCATGCAAGAATGCATACCGATAAAGTTTTGGTGGGTGTGGCAACGCAATTAGCTACACGAGAAATCAGTGGGGCAATTGTTGCCATTACATTGGTAATGTCTGCGGTTTTTATTCCCGTGGCGTTTATATCAGGACCTGTAGGTGTTTTTTATAGACAGTTTTCGATCACCATGGCAATTTCGATCGTACTTTCTGGAATTGTAGCATTAACGCTTACCCCTGCTTTATGTGTTCTTTTGTTAAAAAACCATACTGTAGATTCTAGTAATAGGTTAGCTCGAATTATTGCTAGCTTTAATCGTTGGTTTGAGGATTTAACTCTAAAATATAAGTGGTTAGTTTTGGTAATTGTGCGAAAGCAATGGATAACGTGGGTGGCGCTATTTGTATTAATAATTTCAATCGTGGGTTTAGGTAGTCTACTTCCTTCTGGATTTATTCCCAATGAAGATCAAGGAACAATCTATGCAAATATTACAAGCCCTTCGGGTGCTACTTTGGAGCGTTCGGAAAAAGTGACCGATGCAATTCAACAGGAAGTAGCAAAGGTTGAAGGCGTAGCATCTGTTTCTACCCTGGCTGGATATAATTTTATTACCGATGGGACAGGTGCTAACTTTGGTATGAATTTGATAGCGTTAAAATCTTGGGGAGAAAGAGAGAATACGGATCAAGAAATCATTGGGATATTAAAGCATCGCACTTCGCATATTCAAGATGCGAAGATCGAGTTTTTTACTCCTCCACCAGTTCCTGGGTATGGAAATTCAAGCGGTTTTGAATTAAGAATATTAGATAAAACTGGTAAATCGGATTTAAAGAAGTTGGAATCAGTGGCTATGGAATTTGCCTCAGAATTGAATAAATCGGCCAGTATTCGAAATACGTTTTCCTCTTTTGATGCAAGTTTTCCTCAATTTTTATTGCACATAGACAATGCTAAAGCGGCGCAAAAGGGTGTAAAAGTAAATGATATATTAAGTACATTACAGACGTTTTTAGGGAGTGATTATGTGACCAACGTTATCAAATTTGGTCAGATGTATAAGGTGATGGTTCAATCTTCACCTGAGTTCAGAACGAAACCCGAAGATATTTTGCTTTTTCAAGTGAAAAACAAAGACGGTGAAATGGTTCCAATTTCAAACTTTTTATCTATTGAAAAAGTTTATGGACCAGAGCAAATTACTCGGTATAATATGTATCCATCGGCGATGGTTAATGGTGAGCCGCAGCAAGGCTATAGCAGTGGGCAGGCGCTGGAAGAAATCAAACGAGTGGCAAAATTGAAATTACCGAAGGGATATGATTTTGACTTTGCGGGATCTTCGAGGGATCAAGCGAATGCCGGAAACGAGGCATTCTATATTTTCATTATTTGTTTGATGTTTGTGTATTTAATATTATCGGCCCAGTATGAGAGTTTTTTATTGCCATTGCCGGTTATATTATCATTACCAACAGGAGTTTTTGGTGCTTTCTTATTGTTGACCTTAATGGGTCTTGAGAACAATATTTATGCTCAAGTTGCCTTGGTAATGCTCATTGGTTTATTGGGTAAAAATGCTGTCTTAATCGTGGAATTTGCGATTCAAAAACAACGCGATGGTTTGTCGGCTTCCGCTGCAGTAATGGCAAGTGCGGTCTCGAGATTACGGCCAATTTTGATGACATCCTTTGCATTTATCGCTGGATTACTGCCCTTGGTTTTTGCAACTGGAGCCGGGGCGATTGGCAATAAAACTATTGGAGCAGCAGCGGCTGGCGGAATGTTTTTCGGGACAGTTTTCGGGGTTTTATTGGTGCCAGGATTGTATTTAATATTTACAAAAGAGACGAAGAAAATGAATCGTTTGAAAAAATAAAAAAATGAACACATTAAAAATTTGGTTCTTGCTTGGGCAATTTTCACTGATCTTGGTTTCTTGTGTAACACCCCAAACAACAACAACCGATACGAACATACTTCCTCAGAATTTTGGAGTTAACGAAAATTCCAAAGTGTATCCGTTGGAAAAGAACGAGATAGATTCAACAAAACTCTCGGTTTATAATCAAACAGGCGATTCGGGGGTAGACCTACAAAAAGTGCAACGAAAATCAGTTCTTAATCAAGATTCAATTGGAGATATAATTGGTTATCGCGCGTTTTTTAAAGATTCAAATTTGGTGGCATTAATCGATACTGCCCTCAATAATAATTTTGATATTCGTATGGCCTATCAGCGACTAACTGTGGCTAAAAATGAATATCGATTTACCCAGCAATCCTTATTCCCGACGTTGCAGGGAAATACATTTTTTCAGCAAAGGAAATTTGGTTATTACACCATGGATGATGCTGGTAATCGTGTGACGGAATTTTATCCAGGTAAACTCATTCCAACACACTTGCCAGATTATTATGGTGGATTTCAGACCAATTGGGAATTAGATGTGTGGGGGAAATTACGTAATAAAAAGAGGGCCGCCTTTCACAGACAGTTGAGCAGTTTAGATGGACAACAATTATTGAAGATTAGTTTAATAGATCAAATAGCAACTGCTTACTATGAGTTATTATCGTTGGATTTGGAGTTGGAATTGGTTCGAAGATTTATTGAGTTACAGAAAAATGCACTGGATGCATTGTTGGTACAGAAGGAGGCGGGTAGAGAAAATGAGTTATCTGTAAAGCAGTTTCGGGCGTTAGTATTGAATTCCCAGAGTTTTGAAGTTTCTTGTTTACAAGAAATTCAGCTGAAAGAGAATGCTATCAATCTGTTATTAGGAAGAATGCCACAGACAATTCTGAGAAATCACCAGTACTTTCATCGAGATTCCTTTGTGTTAAGTAAGTATGGGGTTCCGAGTGAGTTGCTAAATAATCGTCCCGACATAAGATCTGCGGAAAATGAGTTAATGGCAAGTAAATTTGATGTCTTAGCGGCAAAAGCTGCCTTTTATCCAACATTTAATATTTTTGGAACAATAGGTCTACAATCGTTTAGCACAAATTTTTTGTTTAATTTCCCAAAATCCATGGCCTATAATTTCTTGGGAAATGTAGCCGGACCATTGATTAATAGAGCGGCCATTAAATTGCAATTTTCCAATGCAAAGGCGAATCAATTTGAGAGTTTGTTAAAATATCAAAAAACAGTTTTAGGTGCTTATGTGGAGGTAGTGTCCGAGTTAACCACCTTGAATCATTTAACGGAAAAGGAACAATTGAAGAAGCAGGAAACAGAGGAATTAGACCGGTCTATAAGTATTGCATACGAGTTGTTCTTAACGGGTAAAGCGAGCTATTTAGAGGTCTTGAATGCGCAAAGAACTGCCTTGCAATCGAATATTGAACTGATTGAGTTGCGGAAACAAATGTTTATTACCAATATACACTTGTACAAATCGATTGGTGGTGGCTGGAAGTAGAATGATCATTGATTTAGTTTATAGATTGGATTTCGGCTAATTCATGGATTTAAGGTATTGACTGCGCCAACATTTTTTACTGATTAATTGTTACTTGCGTGTTGTAGGTTTGCATAATTATTGTTTTCTTTACAATAAGTAAGTCAAAGCGTAAACATGTCTGATTGCAATTATTATCGTATGAAATTGAAAGGTTTAGTTATTTGGATAATGGCAGGTGTTACCTGCAATTTGTATTCGCAAAACTTGGATTCCCTGATTTCCAAAATGACTTTGGCCGAAAAAGTGGGTCAAATGGCACAGGTGGATTTGGGGGTATTGTGGGAAGGTGAAACCTGCAATCCCAAAGACGGTAAGGTGAAGTTAAATGAGGATAAACTGAAAGAAGCCATAACTAAATACAAAATTGGATCGGTGTTAAACTGTGGCTGCGGCACGGGCACTCATTCAAAAGAGGAATGGAGGCAATGGATAGGGGAGATTCAGGCTGTAGCTCAACGCAGCGGCGTGCTACCAATATTGTACGGAATTGACGCAATACACGGAGCAACCTACTTGCACCATTCCACATTGTTTCCTCAGCAGTTAGGTCAAGCCGCTACATGGAACCCAGATTTAGTTCAATCGGGCGCTGCAGTTACTGCCTATGAAACCCGTGCTAGCGGTATTCCCTGGAATTTCTCACCTGTGTTGGATGTTGCTCGACAGCCATTATGGTCGAGATTTTTCGAAACCTACGGATCGGATCCATATTTATGTAAAACAATGGGTGTAGCAGCGGTTCAAGGGTATCAGAATTATTCCAAAGAAATATCGGGTTCTGAATTCAATGGTAAGCAAGCTTCGGGTGCCATTTCATCGTATAACGTAGCTGCATGTTTAAAGCATTTTATGGGTTATAGTGCTCCCTTTTCGGGTAAAGACAGGACACCGGCTTATTTTACGGAGCGTGATTTACGGGATATCTTTTTACCAAGTTTTGAAGAGGCAATTAAAGCCGGGGCGAAAAGTATAATGGTAAATAGCGGCGAAATCAGTGGAATTCCCGTGCATACTAGCTATCGATTATTAACGGAGATTTTACGTAATGAATTAGGATTCACCGGGGTTGTAGTTACCGATTGGGAGGATATTTATAAGTTGCACGCCAATCATCGGGTTGCCAAAGATTATAGAGAAGCAGTGAAAATGTCGATAATGGCAGGAATAGATATGAGTATGATTCCCAACGATTTTCAATTTATTGATATTCTAATTTCTTTGGTGAAGGATGGGGAAATACCAGAATCGCGAATTGATCAATCGGTGAGAAGGATTTTGCAAATGAAAAAGGATTTGGAATTGTTTTCTGCCCCAATGGGTTTACCAGCAACACAGTTTCCGGATACGTTCAGTGATCGATTTAAGCAAAAAGCCTTAGAAACGGCATTGCAGAGTATAACCTTATTGAATAACGAAGCGGTATTGCCATTGAAGGCAGGTACAAAAGCGGTAGTTTGTGGCCCTGCCGCACATAATTTATCGTTAATTAGCGGTGCTTGGACACACAGTTGGCTGGGAAGAGATGAGTCGTTGGCAAAGAATTATGGTTTGGGTAAAACGGTGGCAGATGCTTGTTCTGAATATGGTAAAGGAATTTCATGGCTGTTTCCAGAAAAGCAGAATCCAATGAGTTTGAAATCGTTGCAAATAACTAAAGCGTTAACAAAGGATGTTAAAAAATCCGATGTTGTAGTAATTTGTTTAGGCGAAGAGCCAGGTACAGAAATTCCTGGAAATACGGAGTCCTTGGAATTGGATGCTGCCCAAAGAGATTATGTAATGAAAATTGCCGCCATGGGTAAGAAGATTGTATTGGTTTGCTTCTTTAATCGGCCGCTGATAATCACGGAACTGGATTCCGTAGTGCAGGCGGTGGTATATGCGTATTTGCCCTCCGATTTTGGTCCAGAAGCATTAGCAAAAACCTTGGTTGGAATTAACAACCCGTCAGGAAAGTTGCCTTTTACGTATCCTCGCAGTAGTGGTAGTGTGGTGCAACACGATAGAAAACATACTGAAGATTTCCATGTGGACTTCAGTACCAATGCGTATCGACCCTTGTATGATTTTGGTTTTGGACTATCGTATACTCAATTTAATCATTCACCACTTACCTTGAATGGTGAATTTAAAGGGGTAAACGATACGGTTTGGGCAGAATGGACAGTAACGAATACTGGAAAAATGGATGGATATGAGGTTGCTCAATTGTATTATAGGGATGAGTTTGCGAGCATTACTCCATCCGTTAAGCATTTAACGGGATTCAAAAAGGTTTGGATTCCTGCAGGTAATAGCGTGAAGATTCGATTGCCGATTACTCCTAAGATGCTAAGTTTTGTAGCAGAAGACTTGAAAAGAACCACTGAAGCCGGAGATTTTTCATTTTGGACTAATAACCCATCTCAACAGAGGAAAAAGGTAGAGACCACTTTCAAGTTTTAACTTAACTTAGTAAAGTAAGAGCTATGAATATTCGAATGGTTTATTGAATAATCGAATGTTTTGTAGTGTAATCCAATATTTTAAAGAGTAATCCAATAAATCAAAATAGATTAAGCTTAGAGATAAATAAAAAAAGCACCATTTCTATTGAATGGTGCTTTTTTTTGGATTCCAGAATGGGATATAACTTCTTGGAGCGATTTAACAAAGTACGTATTAGTTGTCCAAGGCAGCTTCTATTACCATTCTATCGGATTAATTTTTTTGGAATACTCTGACGTAGTCGACCTCCATTGTTTGAGGGAATACAGTAGTAGCATCGGGATATCCTGGCCAATTACCACCAACGGCCACATTAAATATAAAGAAGAATTTTTGATTGAAAGGGTAGATGCCTCCAGTATTGGCGGGAGTAAGCGTATGGAATTTTACATCGTCTACGTACCATTCCACCAAATTATTTTCCCATTTTAACGTAAATACATGGTAAGCATCGGAAAAGTTCCCGGATGACAAACCGTAGGAAGCAGTACGTTGAGTAGAAGGAGGAGCTGCACCAAAGTGAGCTGTTCCGTGTACTCGATTGGGCTGATGTCCTATTAATTCCATGATATCTAATTCACCGCAAACGGGCCAACCTACCGAAGAAAAATTAGCGCCAAGCATCCATAAAGCAGGCCAAATTCCTTGTCCTTTAGGTAGTCTAGCTCTAATATCAATTCTACCGAATTGAAATTCTCGTTTTCCTTGAGTTTTGATCCTAGCCGATGTGTAGTTATACCCACCCTGACTTTCTTTCCTAGCGGTGATGGTAAGTTTGCCGTTGGCTACTGTGCAATTGGCATTGCCCGATGTGTAGTACTGCCATTCGTTATTGCCCCAACCACCGGAGCCGTTACCAACATCAAATCCCCAACTCGATAAATCTAGCGTTTCCCCAGAAAATTCATCGGCCCAAGCCAATTTGTAGCCAGAATAGGAGCTAGGAGTAATGTAACCATCATTCAATGTTACAGCTTCAATACGAATGGTGTCTGTAGCTTTGATATAATCAGCGGCGCTGGTATGAGCCTTAATAGTAAGAAGATAATTTCCGTCTTTACTAAAGGTATAAGAAGCGATTCCAGTGGGGGTTTCTATGGCATTGTCTCCATTAAGATCGCTAAAAATAGCCGAGTAATAATTGGCATTATCGGCCTTCATTGTCACGGTTACTTTGCCTTTAGGAGCGCTTGCGTAATCAATTTTCCAAGTTAGGTTCTGCGGTAGAATTACTTGGTCAATGGGTTTTTCTTCGCAAGAATTCAATCCTGATAGCAGGGAGATACACAAAAGAGGTAGCACTATGAATCGCTTTATTTTGAGCATGTATTATTTTTGTTTGATATCGTCTAGGTAAAATGTACCTGCATTTGCTACATTCCAACCTGGGAATAAAACCAATCTATTAAAAGTAGTAGATCCTGCATCGCTAAAGTCGATGGTTACTTCTACCCATTGGTTTGCTACGGTTACATCGATGTCCTTTTCTACAAATTCTTTATCGTTGCTGCGGTTTTCTAATTTAATACGCATGGTTCCTGTAGCTGGAGCATATACTTTCAAAGTAATAGTTTTATTGGTAGTAAAATTAAAATTATCGGTAATATCTATGTACAAACCTGCCCAAGTTTCGTTGCCGTGTACAGTTTCTAAAACCTTTGCGCTGGTATTGATGCCGTTAGAATGAGGATTATTTATTATAGCATAGGTACTATTACCGAAGGTAGTGAACTTAGGTTCTACAGATTCAAAATCTATTGGTAAACTATAGGTAGGATCGTTGTTTCCACCGTTGTCAATAGGATAATCTTCAGGTACCAAACGAACGTACCAAGCCAATTGACTGTTGGCTGCGTCGATGTATCGCAAATAGATTTCGTTTTCACTCATTCTAACTACTTTGTAGGTATTCACGCCGGTATAATAACCGATAAATGATTTACCCGATACGGTTAACGTAGTATCTGTTCCTAATGTTAAAGTCCAGTTTTGGTTCAATTGATCGGCAAAAGGAGCGGTGAAGTCGGTTTTAGGCGATGGAGTAGCTCCTGGGAAATTACTCTCTTGTTTAGCGTTGATGTAAACATCTCCTTGGGTCAGCTGATCAAAACCAAATCCTTTTAAACGGAACACAAAAGCATCGTTGTACAAACCGGTATTGGATTTATCGTTTTTCTTTGCTGCCCACCATTCAGGAAAATCTCCCGCTGCTCCAGAAGGATTAGGACCTACTCCAAAGTGAGCATCACGGGTGGAATCAATCACCCATTTTTTATATCCTTTTCCGGCTGTGCCTCCAGTTAAAATAGTGTACAATGGATTATTTAGTAAAGTTGCATCGTCTTGATCGATAGTAATGGTTTGTGAAGAAGAGGCACTTCCGCCAGAGTTGAAAACTGTAAGCGTTACGGTGTAGGTGCCTTTTAATGGGAAAGTTCCTAATACCGTAGGACCTTCAGCTTGCGTACCGTTTCCAAAATCCCACTTTGCAATAAGTGTCTTATTCTTTGCATTAAATTCGATGATGTTAGGATTGTCTGGAGTTGCTGCATAAGTAAATTCTGCATCTGCAGCGGTTGGTGGAGTACCCAAACTGGGTTCGTCTTCGCAGCTGGATAAAGCAAATATGCTTACTGCGCTTAATAATAATAGTTTTATAGTTTTCATGTTCAATTAATTAGGTTAACGAATTCGTTGTTTTTTAGTTTTATGGAATTTTTTATTAATAATTGGGATTTTGTGACCATTTACCTCCAGCTAAATCTATTTCAATTTGGGGTAGAGGAAAGACTTCGTGCTTTCCAATCACAAATCCGGGTATAGAAATGCTGGCTTGACCTGTGCGAACTAAATCGAAAAAGCGATGACCTTCGCAAGCGAGTTCGAAACGTCTTTCTGTCCAGATATCGTTGATTAAGGAATTACCACCATTGTTTAAAGCGGGTTGTCCAACTCTGTTTCTAACTTGGTTAAGATATAACCGAGCTTTTGTTTCGTCAGGAGAAGCTTTTCGCGCGTTTGCTTCTGCGGCCATCAGTAACACATCGGCATAACGAATTACTTTGTAGTTTACCGGACTGGTTAAATCATTGTCTGGTAAACCTATTTCGCCTTGTTTTTTAATGTATTTATTGTTGTAATAACCGGTGTGTCCTCCAGCACCTTTAGCATAAGTGATATCTTGAGGACGAGGTTGTTTGGCGATAAATGCATCAATATCCAAAATGGTAGCATCTCTGCGGATATCCCCAGTAGCAAATGCATCGTACAAATTCTTGGTAGGTAAGTTGTAGCTGTTTCCATCGCCATAGGTTGGGCCATTGTATTGGCGAATTCCTTGGAATCCGGGTCCGGCATTTCCTTCCAAACAAATTAAACAACCATATCCACCGCCTTCAGAACCAGTATATTCAACGTCGAAAACTGTTTCTTTATGACCTTCATTCGCAACGGTAAATAATTGGTTATAATTTGAGATTAGCGAATATTGATTTTGGTCAATAAGGGTTTGAAAAGTCTGCGCTGATTCGTCAAATTTATCTTGGTACAAGTACACTTTTCCCAATAGTGCTAAAGCAGCACCTTTTGTAATTCTACCTTTTTCTGCTGCAGTCCAATCCAAATTAGCGATTGCGTAGCTGAGGTCGGTTTCAATTTGCTTGTAAACATCTGCTTTAGGTGTACGGCTAACGGTGGTAACTTCATCGGCTCCCAATCGTTTGTCAATAATCAATGGAACATCTCCAAAGAACTTTACCAATTCAAAATAATAGAATGCTCTCAAGAATGAGGCTTGGGCGAGTATATTGGCTTTTCCGGTAAAGTCGATCTTATTTTTGTTTTCCATGATAAAATTCACGCGGGTGATTCCGGCGTAATTCCAGCGAAAAACATTTCTAAGTTCTTGGTTAACAGCAACATGACTCATGTCATCAATTTCGTGTAACCCACGGGTGTCATTAACGCTCTCGCCACCAGCAATGGTGTTATCGGAGGCAATTTCTCCAATCCAAACGGATAAAAACGATCCTTGCAGCAGGTCGTAAGCACCGGTTAGAGCTCGCTGATAGTCTACAGGAGTATTGAAAAAATTATCAGCATCTTGAGTATATGCAGGTTTAACGTCTAAAAATCTCTCACATCCAAATTGTGGAATTAACAATAGAGCGCCAACAATCGAGGTTAAAATGGTCTTTTTCATAATTAGAAACGAAGTGAAAAGCCTAACATTACGGTTCTAGCTTGAGGATAGAAACCATTATCAATTCCAGCGCCTAAAGCGCCTCCCACTGACCCCAAATCGGGATCATAACCCATGTAACGGGTAAGAGTATACAAGTTATTCGCTGATAAATAAATTCTTAAACCAGTCATTTTCATTTTTTGCAGCGTCTTGCCTTTAAGGGTATAACCAATTTGTAAATTTCTCAATCTTAGGAATGAACCATCTTCAACATAATAGTCGGAAAAGACATTATTGCGATTCAAAGAAGTTGTAAGTCTTGGATGGTCGTTGGTGCTATTAGGCCCAGTCCAACGATTGATGGTGTACGCCAATTGATTCGCATAAGGCTGTTGACGTTCGTAGTTTCTTACGATTTTTTGTCCGATAGCCGCATACAATTGCATGGATATATCCCAACCTTTTCGGGACAGGCTAATGTTGTAACCTGCAGTGAATTTGGGCAAAGGAGAACCCAAGAATTTTTTATCGGTATCGTCTGAGAAGCTGATAACTCCATCACCGTTTTGGTCTACAAATTTCAAATCACCGGGTTTTGCCCCTAATTGTTTTACGGGAGATTGGTCGATTTCTGCTTGCGTTTGGAAAACACCGTCTGTTTCGTAACCCATGAAGTAGCCAATTGGTTGACCTTTTTGGAAACGAGATGCAACACCACCTCCCACGCCGAATGCGGCTCCGGGGATAAAGTCAACCCCTTCTGGGGTACTTAACACAATGTTTTTAAGGTAGGCTGCGTTTAATCCCATGGCTAAATTCCAGCGCTTTTTTAATGAACCTTGGTATTGAATTTCCAATTCAACCCCAGAGTTTGAGACATCTCCAGCATTGATAATAGGCGGATAGCTTCCGGGTCCCGCAGTACCTAATAAACCGGATACTTCGGGTTGGAAAAGTAAGTCTTTGGTTCGTTTGATGAAATAGTTAAACGTAGTAGTGATGTGCTTACCGATGCTTAAATCGGTTCCAACATTGAATTGTGAAGTAGATTCCCATTTTAAATCTGGATTACTTGCTCTGCCAATGGCAACCCCTTTTACGATGATATCGTTGAAAACATAATCGCCCTCACCATTTAGTAATCCTCTGTATGCGAAATTCTCGATTTGATCGTTTCCACTCACCCCGTAGCTGAGTCGGATTTTTGCAGTGCGCATCCAATCAATATTATAAAAATCTTCATCGGAAAGCATCCAAGAACCGGACAGGGTAGGGAACCAACCCCAACGGGAGTTAGGTCCGAATTTGCTAGAACCATCTCTGCGGATAATACCAGATAAGAAGTATTTATTGCGTATGCTGTATTCACCGCGCACAAAACCAGAAAGTAAGCGCTCCATGAATTCCCATGAGTAGACGTTATTTAGGTATCCTCCGGGCGCTAAATTTGCTGATATATCGGCAAAATCTAAGGAGTTATTTGGGATGTTGTAGGCAGTACCTCCTAGATAACTTCCTTTACGTTGGAAGATGGAAATACCGGCAGTAGTTTTAAGTTTACGACCGCCTTTGAAGTCTTTTGTATGATTTAGAAATGATTCGAAGTTTAAATCGCCAAAGGTAGCTCTGCCCTCTGAAACGGAAGCCCCACGATCAATGGTAGTACCGGGAGCAATTTCAACGGTACTGGGATCTAAATTTTCATTTATCGCTGTATTCTGTGCTTTGCCTGGTCCAAACCAAACCAAAGGAGAAAACGCTTTATTATCTACCAAGGCAAAATTGTAATTAAAGCGATTGGTAAAGGTTAAATTCTTCGTTAGTTCGCCGGATAATTCTTGTTTACCCACGAATTTGTTTACCCAAGCCCAGTTATAGGTGTTGTCGATTTGAGCAAATGGGTTAATTATATCACTCACTTCTTCTAAGTAGGTGTATTTTCCGTTGGACCCTTTAATTGGGTCGGTTGGGAAGGCATTAATCGTATTATATAATACACTGCCGATGCCGTTTTCGGGCAAAGCAGATCGTTTTTCGTTGGTGTAAAGGAATACACTGCTGTATTTCCATTTATCGGATAAACGGGTATCGAAATTCACACGACCGTTTAAACGGTTAAAGTTGGCTTTTTGTAATCCAACGATACCTTGTTGATCAAACATGCTACCTCCAATGGAATAAGTAGATTTGTCATTTCCACCGTTAACAGAAACATTCAACTGGTGTATTGGAGCCAATTTAAATAGGGAATCTTGCCAGTTGGTTCCTTCACCAAGCGCTGTGTTTTTAAACGGTAGGCTTTCACCGCCTGCAGCGAACATTTCGTTTTTCAAGACTGCATATTCTCTGGCATTTAGTAAATCTAATTTTTTTGCGGTCTGTTGTAGGCCTTGGAAGCCTGAGATCTCCCATTTTGGCGCACTTTTTAGGCTGCCTTTTTTGGTTTCAATGATGATTACACCGTTGGCGGCGCGCACACCATAAATTCCTGCAGTAGCATCTTTTAAGACGTTAATGGATGCGATGTCATTGGGACTTAACGCATTCAAACCATCACTGTCATACACAACACCATCAACCAAAATTAGGGGATCATTGTCTCCAAAAGTGCTTAGGCCACGAATTCGTATACTAGCAGTTCCACCAGGAGAACCTGAATTCGTGCTAACTACAACGCCAGGGATTTGACCCTGTAGGGCTTGGTCCATGCGGGGAATATTTAACTTTTCGAGCGATTGGCCTTTGAGTGAGGAATTGGCGCCGGTAAATTCTTTTTTAGAGGCTTTACCATAACCTATTATCACCACTTCGTCCATTTTATCCGATTCCGAACTGTCCGTTGCTGTAGTTTGAGCAAAAACCGGCAGACTCAGCGAAAATCCCAGTACGATTGAATATTTTTTGATTGAAATCATTTGTTGTTTTTTGTAATTGATGCGTTAAAAAAAGGGGGTGAAATCACCCCCCTTTTGTTCAAACCTATTCAAACAATTATTGCTTGATGAATCGACCAATAACGGTTCCTTTGTTCGTCTCAACAGATACCATATAAGTACCAATTGATAAGCTAGAAATATCAATACCAGCGGCGGTTGCGGTAGTGTTGATACATGCTTTTCCATCCATGCTGCTAATAACTACTTTATTTCCTTCAGAGATATTAGAAATCCACAAAGTATTGTTAGCAGGGTTAGGATATACATTCACAGAAGTTTTAGCCAACTTTGAAGTAGACGCTTGTTGTGCACGCAAGAAACGGAAGTGCCAATAGGCAGGTGTTCCGTCGCCGGTTTTAATAGCGATATCAGCAATTAAGGTATCTGCGTTTACTACCACTTCGTAGGTAATGCCATCTACTGCATCAGCAGACGCTTTCAATTCACCACCGTTAATAACTTTGGCTAAACCTAAGTAGTTTCCTTTGCCATTTACGGTAATAGTTCCGTCTGAATTATCTTTCCAAGAACCAGTATTTGATCCATCGTGAGGAGCAACAGCTGCAGCGCAACCATCGGCAGTAGCACCTTGCCAACCTTCAACCCAAGTTGCTGAGCCTAAAGAGTTTGTGAAGGTACCATCTTCCTTGAAGGAATAAATATCATCGGCTAAACATGGGCGAGTAGTAGCATTTAATGGAGTGTTATACCAAGCAACATTTCCTTTCGCTGGACCAACTCCTAAGAAGGTCATGTTCCAGTCACCTTTAGGATTGGTAACTATTTTTTGTACAATTTTGTGCATTTGAAAGAACCAATATCCACCGCCGAAGTTGATGTTAACATTCATGGTGTCTTTCGCTCCATTGAAAGTAATTTCATAAGTAAGGGTATCTTTAGCATCGCTATTGGATTTCAATTCGCCACCGTTTGCAGCTTTCGTAATTCCTAAGTAATTACCTTTTCCGATGATAGAAACTGTTCCATCACCGTTATCCATCCACTTTCCTGCACTTGCGCCATCAAATGGAGATATTGGAGCACCACAGCCTTCTGCAGCAGCACCTTGCCAAGTTTCCAACCAAGTTTCTGTTCCTAGTACGTTTTTGAAGCTACCATCCGCCATAAATTGATATTCATCATCGGCTAAGCAAGGACGAGTTGAAGAATTTAAATTTGTATTATACCAAGAAACATTACCTTTTGTAGGTCCAACGCCCATGAAGTGCATTCCCCAGTTACCGGTAGGGTTGGTTTCAACGGTTTGACTTCCACCCTGTTTTTTCAAGGTGTAGCGCCAGTAACCACCGCCGAAGTTAATGTCTACGGTCATATCGTTGCCGCTAATTGCTACTTCGTATACGACAGAATCTGGAGCAGCGGAAGAAGATTTTAGTTCACCTCCGTTATACGGTTTCGTAATACCCAAATAGTTTCCTTTACCAACGATGGATAATTTGCCTGCGGTGGCATCGTAACGCCAAGTACCTACGTTCTTACCGTCGTGAGGAGCAACAGGAGTTCCGCAGCCGTCGGCAGCAGCGCCTTGCCAAGTTTCCAACCAAGTTTCGGTACCTAATTTGT
>CAZKOM010000051.1:264-17049 GCA_964554385.1 uncultured Flavobacteriaceae bacterium | reverse complement strand
GAGATTTAATCCAGATTCAATCGGCAAAGAAATATTAACTGCGTATCTGCGTTATACATCGTACTGTTAATCTGTTATAGTTTTTTTATGTGTGGTATAGCTGGATATCTTTCAACCCAATCGGAATCGAAGGAGAGGCTTGCGAACATAAAAGAGCGTTTGTTGGAGAGTATTCGATACAGAGGACCCGATGATGAAGGATTTAACGTTGTTGAGGACCAAGATGTAACAGCTGTTTTAGTTCATACCCGACTTTCTATCATAGGGTTAGGCGCAGGAGGTCATCAGCCGATGGTGTCAAAAAATGATCGATATTTACTTTCTTTTAACGGAGAATTATTCAACTACAAAGAATTAATTAATCGGTACAATTTATCGGTGCAAACATCCACCGATACGGAGGTTCTGTTGCAATTGTGGGAAAAATTTGGCGTTAAATGTTTGACGTTATTGGATGGTTTTTTTGCCTTTGCAATATGGGACAATATCGAAAAGGAATGTTTTCTCGTAAGGGACAGAACGGGTGTAAAGCCTTTATATTATTATGAACCACTACCAGGATTCATTCTATATAGTAGCGATGAGCGAACATTTTTAAAGTCAATGGATTTGGGCGTTAATCCTCCTGTATTTAATGAAAACTATTTGAATTGTTATAAGCAGGGCAAATCGGATGTGCTCTCGCCATGGGAAAATGTAAAGTGTATTCCGATAGGGAGTTTTGTTCAGTTTACGTTTGGGGCCAAGCTGAAGGAGCATAGTTCCGAAAATACGCTTTCAATTCAGCGTTGTGAATGGGCGCTAAATCTAAATACTATACCTTTTTCTGAATTAAAAGAAAAAACTCAGCTGTCTTGGGATAGTTTTAGCGGTATCGCTTCCACAGCGAAACAAATTCAGGCAACAATAGAAGATTTACCTCGGGTTTCAGAGAAAGCGGAAGTGTTGAGAAAGCAGTTGTTTTTATCCATTGCTAGACGACTTCAAAGCGATGTACCCATAGGGTTTGCGTTAAGCGGTGGATTGGACAGTTCCGCGATTACAGCAATTGCTAGCTTAATATTGGGTAAAAACGTAAAGTTGAGTACTTTTTCTATTGCTTCTGCAAATACCAAGGATGATGAATCGCGGTGGCAACGGGTAATGTCTGAATTTTTAGGGACTCAACATCGGCAAATACAAACGAATAATTTTCTTTCTGCGGATTTGCCAGAGTTTATTGAGAAAACAGGAAGACCTGCGGTCCATTGGAACAATATTGCCCACTTTAATTTGTGTAAAACGGTAAAGGAAGCGGGGATTACTGTTTTGTTTAATGGTCAGGGTGCGGATGAGATTTTTGCGGGCTATCCTCATTATTATGTTCGCCAATTAATAGATGAATGGACGACATTAATTCCACATCGAAAAAAATGGCCAATTCCAGTAACGATTGCACTGCGTCAGCGATTAAAGATTTTATTATTGGATATAGCTCAAATGGAAGATTCGTATCCTTTAAATGTAAAAAATAAAGGCGAGTTAAATCGAGAAAAGAACGGCAAAATCAATAGAAGTAAACAAAAGGGTACATTGTATGAAGTTTTATTAGATGATTATTTTGGGGATCGATTAAATCAATTATTGCGTTTCGAAGACAGGAATGGAATGGCCAATCAAATTGAATCTCGGAATCCTTTTGCTGATGATTATTTATTATCCCAATGGATAGGTATATCTGCCTTGGATGAGAAGTTTGAAGAAGAAGCAGGGTACATGATTGGAGAATTATCGAGTAGGTTGTATCATGGATATAGCAAAGGTTTGTTGCGTGAGGCACTCACAGGTATATTGCCTGATGAAATATTATTTCGAACCGATAAAAAAGGATTTACCGTTCCTCATGCTGTATTAACCTTGGAACATTTTAGAAATTGGGAAGAGGCAATATTAGGGGTGGATGCATTAAATAATTGGTGGGGTTTTGATTTGCGAAAAAATGAGTTTAAGAAAGGTGCTAATCCTGATTTATTATTTCGATGGGCATCCTTGGGTTATTTCTTCAAATTTTGGGGTTTGAATTCCTCTGATAATGTAAATCACAGATTTCAATGACAGCACATAGACTTGCGGACCGGACTATAATTTGGCAGGGGCTAAAGGCTGTTTTAGCGATATTGGTGGTTGTATTATATTCAAGAATGATGGGCGCGGCAGGTAGAGGACGTTTGAGTATTTGGCTCATGAATATCCAGTTGTTTATGCTGGTATTGGAATCGATGGTGGGCAGTACGTTGCCCAATTTTATGATTCAGTATGGTGTGAAGCGGACATTGCGATTTTCAATTGTGCTTTCGATTGGGGTTTCCGCACTTTGGATGGCGTTGCATGGTTGTTGGATTTGGATAAATAATGGGGCACTCCCAATGTCCGAACTGTCTCTTGTATTCGGTGGCGGGTTGCTAATTTTGTTGTTATCGGTTGTAAATATTGTTTTAGGGTTTTACCAATATAAAGGCCTGGTTGAGAAGAGAAATCAATTGCAGATTTCTATTGAATTTTTGAAGTTGTTGTTGCTGTTGGTTGTACTTGCTTTTATCGCAAAAATTATTGTAGTGGGTCCCTTACAGGGATTAGGTTTATTGGGTTTAATTTGGATTGCTCCTCCTGTTTTAAATACGGAATCGGTAAGTTGGGTTTTGGTTTTTTCTGTTGGTATTGCTATTTTGGTTTCGATACTGCTAAATAGAAAACAGTGGCGGATTGAACTAGAGAAAGATACTATCTCAGAAAATGGTAGGGACTCCGAGAATGGTGGGGAAGAGCCGTTAACTGAGGAAAAGTTGGGAAGGGTTAATTCCAAGAATTCGGGATCAACAGCATTTTCTTCCCTACAAAGCAATCGTTGGGTACTTCCGAGAAGAGCTTTTAGTGATGGCTTTTGGTCGCAGGCTGGCCACCTCCTTTATTTTGCTATTACAAGGGCACCTTTATGGGCCTTGAATTTTTGGAGCGCTGATAAATCAATCATTGGAGTACTTGCTAATGTGTGGCTGATGTGGGATACCCTCATGGTGATTGCCAATTCCTATGGTGTGGTGATTCACAGTATGGCCTTGCAACCTTCCAGTGAAAATATACGGGATGTTTTGGGTCAATTTATTCGAAAAAGTTTCGTACGTTCTTTGCTCGTATGTTTGGTTGTTAGTGTGATTCCTGACGATGTGTATTCTACCATTTTTGGTTGGGAATTTTCCAATATGAATCGATATTTCATACTTCTAGTTCCTACGATTCTATTATCAGCAATTTGTTCGCCAATTGCCCATTGGTTGCATGCAACCAATCGGTTTATTGAATTATTTAGAATTTATTTATCGACGGTAATTATGTATGTGAGCGTTCTTGTGTTTGGACTGATTTTCCCTGGAGTAGTTTATCATATTAAATTGAAATTAAAGGGCTTCATTGAAAATTTGTTTTCTCATAGGTCCTTGTACAGTTCGGATTTGGTAGTAGTTAATTGGGAGGTTATTGCCTTGTTTCCTGCTTTTATATGCATGTTTTTATTGTTGCTGCGTTCCGTGAGGCGCATGGAACAATTGAAAAAGTGTTAATTATACACTTGTTAGGTCTTCATGAAATAAAGTGAACAATTGGAAACATTGTTAAGATATTGTGATGAGAATGGGGAGAATCGTGCTATTTTTGCCCCGAAATTTTTTAACAAAAAATCAAGTTATGTCAGCCCAACAAAATGGCGGAACTCCTCGTTACAATCCCTTGGAGAGCATGCAAAAGCGCTTCGACGAAGCGGTGAAGATTTTAGGTTTAGATGAGCAATTTGCGAATGTACTTCGTGTACCTGATAAGGTGGTTGCAGCAAACATTCCTGTAACTATGGATGACGGAAGTATCCGTGTTTTTGAGGCATACCGTGTGGTTCACAGTGCGCATTTAGGTCCATCCAAAGGAGGAATTCGTTATAGTTTGGATGTTAATTTGGATGAGGTTAAAGCATTGGCCGCATGGATGACTTGGAAATGTGCGGTTGTGAATGTTCCTTATGGTGGAGCCAAAGGCGGTATTAAATGTAATCCTCGTGAAATGAGTAAAGGCGAGTTGGAGCGTTTAACCCGAGGCTACACGTTGGCAATGAGAAATGTATTTGGACCGGATAAAGATATTCCTGCACCAGACATGGGAACGAGTGCCCAAGAGATGGCTTGGATTGTGGACGAATATAGTAAGATTGTAGGTCAAAATGCATGGGCGGTAGTTACTGGTAAGCCTTTAGTTTTGGGTGGCAGTTTGGGAAGAGTAGAAGCAACAGGAAGAGGAGTAATGGTTTCTACGCGTTCTGCTATGGCTAAATTGGGCTTGAAGCCAACAGAAACCACTTGTGTTGTTCAAGGATTCGGTAATGTTGGTAGTATTTCGGCGAAATTAATTTCTCAATTAGGGGTTAAGATTGTTGGTATTTCCGATGTGTCTGGAGGTTATTACAATCCTAACGGAATTGATGTAAATGAAGCAATGGCTTACGTCGCTAATAGTTCTAGCAGATCACTAGAAGGATTTAGTGGTGGTGAGAAAATAAGCAATGCCGAATTGTTGGAATTGCCTTGCGATGTGCTAGTTCCTGCTGCCATGGAAGATCAAATTACTCCCGAAAATGCGGATCGAATTAAAGCAAAATTGATTGTTGAAGGTGCAAATGGTCCAACAACCGCTGATGCCGATGCGATTTTAAATAAAAAAGGAATTTTAGTCGTTCCCGATATTTTAGCCAATGCAGGTGGTGTTACCGTGTCTTATTTTGAATGGGTACAAAACCGTTTGGGATATTATTGGACAGAAGAGCGCGTTAACCGCAGAGCCGATAGAGTTATGAAGCAATCGTTTGATAACGTGTATGCTGCCTCTGAGAAATATGGAGTAAACATGCGTATCGCAGCTTACATCGTGAGTATCGATAAAGTTGCAAGCACATTAAAACTGAGAGGTTCTTTCTAAGCAATGAGAATTCATAGAGAAGGATATGGAATAATCCTGGGGAGTACCTTGTTTTTGGTGATTATTAATGGGTTGTTGACCTATTTCAATGCCCCAATACTCGCCCAGCAGATTTCATTGTCTATTTCTTTGGTGTTTTACCTGTTGGTAGTTCAGTTTTTTCGTGATCCACAAAGAACAACTCCACAAGGAGATAATTTAATTATTGCTCCTGCAGATGGAAAAGTTGTGGTGATAGAAGAAGTTACTGAGCCCGAATATTTTAAAGGAACTAGACGACAAGTGAGTATTTTTATGTCACCTGTTAATGTCCATGTGAATCGCGTCCCTGTCTCAGGAGAGGTAGTATACAGTGAATATCATCCTGGAAAATATTTAGTAGCTTGGCATCCAAAAAGCAGTACTGAAAATGAACGAACTACGGTTGTGATAAAGAACGAGCGTGGTGAAATTTTATTTAGACAAATTGCAGGAGCCTTGGCAAAGCGAATTGTAAACTACGCTAAGCCTGGAGCAAAGTACCAAATGGGCCAAGAATATGGATTCATTAAATTTGGTTCTCGGATTGACTTGTTTTTGCCTTTGGATGCTGAAATTACGGTGAACTTAAATCAGAAAACCACCGGTGGCGAGACAATTATTGCTAAATGGTGATAAGGGTTTGTCGAATGAAAGTTCACTTTCGTTGATTGCAATTGGAACTTTGATTGGAAATTTATAAATTTGTTAAAATCATTAAATAATAAAATCATGAAAAAATTCTTCGCTTTAGCAATAATGGTAGGCGGATTCGCTTTCGCTGCCAATGCACAAACCGCAGCAACTGCTCAACAACCAGCCCCAACTAAGTCTTGCTGCAAATCTGGAGCAACTGCATCTACGGGTTGCAGTAAGTCTGGTGCTCAATCTACAGCTGCAACTCCTGCGAAAGCATGTTGCAAATCAGGTGCTTCAACTGCGGCAGCAACACCAACAAAATCTTGCTGCAAGAGCGGTTCTTCTGCATCTTCTTGCAACAAAACAGCAGCTGCAACAACCGCTACTGAAACTGCAGCAACTCCCGCTGTAGAGAATAAAAAATAATTTGTTTTAGTTTTCCTATAGAAAGGCTGTCCGTAGGGCAGCCTTTTTTATTATTTAATTTCGTGGTCTGCGCCTTGTGTTGTTTTTTTGTAATTCAATGGATAAAGGTTTTCGAAGAATTGCTTTAACATTATTAGGACTTACCGCTTTGTCTGTGATTCTAGTAGGTGTCTATTTATGGTATAATTTTAATTCTCGGAGTAATTTGGTTTTAGTGGTTCCCGAGAATACAGATTGGTATATCCATGTTCAGACCAAAGAATGGATGAAAGCTTTTCAAGATGAAACCAAACCGGATCCGTTAGTTAAATTTGAGTCTAAATTAAAAGCATGGCCAATATTTAGAGGTATTCAATCCCCCAAGGAAGTAGGTGTCTCTCCGCATACCGATTGGTTGTTTTTTGGGAAAAGCCAGGCATCCTTTTTGGCGTTGTCTGTGTTTAGCGAACCTGCATTAGAGCAATTTTGTAATCGATTGGTAGATTCTGGATTTCTTCAGCCTCCAGTTAAATCATCGTTGTTTACAAGGTATAAAATTGCGGGTAAAAATGCGTACATCGCATTTAAGCATAAAGCCATGGTAATTGGATTGATGCCAGATACCATGGAAAATGCAAAACAGTCGCAAGTGATTTTTAATGATATTTTCTCAGGAAAGCAATCTAGGTTCTTGGAGAACCAAACGTTGCAAGCGTTGTATGATAAAGGTTCGGCCGTGATTGCCTGGAAATCGGAAAAATATCCCGTGAATTCAATACTTGGCCAATGCAAACAGTTTAGTTTTCCTTTTAACCAATCATTAGCTGTTCAACTAGAGAATAAAAAATGTACGGTCAATGGGACCTCAAAGACAGCTGAAATACTAGGATATTGGGGTGGTTTTCGGTGGGATGCCAATGCACTAACTACGGTGGTTAATCCGGATAAGAAGTCCTTAAATACAGTAACAATAGATTCAATGAACAATGGCAATATCAACACAACTTGGTTTGCAATCAAGCAGGAAGTGGATGCGGATGAGGCATTGTTGAATTTGTTAGAATCCATGGAGATAACGATGTATCGTTTCTCTCAAATCGGCCACAGAAAATAAATAAAATGCAGAATATAGATAGCTTGCTCAAGCAGCGAATTTTAGTGATTGATGGGGCAATGGGCACCATGATTCAGAAGTATAAATTATCGGAATCGGATTATCGAGGAGAGCGTTTTAAGAATTATCCGCATTCATTGCAAGGAAATAACGATCTGTTAGTGTTAACTCAACCGGAGATCATTTATACGATACATAAAGCTTTTCTGGATGCCGGTGCCGATATACTTGAAACCAATACATTTAATGCGAATTCCATAAGTATGCAAGATTATCATATGAGTGATTATGTTCGCGAATTGAACTTGGCGGCAGCGGAATTGGCATTAAAGGCAGCGGCAGAATTTACCGCAATCAATCCGGATAAACCTCGATTTGTAGCAGGGTCCATCGGTCCAACCAACAAAACTGCTAGTTTATCGCCCGATGTTAATAATCCCGGTTTCCGTGCAGTTTCCTTTGATGAATTGGTTGTGTGTTACCGTGAACAAGTGGAAGCCTTAATGGATGCTGGTGTGCATTTACTATTGGTTGAGACGGTTTTTGATACGTTAAATTGTAAAGCCGCATTGTTTGCCATTAACGAAATTAAGGAGGAAAGAAATTCGGATATCCCTGTAATGGTGAGTGGAACGATAACGGATAATTCAGGTAGGACATTAAGTGGGCAAACCCCTGAAGCTTTTTGGGTTTCTGTATCTCATGGGAACCTATTAAGTGTAGGATTTAATTGCGCCTTGGGTGCAGAGCAAATGCGTCCGTTTATTCAAGAACTTTCCAATGCTGCATGGATCCCGGTTAGTTGCTACCCCAATGCTGGTTTACCCAATGAATTTGGTGAATATGACGATTCTCCAGAACATATGTCGTCTGTAATTGGGTCATGGTGCAGCGATGGATTGCTGAATATTGTAGGCGGTTGTTGCGGAACTACTCCGGATCATATTCGAGCCATAGCAGCGGAAGCCGCTAAATACAAACCAAGAACTTGGAATTCCAATTGATTTTTAAATATTCCGACAAAAAAATAACTAAAAAATCGGGGTAAGTGTCTGTTTGACACCGATAAAACACGAATTTTTCTTGTAATTCTGTCTATCTTTGCACTTCTATTTCAAATGACTCAGGTTCAAACTCAATCAGTACCCGCAACCCAGTTCGATTTATTTGCGGGAATGGAAAACACACAGCACGAGCAAGTTGTTTTTTGCCAAGATCATGCAACCGGATTAAAAGCAATTATTGCAATCCATAATACGGTGTTAGGCCCAGGATTGGGTGGAACGAGAATGTGGTATTATAACCATGAGAAAGATGCGTTGCGCGATGCACTGCGTTTATCAAGAGGTATGACCTACAAAGCTTCCGTTGCTGGATTAAATTTAGGCGGTGCTAAAGCGGTGATCATTGGCGATCCACGTACTATGAAAAGCGAGGCGTTAATGCGTAAGTTTGGTAGATTCGTTGAGAATCTAAACGGTAAATACATCACTGCAGAAGACGTAGGAACAACCACACGCGATATGGAGTACGTGAACATGGAAACGGATCACGTTGTGGGACTACCCGAGAGTATGGGTGGTGGAGGTGATCCATCTCCTGTAACTGCTTACGGTGTTTACATGGGAATAAAATCGAGTGCCAAGAAAGCTTACGGCAATGATTCATTAGCTGGGAAGTCGGTTGCCGTTCAAGGTATCGGTAAAGTTGGAATGCACTTATTGGAGTACTTGCACAAAGAAGGTGTTAAATTATATGTAGCCGATATCAATGATTCTGCGTTGCAAGCTGCATCCAAAGAATTTGGAGCAACGGTTGTAAGCAATGACGATATTATCGGATTGGATGTTGATATTTATGCTCCGTGCGCTTTGGGAGGGATTTTAAATGATACAACAATACCCCAATTGAAGTGTCAGGTTATCGCGGGTGCTGCAAATAATCAATTGGAAGATGAGAAAATTCACGGTGATTTGCTAAAATCTAAGGGTATCATCTATGCTCCTGATTTTGTAATCAACGCTGGTGGATTAATCAATGTGTATTCTGAGTACAATGGATATGTTCGTGAGAGTGCAATGGCTCAGACAGAAGATATTTATAACACCATTTTGGCGATTTACGGAAAGGCCGATGCCGCAAATGTAAATAACCAAGCCGCAGCGATTATGCATGCTGAAAAACGCATTCATGATATGATGTTGGTGCATTCTACGTATTAATAGATTATTTTAACGGAATTGAATATTCGGGCGGCTGGCGTTTTGTCAGTCGCCCGATTTGTTTTAAATTCGGACCATTCTGAAAGTCTTCAAGGGTTTTGGGGTATTAACGATTAGGATTCATGTTTTTTAACAAACTAACCCATCAGAAAAATAGTAATGCTGCTGTTTCTGTGTTGCTTGTAAGTTTAAGTTTGTTTTTAGTAATTGGTCATTATGCGCAATCTCCGTCCGGAGGACAGGATAGTTGGAATCATTTTTTATATGCGCGATGGGGATTCAAGCATCCGGAGCTATTAATCGATCAATGGGGAAAGCCTTTTTTTACTATTATCGCGGCACCCTTCACATTGTTGGGTTTTACTGGAGTTTATGTTTTAAATTATATATCCGTTCTGGTTACAGCATGGATGGTTTATCTTACCTCTAGAAGAATTGGTTTTAAAAACCCATGGATTGCGTTATTATTATTTTGTTGGCAACCAGTAGTATTATCCAATACCCATTCCTTCTTAACTGAACCAACCAATGCAATGCTTCTTTCTATTGTGTTGTATTTATTTGCTAGCAATAAGTACATAGCAGCAACAACGGTGGCTTCTTTTTTTCCAATGGCCAGAACTGAAGGCTATTTGCTCTTATTTGTGGTTTTAATTTTCTTAATAGTGCGCAGTAAATGGAAGATACTGCCATTCGCGTTCATCGGATTAATCCTTATGGCTGTATTAGGAGCTTGGATTTCGGGTGATTGGGCTTGGATATATAATAGCAATCCATACTTTAATGCACACAACAATCCTATGGCTTCCGGGAAGCACGATTTTTTTCATTTTGTTGGTTTGCAATCCAATATTAGTGGATGCATTGTAAGTGTATTAATGATGATTTCCTTATTTTTAACGATTGGATATATTGTTAAACGAATTCAGAAAAAAACACCTTCACAGTTGCTTCAATTTTCCTTGTGGTTATGGTGGCCAATGTTCTTGATATTTTTCTTAGCACATTCCTATTCTTGGTATTCAGGAAATTTTGGATCTCATGGGTTACATCGAGTTTTTTTTATTGTTTCACCTGTTCTTGCATTGCAAGCACAGCATGGATTAGATACCATTTTTAGACTGGGTGTAGTTTGGCTGAATCAGGCTACTAAAGTGATTGTAATTTTGGGATTGTTATTATTTGCGTTTCCCGGTGCCGGAATGCCGTACCCCTGGCAAATGCAGAATCCAGCAGTAGGTAAGCCTTCCATACCAGCCGATCCTTATGCAGCCCATGCAATGGAGTCCGTTTTGTTTTGCCGAAATACGGACAGTGTTTTACAACAACGCTTGGATCAAAATAATTATTTTTCCAAAGAGTTTCTCTCGGAAGTAGCTGGAGAGGATGTGAAATCGTCAATGTCAGGTACTATTGGCAATATTGATTCTCAAATAATTGCTAGCGTAAAGTCGGTCCCGAGCAACGGTTATAATCTGTTATTACATCAAATCCCTGAAATTAATGCTCGATTAAATTTAGATCCATGGGGTGCAAACGTTCAATTTCATAAACCTGTAAAAAATCAGTCGAAAGATTTTGCACGGGAAATAGAGACTTGGTCGCAGGAGGATAGAACGTTGTTGTTGTGGTCAATTGGCCAAGATCCTTCTGCAGACTGGATACCTGAGAATTCTTGGGTTATTTGGGATAGTTTTTATGGTGTGAGAGAAGGTCTAATTTCGTTAGAAAGATTGCAAAAAGACCATCGCTATCAATTAATTAAATCATCCTCAATTACCACTCCTTCTGCTGGGAATCATCAGGTATATGTCTTTAAGAAAATTAAGAAATAGGGTATTGGTATTTACTTAATACAAGTATTTAGTAATAACGATTAATTGAATTGATTTCAATTAACAGATATATTCTGCATTCTCAAAGACTAGTATCGTAATTGGGATCACGGGATAAAGTACCGAATAACTTAGGAATTACAGTTTTTTATATCTTGTAAACGCAGCTGCAACGAAGTTCTACCATTGTAAGTATTTTCTTCAAGATTGTAGCAAGCACTAAAGGTTTTGCCATCCGAAACCGACATAATATGCTCGGCCAATCCAAATCCAATACTGTCAATACTTCCTTTTGGCGATACTACCTGCATTTTGAGGTGTTTATCTTTTAAAATTCTACTACTGTTGGAGGCCTGTAATTGGTTGCTTCTGAAAACAGGTACACTATTTCCTGGGCCGAAAGGAGAAAGTCGTTTAACTAATTGAACAAATTCGTTGGTGATATCATCGATATTCAATTCAAGATCGTACTCAACCTCAGGCACTAAATCTTCCTCTTTTAAGGAAGCTCTAACCACCGATTCAAATTGTTCTGAAAATGCATCGAAATTGGTTTCTTTAATGGTTAATCCCGCAGCGTATTTATGACCGCCAAATTGCTCTACCAAACCGTTGCATTGTCCAATCGCTTCGTGAATATCAAATCCCTTTATACTACGAGCAGATCCGGTTAACAGTCCGTCATTTAATGAAAAAACAATGGTAGGCTTATGAAATTGCTCTACCAAACGGCTGGCAACTATTCCTATTACTCCTTTGTGCCAATCGGTTCCTCTAAGTACGGTGCTAAATTTTGCTTGCATGGCTGGACTTGAATCGATCATAGAAATAGCATCCCGCGTTATATCGGTGTCTAGTTCTTTGCGTTCAAGATTTCGGGCATTCAATTCTTTGGACAACTTCAAAGCCGTATTGAAATCACGTTCAATGAGTACTTTAACTGCAGCTTTGGCATCGGAAATTCTCCCAGCGGCATTGATTCTCGGTCCAATCCCAAAAACGATGTCGGACATGTTGTATTCCGGCTTTTTAGGGTATTCCGTAAGTAATGCTTGAAGTCCAATGTTAGGATGTTCATTGAGTTTCTTTAATCCGAAATAGGCTAAAACTCGATTTTCACCCCGAATATCTACTAAATCGGAAGCTATTGATACGGCAACGAGATCGAGGTAGTCGTATATTTGGTCAGTTTTTAGACCTTGTTTCTCGTTGTAGGCTTGAATCAATTTAAATCCAATACCGGCTCCAGAAAGTTCTTTGTAAGGGTAGGTGCATTCTTTCTTTTTAGGGTTAAGAATAGCAGTGGCCTTGGGCAGTTCATCGCCGGGAAGGTGATGATCACAAATAATAACATCCAATCCTAATTCGTTCGCATAATCAATGAGTGCATTGGAGCGTATTCCGCAATCGAGGGCAATTACTAACTTGTAATTATTTTCTGCAGCATATTCCAACCCAATTTTAGAAATACCATAACCTTCTTTGTATCGATCAGGAATATAGTAATCCATATTGGGATTAAAGGACTTAAAATAGTTATAGACAATGCTGACGGCTGTAGTTCCATCCACGTCATAATCGCCATATACTAAAATCCCTTCCTTCTTTTTAATTGCCTGTGAAATTCGCGAAATCGCTAAATCCATGGTATGCATTAAAAAGGGATCGTGTAAATCCTCTAAAGAGGGTTTAAAAAATTGTTTTGCTTTTTCAACGGTATTTATATCACGTTGTAAAAGAATTGAAAGAATTTTAGGATTTTTTATTAATTGCTCCGATAGGGTAGGGCTTTTCCCATTTACACCGCTATTTTGTTGGGTATAAGATTGGAGTGCTTGGGTTAGCTTCTCTACCTCTTCGTTGTTTGGTAGTGTTTTTTGAAGCCAACGAAATTCCATATTCCTGCAAAAATCGCATTTTTTTCCTGCACTTGCAATTCAATTGTATTTGAATGTTATATTTGTTAGTATATGAATAATCGATTATTCAAGAATATTACACTTTCATTAAGTAGTTTACTATTTGGTATTCAATTAATAGCACAGCCTTCAATTAGTAATGCTTCGATGCCAAAATCAGGAGACACATTACGTTATTCCAATGCATCACCCACTGCTTTGCCAACGGGTTGGCAGACGGGTGGAAGCGCTCAGACATGGGATTTTAGTAAATTATCGTCTACGGGGCAAGGACTATATGAATATTTGTCTTCTTCAAAGACTCCGTATGCTTTTTATTTTTTCAATCAAATTGGACAAAAGACTGCCGATACTATTTCGTTGGGTGTTATAACAATTACCAATGTGTATTCATTTTATACCAACAATACGAAAGTTTTCAAAGCTGAAGGGATTGGTTACTCAGCAAGTGGCTTTCCTTTAGCCGCAAATTATTCCGATGACGATGAGATTTATCAATTCCCATTAAATTTTAACGATAAAGATACCTCAACGTTTAAGTTCAATTTAACGATACCTGGTGGAATTTTTTCTGTGATATCAACGGGCAAACGAATTAATTTAGTGGATGGTTATGGAACCGTTAAAACTCCTTACAAAGAGTATTCGGACGCACTCCGTGTTAAAACCATCGTGGATCAAATAGATACGGTGAATTCTCAATTTGGTAAATTCGCAATTCCTCGAAAGACAATATCCTATAAATGGTTGGTTGGCACAGAGAGAATTCCGGTTTTAGAAATTATTGGAAACGAACTTCCCAATGGCACTTTTACGCCCAATCAGGTTAGATACAGAGATGCATACAAAACAAATAGTAATCCGTTGGCCCCAAGAGCTATTTACGCGTTAGATAAAGATTCCGGATTGGTAGGGTTAGATACATTTTTATTGGTTGATAATACGCAAGCAATAGTTACAAGCAGAACATGGAGTATTACGCCTTCTGGCTTTCATTCCTACGTATCCGGTTCATCCGCTACGTCTCGCATTGCTCGTGTTGTGTTTAGTGGGGCGGGTTTGTATTCAGTGAATTTGAGGGTGAATACCCCAACGGGTAATGACGATACAACTGGACAAGATGTAATTTTTGTTTATTATGGTGCGGGGAATAAAAATCTTATTTCGAAGCAAGGGGTAGTGCTTTATCCCGTTCCTGCCCAACAGATTGTGAATTTTCAGTTACCTCATGGGTTGGTTATGAACCAATCTGTAACTGCGTTGGTTCGGTTGACCACCTTCGATGGAAAAGAAATGTATGTGCCATGTTCAATTGCGGAAAATGGTACGGTTACCGTAGATATAGCGAAGATTTCTTCAGGTACATATTGGATAAGTACTGTATTAACTGACAGTGGATTGGTGGTTTCAATTAATGCGGCATTTATAAAGAAATAAACCGGGTTATAGAAGAATAACAATGGGGTGACGGTGGTCAGGTGTAGGAGTGGATACTATTTCGTATCTTCGAACCGACTATCCCTTTACAACGGTGAAAATTGCAATTTTAAAAGAATCGAGAGACGGTGAGAACCGCGTTTCGGTTACCCCAACGGTGGTAAAAAGTTTGGTTGGCATGGGTTTAACCTGCTTGGTTGAAACTGGTGCTGGTGCTGCTTCGCATTACTCCGATCAAGATTATATAAATGCCGGAGCTTCGGTAATTTCTAGAGTTGATTGTTTTACATCCGCAGAAGCGTTGGTTCAAATTAATCCGCCTACTGCAGACGTTGTTGCATCATTGAAATCGGGACAATTATGGATTTCGATGATGTATCATAGAAGCAACACCGAGTTAATAGAATCAATTAATTCAGTGGGTGCGTCGGTATTTAGTCTGGATGCTATTCCGCGTATTTCGCGAGCACAAAGTATGGATGTATTAAGTTCGCAAGCCAACCTTGCTGGATATCGTGCTGTAATCGAAGGAGCGTATCAAATGAATAAAATATTCCCCATGTTGATGACTGCTGCAGGAACGGTTACTCCGGCGAAAGTGTTGATTTTTGGGGTAGGTGTTGCAGGTTTGCAGGCCATTGCCACCGCAAAACGATTGGGAGCGGTTGTGGAAGCTACCGATGTGAGACCAGAAACAAAGGAACAAGTACAAAGCTTGGGAGGGAAATTTATAGAGGTGAAAGGGGTAGAAGTTGGTTCAGAGGGAGGGTATGCCAAAGAAGCAAGCGAGGAATACAGACAAGCTCAACGTGAGGCAGTAAATAAGAGTTTAGCACAAGCAGATTTAGTTATAACTACGGCCTTGGTACCGGGAAGAAAGGCTCCTATATTAATCGATGATGAACAGATTGCTTTAATGAAACCGGGTGCAGTTTTGGTAGATATGGCGGCAGAACAAGGAGGCAACTGTACCAAGACTCAATCGGGTAAAATAATTGATTTTCAAGGTGTTAAAATTATCGGAGCTGTTAATATGCCTTCAGAATTAAGTGCAAACGCGAGTGAATTATTCGCAAGGAACATTTGGGAATTGATGAAACTTATTGCACCCAAAGGCGATTTAATACTAGATAAAAATGACGAAATCGTACAAGGAAGTTTAATATGTTCTTCCGGAGAAATTCATCACAAAGCCTAAATACTAACCTAACATTGCTTTAAAATTTATGTCAGATAATCCATTTGCAGTAATCGGACAAATCATTGATTTTTTCGAATACCAAAGTATCATCAGTTTAATATACCTGGTGATATTGATGATTTTTGTAGGGGTTGAATTAATATCCCACGTGCCTTCGGTATTGCATACTCCTTTGATGTCAGGGGCTAACGCAATTCACGGTGTTGTGTTAATTGGGGCTATTATCGTAATGGGTTATATCGAACCCACTGATTATTTAAGTTTAACCTTGGGTACATTGGCTGTATTTGTAGGTACTTTAAATGTAATCGGAGGATTTGTTGTTACCGATAGAATGCTTGAAATGTTTAAAAAGAAACCGAAGGGAGGTGCACAATGATTCCAAGTTATGCATACCAAGATATTGCTTATTTAATTGGATCAGTGAGTTTTGTCGTTGGGTTGAAAATGATGGGTCAGCCTGATTCCGCTAGAAAAGGGAATTTAGTTGCGGCCTTTGGTATGGCAGTAGCGGTGTTCGCTGCATTGTTTTTAAATGCACAAGGGTTTCACATCATTAACAATTTTCCGTATATCGTTGCTGCAATCTTCTTAGCTACGGTACTTGGAACGGTAATGGCCAAAAAAGTAGAAATGACGGCTATGCCTGAAATGGTGAGTTTATTCAATGGTATGGGTGGTTTAAGCGCTGCATTGATTGCTATTATTGAATTTCACCACAAAACAGCGGAAGCAAGTGCCATGAGTGCCGAAGGTATGGTAACGGAGTTTTCCATGCCAGTTGGTATTTATTTGGCTATAGTTTCTGGATTAATTATTGGAACCATATCCTTTGCCGGTTCAGCCATTGCTTGGGGTAAGTTAAATGGTAAATTAGGCGATTATCGAATGCCGCAGCAGCAAATTATTAATGCTGTTGTATTAGCCGCGATTGTTGCTTTAGCCGTTGTCCATTATGGTGCAGTAAATTCGGGCGATTTTAGCATGTCCTATCTATATG
>CAZKOM010000051.1:0-254 GCA_964554385.1 uncultured Flavobacteriaceae bacterium | reverse complement strand
ATGGGTTGATTTTTGTATTCCCAATTGGTGGTGCCGATATGCCTGTAGTAATTTCGCTGTTGAATTCCTTTACAGGGGTTGCCGCGGCTACGGGTGGATTTTTATACCATAACAAGGTCATGCTGATGGGTGGAGTTTTAGTAGGTAGCGCAGGAACCATTCTTACCGTAGTAATGTGTAAAGCCATGAATCGTTCCTTGATGAATGTACTAATTGGTATGGCAGGAGGTAGTTCTGGATCGGGAGCTTCCAAT